>JAGQQW010000196.1 GCA_020426005.1 Planctomycetota bacterium | reverse complement strand
TCGGTGCTTGTCCCCAAGCCCGGCACGCACCGCGGCTTCGCGGTCGCGACCGGCCTCAATCCGCGTTATTCGTGGATCGACCCCGCCTCGATGGCCGAGGCCGCACTCGACGAAGCGATGCGCAACGTCGTCTGCCGCGGTGGTGACCCGACGCACACGGCGATCCTCGACAACTACTGTTGGGGGAACTGCGACAAGCCCGAACAACTCGGCGCCCTCGTGCGCGCGACCGAAGCGCTCTGCGAGTTCGCGCGCGAACTGCGCACGCCGTTCGTGTCGGGCAAGGATTCGTTGCACAACGAGTTCCGCGTTGGCGACAAGACGATCGCGATCCCCGGTTGCATCCTCGTGACCGCGCTCGCGATCGTGCCGGACGTCACGCTCGTGCCCGAATCGTGCTTCGTCGCCGAAGGTGCGAGCGTCTACCTCGTCGGCAAGACCTACCGCGAGCTCGGCGGCTCCCTCTGGTACGCGATGCACGGCGCGCTCGGCAACGCGGCGCCACGCGCGGTCTTGCTCGACAGCTTGCGCAACCTCCGCGTCGTCGCCGAAGCGATCGCCGCCGGCCACGTACGCGCCGCGCACGACCCGAGCGAAGGCGGTATCGTGCTCGCGGCCGCGGAGATGGCCTTTGGCGGCAACCTCGGCATCACGCTCGATCTCGGCAATCTCGAACTCGAGGACGGCATGCGCGACGACGAGGTGCTCTTTTCCGAGAGTCTCGGTCGCATGCTGATCGAAGTGCGCAAGGGCCACGAACAGGAGTTCGAACGCTATCTGACGTCGCTGAAGGTGCCGGTGCGGAAGATCGGCATCACGAACGCCGAGCGCCGCTATCGCGCCGAAGGTCTCACGGGAGATCTGCTCTTCGACCTCGATCTCGACGACTGCGAACGCGCGTGGAGCACGCCGCTACGACACGGACCGATCGCCGCCGCACGGACGGCGCAGGAGGCAGGACGGTGATTCCCCCACACGCCATCGTCGTCAAGGCGCCCGGCACCAACTGCGACGTCGAGACCGCCGACGCGTTGATGCGCGCGGGCGCGAGCGCTTCGGTGCACACCACGCATCAATGGCTCGGAGACCCCGAGTTGATCCTCGGTGCGCGCATCCTCGTCTTCCCGGGTGGGTTTGCGCACGGCGACGACATCGCGTCGGCGCGCATCCTCGCGAGTCAGCTGCGCACACGACTCGGCGACGTGCTGCGGCGCTTCGTCGACGACGAGGGCGGCTACGTGCTCGGCATCTGCAACGGCTTCCAAGCGCTGGTCAAGTCGGGGCTGTTGCCACGCGACACGGGTGCTCCGCTGCGTCAGCGCGTGAGTGTCGTGCACAACGACTCGGGACAGTATGTGTGCCGCTGGGTGCGCTTGCGCATCGAGAACTCGCGTTGTTCGTGGTTGCCGCAGGGTGAGTACTGGGACATGCCGGTCGGGCATGGCGAAGGGAAGTTCGTCCCCGGCCCCGAGTTCGACACGGATTCGGATCTCGTAGCGTTTCGCTACGTCGATGCCGATGGCAAGGACGCTGTCGATGCGCCCGCGAACCCCAACGGCAGTGTTGCCGCGATCGCGGGGATTTGCGATGGGACCGGTCGCGTGCTCGGCTTGATGCCGCACCCCGACCGCAGCTACCTCGGCTACCACCACCCGGCCTCGCTACTCGCGCCGAAGGACGAGGACGAGGACGAGACTTCGGGCAGCCAGCTCTTCCGTGCGCTCGTCGACGCGGCGATGCACTGAGTCGAAGCATGGGCCAAACCAACGGCGCCTATTGGGGGCAGCCGACAATCCGATCTGAGCCTATCGAGCGAACGGAGAACTCGATCGTATGGCGACCAACATTTCGAGGATGACGACGACCGCGTCGAAGGCAGCCGTATGGGATGCGCTCACCAACCCCGACAAGGTCAAGGTTTGGCAGTACGGCAGCGAGCTGGTCACCAGCTGGAAAGTCGGCGACCCCATTCGATTCCGGACCGAGTGGAACGGACAGATCTTCGAACAATGGGGCACCGTCCTCGAGTTCACGCCCGACGAGCGCTTGAAGTACACGTTGTTCGCACCGCGGCCGGACCTCGAGGACGAACCCGAGAACTACTTCGAGATGGAGTACGTGGTCACGGGCAAGGGCGACACCACGGAACTCGTTATCGTCCAAGTGGACAATCGCCCCGGCGCAGAACAAGAGCCTGAGCAGGGCGACGAGAACCCTATCCTGAACATGCTACGAGACCTTCTCGAGCAATAGCGCGGCGTTCGAACGGCGCCGTGCGCGCTCAGCGCAGCTCGACCGTCACCGCGTTGCTCGCGAAGTCGATCGGGCCGAACGTCGCGAACGCGAACGTGAGTTTCGTGCCCTTCAGCGCTGCGAGAACGTTCGGCGGCAGGCCGAACGACGCGTTCGCGTTCCCGGTCGCATCGAACGTCCCGATCGTCTTGTTGGTGATCGGAGGACGATTCGCGAACTCGAGGAACGTCACGAAGAACGGATCGGGATTGACCGGGACGACGAGATTGGCGCCCACCTTGATTCCGGGGCTGCTTCCCGAGTTGGATGCGGCGAGCACGTACGCTCTGCCGGCGCGCGTCGTGCGCAGCACGAAGTCGGCGACGCCGCCGCTCGTCGTCGAAAGCGCAGCGCGCGAGGCCCAGAGCGGATCGCCGCTGACCGTGATCTCGAAGTTCGGGGACAAGAGAACCTTGCCTCGCCCGTCGTCAGCCTCGATGCGCAAGCGTGCGATGCCCGCCGTCGTGCCTGCGACGACGGGGAACGAATAGACACCGGAGCCGAGGAAGCGCACGGGACCGAGCGAAACGGAGGCAGAACTCGAGGGATCGAGCGCGGCAGTGACCGTGGCTGCACTCGAAATCGGCGCACCGTCGAGATCCCGCAGGCGCACCGTCACGAGCCCCGCCGTCGTTCCGTCGGCGGGCAAGCCCGGCGTGTCGAGTTCGACGGTCGACAGATGGTGGTCCGGGTGCCCCTGGAGCGCGATGCGCCAGTAGTCGTACGCGAGCCGCAGCTGCCGCACCGGGTCGGCGGAGTTGCCCGAAGCGTTCGCGACGTTGAGTTCCATGTAGTAGCTGCCCGAACCACAACCTACGTTGGGGTTGCACGTGCCGTCCGTGTCACCGAGGCGCGCGATGAGCATGTATCCGATGTGCGCCGACTTGGTGAACGACGGCGGTGGCGAACCACAACCAGTCGGATTCCCACCGCACGAACAACGTCCGTCGCCCCCCATCGAATACGCGGCTTCCATCGCGACCATCAAACGCGTTGCGAGATCCCCGGTGGAGTTCTGGATCGCTTGCACCGCACGGTCGACGACCGGCGCGCCGGTGAGCACGTTCCCTTGGACCGCATAGACGATCGTGCCGACCTGACCGGTCTTACCGCCTGCCCACGCGCCAGCACCGGTGCCGGTGAACGTGACCGCACGCCCCTGTGTATCGACGATGCCGTACTGACGCGTCTGATGCCCACTGTCCTGATTGGCGAGCAGTTGGAGGATCGTCGCCGGCGCGGTTCCCTTCTGGAACTCGTTGAAGATCAGCAACCGATTGCGACCGGTCGAATCGACGAAGGACTGCGCTGCGCCGCCACCTTTGCCGACGACGAGGATCGGAGTGAGAACCCGCAAGTCGAGCCCGGTGAGGCACGTCGCCGATCCGATCGCGACTTCCTTGGTACGCGTATCGACGAGGACGATCGACCACGTCGCGGATAGCGGTCCGGCGAGCAGGACGGGAGCGACGAGGGCAGCGAGAACGGGACGGAGCTTCATGGACACACCGAGGGCTCGAGGAGGCAGCGTTCGACGTCAGAGCATAACAGGCTACGCGATGTGGTAGATTCGGCCCCCATGTTCGGTCGCTCGCTCTCCTCCTCGTTGCTCGCCGCCACGATCACCATCGCCCCGGCGCTCGGCGCACAAGAACGCGAAGCCATGGCCCGGCTCGGCGTGCAGAACGCGTCCGTCCAATCGTTGGCGATACCTGCGACGCTGCCCGGCGTGTTCGAAGTCGCGGTCGTCTTGGACGGCGTGCCTCGCATCCTCGATATCGTTCCCTACGACGTGCGGGATGCCGGTCATCGCGTGTTGGTGGACGACGGCGTTTCCCTGTCTGTCGCACCGAAGCTGCCGTCGATCACGTATCGCGGTTCGGTGCGCGGCACGACGAACAGCTTCGTCGCCGCATCGTGGCTCGACGGTTCGCTCGAAGCGCACATCCGCATCGACAGCAACTCGAACGCGACCGGCCGCTACTTCGTCATCGAGCCGCTCACGCGCGTGCTGCCAGCGACGGCACGGTCGCGCGCGGCACACGTCGTCTACGCGTCCGCCGACAACCTGCCGCGCAATCGATCGTGCGGCGTGACGACTCCGCCGATCGCGGACGTCGGTCAGGGCTCCAGGACGGTTCGACCCCAAGCCACGGTGCTCGCGCAGCTCGCATGCGACGCGGACTTCGAGTTCTACAAGCTGAGCGGAAGCAGCGCGACCACGACCGCGCAACGCATCGCGACGCTCGTCAATGCCGTCGATGCGATCTTCAAGCAGGACATCGACGTCACGATCAAGATCGCTACGACGATCGTGCGGACGACGAGCACGTACACGAGCATCGATCCGCGCATGCTCGTGACCGAGGTCCAGAAGCAATGGAACACGAGTCACGGCAACATTCAGCGCGATCTCGTGCACGCCTTTTCGGGCAAGGTCTCGACGAACGGCATCCTCGGTTATGGCATTCTCGGGTCGGTCTGCACCCTGAGTGATGCGTACTCCGTATCGATGCCGACCGATACCAACGCGAGCCGCAACGTCGGGCTGATCGCGCACGAACTCGGACACAACTTCGATGCGCTGCACTGCGACGCGGAGACGTCGTGCAACCTGATGTGCTCGCGCCTCGGCGGCTGCAGCGCGAATCTCGCTACATTCGCGGCGTCTTCGAAAGCGACGATGATCAAGTTTCGCGACACGCGAACCTGTCTCGACTCGGCCACGCCGCCGCAACTCACGAGCGTGACGCCGACGTCGCTCTCACCGTTCGCGGGGCCGACGATCACGGTCGTCGGCCAGCGACTGCGCAGCGTCCAAGAAGTCGTCATTGGCGCGCAGCGCATCGACGTCTCGACCACGGCGAAGTCCGACACGACGTTCTCGTTCCGACTCCCACCACCGCCGGCACTCGGCACGTTCGGGATGACGGTCGTGAGCCCTGCAGGCCCGAGCAACGCGATCCAAGTGACGCTTCGCGCTTCGCAGCCGCCCGAACTCGCGGTCGCGGGGTTCGTCCTGTCGGGCTTCCCCCTGCTCTTCGAGTTCGCTGGCCGAGAACGCGCGACTTGGATCTTGCTCGTTGCACCGAGTAGCTCGACGTTCCGCTTCGGTAGCTACGACATCCTGCAGAACTTCGTGCCGCTCGCTGCCGGCCCGCTCGATGCTGCAGGACTCGGCAACTTCACCGCGACGATCCCGCAGGGCGTGCGCGGCATGATCTGGTCGCAGATCGTCACGGACAACGGCGGAAGGTTCGACGCCGCATCGGCAATCCGCACGACGTCGATCTTCTGAGTCCTCGCGCCGCTCAGTCGACGATCCTGACGCGTGCCCACTCGAGTGGTCGATGGAACGCGAGCACCGGATGCGGGGATGAAGACGACAAGACGGGCTCGCGCCCGCGTGTAGCGTCATAGCGGCAGAACGAAACCGCGAGCACATCCCCAGGACGTGCATCGAACGGAATCCGCACGCGTGCACGCCAGCCATCGTCGGTACGCTCGGCGCGGCCATCGATCCGACCGGGATCCGCGACGACGGAGTCGATCCCGTCGATCCTCTTGTGGTGTTCTTCGTCGTCGAAGCGCAGATGCAGTTTCTTGTCGTTCGGCGTGAGGTGCACTTCGGTATAGGCGAGGGAATCCTCGCGACGCACGAAGACCTCGAACGCATCACCCAGCTCCCACGTGCGCTGATTGTGCGCCGTCGCGTCACTAAACACGTCGTCGTCGACCATGTCGGCGACGACGTCGAGGATGCCATCGCGGAAGTGGACCGTGACCTGGGTTTCGCGGAACTCGCCTTCGATCTCGGGCCGCCACGACTGGCCGAGCGTGAACAGCGCGCTCCGCTTGGTCCCGATCACGGGCAAGGACTGCACGCTGCGCTTACTCGCCTGGCTGCGCGCACAGCCGATGCCGACGAGAAGCGCAACGAAGAGCAAGGTCATCGGTATCCGGAACGGCGCGACATCGGCATAGCGGAACGGCGCCGGCACCGCTGCGATGGAGACGAGTGCGAACGTCGCCGGCGCGATGCGTTCGGCGATTTCGTTCGATAGCCATGGCACGACGAGCAGTAGGGCCAACACGATGTGGAACAGCACGAAGACCGCGGTGCCGTGATCCAGCGCTTTGGTGAGACTCCAGTCGTAGCGCACGTGCCACACGAGCACGACGTGGGACAGCGCGAGAAGCGCCGTCGCCACCGACAGCCCGCGATTCGGTCGCCCCGCGACGCGGAACGCGGCATCCATGCCCAAAGCTGCGAACGCCGCGAGCGCGAGCGTGAAGGTGAGAATCGTGAGCGGCTCCATCGCCGCAAAGCATCGCATTCCCATGCGCGCCACGCCATCGCGCGTTGGCGCGCGGCCCCGCGAAGATTGGAGTCGGGACGCCGCGACCGTCGATCCATGGAACGATGGGAAAGATCCTCGATCTGCAGAAGGAACTCTGGGGCCGCGTGGCACTGCAGGCGCGCCGACTCGGAACGGCAGGCCGCCCACAGCTGCGCGAGGCGGTCGAAGCGTTCGAGTCGAGTTTTCCCGAATCGTTCACACGCGTCGAGAAGGACCGCTTCCTGGCGCGCCTGTGCAGCCGTCCGCTCGTGCTCGTCGGGGACTACCATCCGCTGCCGCGTGCGCAGCTCAGTGCAGCCCATCTGATTCGCGAACTCGAACCCGACACGGTCGCACTCGAGATCATCTCGACGGCACACCAGGACACGATCGACGCATGGAGCCGGTCGGAGGAGAGCGCTGCGAAGCTGCTCGTGAATGTCGACTTCCAAGCGGCCTGGCCCGGCATTCCACCGCGCGGCTACGAAGCGCTGCTCGAGACGGCACGGGACTGCGGCTGTCGCATCCTCGCGCTCGACCATCCGCATGCCGGCACCGACATGCAACCGCCGTTCGACGTGCGGGAAGCGTGGATGATCGAACACCTGATGAGCGTGAGCGAGACGCGTTGCATAGCGCTGATCGGAGACCTGCATCTCGAGCCGAAGCGCATGCCGAAGGCCTTCGGCAACGCCGCGGCGATCGTGCACCAGAACCACCCGCCGTATCACTTCGTGCTGCAGGAACGCGGCATCTCGTTGCCCGCCGTGCTCCAGGTCGCGAGCGATCGATACGTGTGGCAGCACACGCATCCACTGCTCGTCGAAGAATCGTGTCTCGCGGCCCTCGCGGGCGACCACGAGTTGCACGCGGCGTCACCGGAGGAGCTCTTCCCGGCGCTGCTCGCACGCGTGGCTTCGATGCTCGGCATCGACGAGATCGACGCACCGACGGTCCTCGCCACGTACGAACCGGACCAACGCGAGCTCTTGCCGCTCGTCGCCAAGGACCGGAAGCAGAGCACGCGCCTCCTCGATCGGCTCTTCTTGCAAGGGCAGGCGATCCTCGATGCACGACTGCTCGTGTTGCACCTGCCCGGTAGCAACCACATGGCCGAAGCCGCCGGCAAGTGGATCTATACGAAGCACGCGCACGCACTCGGCACCGGCGCATCCCGCGAACTCAGGCTCTGGCACGCGATCCGCCTCGAAGCAGCAGGGTTCTTCGGCTCGCGTCTCGTCAACCCGATGAGAACCGGCAAGGACCTGCAGTGGTATCAGCAGTTCCTCGACGTGCAACTCCCGTGGGACGAAGTCGAAGCCAACGCGCGCCGCATCCGTGAGGTGTTCGACGGCGATCGCCAAGGACTCGCCGAACGCGCTCTCCCCCCCCTCGGCTCGCCCGCCGACCTGATCCTCACGCGCGTGCTCGGGCAAGAGATCGGTTGCCGACTCGCGCGGTTGACCGGTCGTCGTCGCGCCGCGTTCGACGCGCTTTTGGTGCGCTTGCAGAAGCGCAGCCAGGTCGAAGCCGCGCTCGAAGCCATGCGCAAGCTCATCGGCAGGCTCGCCTCGCCCGATTGGCGCGGGCAGTAGCGCAATCCGGTACGCCGTCGCCCACGGCTACCGAGTGCCGTTCGAACTCTCGTACCGACTCGGAAGCGCAGGCACTTCGGTCGGCTGGTCGGTAGATCCGCCCCGCTCGCCCTCGAAGGAGGGTTGCCCCCTCGACGGACGCGACATCGTCTGCTCGGATTCGGACGTGGAACCGTACGGACCCGCTTGCTCGTAGCCATCGGGTTGCTCGAATCCGCCCGGTCGACCGTAGCCCTGCGGCTGACCGTACCGTCCAGGCTGGCCATTTGGATTCGGTTGCTCGTACCCACCAGGCTGTCCATACGGCCCCGGCTGACCGTACCCACCAGGCTGGCCATACGGTTCCGGCTGACCGTAGCCGCCAGGCTGACCGTAGCCGCCAGGCTGACCGTAGCCGCCAGGCTGGCCATACGGCCCTGGCTGGCCGTAGCCGCCACCCGACGCGGGCCCGTAGTCGACGTCGCCATAACCCGGTCCGTAGCCGGGATCCTGCAACCCCCATTCTTGGAGCATCGCTTCGCAGGACGTGAGGCTGGCGAGGGTGACGCAGGTGAGGGCGAGGGTGAACTTCTGGAAGGTCTTCATGGCTCTGTCTCCGTGGTTGTCGGTTCTGCCCCTTCATGCGCGGTGGACACGCTTCGGGGGCCACGAACTCGCTCGCCGGGGCTGCTATCGTGCGGGGCCGCACGGATCCGTCCCGACTCAAGGAGGTTTCATGATCCCGCGCCTCGCTCTCGCTCTTCTCGCCGCGCCGTGTTCTCTCGCAGCTCAAGCCGATTGGGCGCAGCTCAGTCCGACCCAGTTGCCTCCGGCACTCTCGGACCACGTGCTCATGGCGGACGTACGTGGCGCGCTGCTCTTCGGTGGCGACAATCCGACGACTGGGCTCTCGAGCGATACGTGGCGCTTCGACGGGACCAACTGGACGCAGCTGCAGCCGATCAACAAACCGTCAGCTCGCATGCGGCACGCGGGTACCTACGACCGCGCGCGCAATCGCTTCGTCGTCTTCGGCGGTAGCACGTCGCTCGCTGGTGGCTTGATGAACGACACGTGGGAATTCGACGGCAACGACTGGAAGCAGATCACGACCACGCAAGCGCCGAGCGCGCGCAATGATCACGCGATGTGCTACGACACGGTTGGCCGTCGCATCTTGCTCTACGGCGGACGCACCGCAACGGGCGACGCTCAGGACACGTGGAGTTACGACGGGACCAACTGGACACAGATCACGACCACAGCGTCGCCACCGGGGCGGCGCGATCACGGGCTCGCGTTCGATCCGTTCCGTGGCGTCGCGCTCACGTACGGCGGTTTCTACGGAAGCGGTCTCAACGTGCGGCAGGACACGTGGGAGTTCGACGGCACCAACTGGGCGCAACGCATGCCGACGCAGGTCCCTGGCAATCGCGTCGGCTACGGCATGGTGTTCGACGAACTGCGCGCGCGCACCGTGATGTTCTCCGGGTATGCCGCACCCTCGCAGCCTGACGAGACCTGGGAATGGGATGGCAACAACTGGACGCTCCAGAGCGTGCTGTCCAAGCCGACGGGCAGGTCGGGGCACGCGATGACGTACGACTTCGTGCGCGGTCGTTCGCTTCTCTACGGCGGCTGGGACACGGGTCACAACGCCGAGACGTGGGTTTACGGAACGGCCACACCTGCGCGCTTCACGACGTACGGCACGGCGTGCTCCGGAAGTGGAGGCACACCGGTGCTCGCGCTCGTACCCGGGAAGCTGCCGTGGATCGGGGACACTCACGAAGTCACGATCGGTCCGATTGTCGCGAACGCGCCGGTGTTGATGTTCCTCGGCTTCTCCGACACGAACTGGGGCGCGTTCACCTTGCCGCTACCCCTGACGACTCTCGGTGCAACGGGATGCTCGTTGCTCGCGAGCCCCGACCTCGCCGGTGTCGCGATCACGACGGGTACGGCTGCAACGTGGAGCCTCCCCATCCCGAGTACCGCGACCCTCGTCGGCACGAAGTACTACTTGCAAGCCCTCGTCGTCGACGCTGCAGCCAACACGTTCGGCGCGGCGTTCAGCGATGGAGGCAGCAGCGAGATCGGTCGCCGCTGACCTGAGCATCGCGACGCGGGCGGCGCACCAGCCACGCGACACCGCCGGGCCGAGGCTGCATGCGCCTCGGCGCATCGCGTTTGCACTACTTTGTCAGGTTCTCGCTGCCGGCTCGTGATCAAAGCTGCCTGACCGCTAGTCACAGCGCGTCCGCGCTGTCCCTTCCCTCAGCTCGAGCTCCGAGAAGCGCGCGGGGGCGGACCTGCCGCCGGCTCTC
>JAGQQW010000195.1 GCA_020426005.1 Planctomycetota bacterium | reverse complement strand
GACGGTCCCGAACTGCGTGTGCTACGACCCCGCGTATGCCTACGAGATCGCGACGATCATCGAGAAGGGCCTGAAGCGCATGGTCGACGACCAAGAAGACGTCTTCTACTACGTCACCTTGCAGAACGAGAACTACGAGATGCCTGCGATGCCCCACGGCGTGAAGGAAGGCATCCTGCGCGGCATGTATCGACTCTCGCTCGGTGGGAAGCACAAGTCGCGCGTACAGCTCTTCGGCTCGGGTTCGATCCTGCGCGAAGTGATCCGCGCCGCCGAGATCCTGGCCAAGGACTTCGACGTCGGCGCCGACGTGTGGAGCGTGACGAGCTATCAACAACTGCGTCGTGACGCGCTCGCTTGTGAGCGCTGGAATCGCCTCAATCCTGCGGCGACGCCGCGCGTGCCCTACGTCGAGACACTGCTCGGCGGGATCGATGGCCCGTTCGTCGCCGCGAGCGACTGGATGCGCAGCGTGCCGGAGATGATCACGCGTTGGATCCCAGGCACGTTCGTTCCGCTCGGAACGGATGGGTTCGGACACAGCGACACGCGCGAGGCATTGCGTGAGCACTTCGAAGTCAATGCCGAGTCGATCGCGCATGCCGCGCTCTTCGGGCTCGCACGGGATGGCAAACTCCCGGCCAAGACCGTCGCCGCTGCGGCGAAGAAGCTCGGCATCGACAAGGACAAGCGCGACCCGACCGACTTCGCGTGAGGCGAGGCGATCGGCGAGCGCTCGCGCACCAACTCGATCAGCCGCGATCGACCGCTTGCTTGAGAGCTGCGAAGTCGACCTGCAGCAGGTGACCATGATCGCTCGTCACGAGCAGCACGGCGTCTTCCCAGCCGACGGTCTTGACGATCCAGTCGCGCAGTAGGCAGAAGGCCTGCTCTCCCGATTCGATCTCGCCGATCGCGTTGTCGAGGTTGTTGGCGTGCAACCCCCAGTCGACGAGGCCCGCCTCGACGAACAAGAGGGCTGGGCGTTCGGGTTCGGCGTCGATGACCTGGATCGCTGCGAGGGTCATCGCCTGCAGGGTCGGCATGCGCGTGAGCGTGCCTTCGTCGTAGGTCTCGCCCGGTGACGGAAGACCGACAGCCGACAGTTGGAGTGTCGGGTCGTACTTCGAATCTGCGGTGCGATACGGCGCGTGGTCGAGCGCCTGATCGCCGAAGAAACCGAAGAGGCGTGACTTCTTCGTGATCCCTTTCTCGCGCGCGGCGACGACGCGATGAGCCGCGCGAACGAGCTCAGCGACCGGATCCTTGGAAGCACTCGTCACGACCTCGTACGTTCCGTCGCGTTGAACACGGGCGAGATCGGCATCCGTCAGATACCGGGTCTTGTCCGAGCGCACGAACCCGAACCCGTACCCGAGCACGACATCGAGTCCGGGGTATGCGCCCAGCCCGAGCATTTGTCGCCCGATCTCTTCGTACTGCCCCCGATCGGGAACCGACGCGTAGAAGCTCCCCGGCGACGCATGCCCGAACGGAACGTCCGTCACCGTCGCGACGAGGTAGCCGCGCTGTTGCAAGACACGACCGAGGGGCTCGATCGGATTGCCTGCTCGATCCATGCCGATGCGACCGTTGAGCGTCTTCCGCCCCGTCGAGATCGACGTCGCGGAACTCGCCGAATCCGTGACCGCGTGTGCGGTCTTCGAGTCGAACCCGACCTTCATGTTGCCCGCGAGGTACGTGGCGTCCTGCGGCGACCAGGGGTAGGCACCGCCGAGCGCGATATCGAAGCCGGGAGCGATCCCTTGCCCGAGCGGGGACGTGATCACGCTCGCGACCGAGCGCAGTGGATGTGTCGTCGAGTGATCGGGTGGGACGTACTGGAAGAACTCGAGTCCGTGCCCATAACCCTTCGGATCGAACGCGCGCTTGGTGGCAATGGCTGCTGCGGCATACGCATTCCAATCCGCGCCATCCATGAGCAGCACGACGATACGCTTGGCGCCGGCATCTGCGGCACCCAAGAGCAGCGAGTGCAACTGCGTCTGATCGCCGTACACCTGTGCAGGATCCACCGAACGAGGTGGTGTCACACCGTAGATCCCGGCGAGCTTCTGCGCGTCACGGTACGGACTGTTCTTGCCGGAGATCGTGTCCAGGCTGGCCTTCGCCCCGAAGAGAATCGCTGGCACAGGTCGATTGGAATGCGTCTGGTGCGTGCTGAATCGCCCGGACAACCCGTGCCAACCGAACGTGTAGACGCGCTGCTCGTCGACATCGAAGTTGCGCACCGACTTCTCTTGGATCGCGCGCAACACGTCGCCCTTGGTCGAGGGCGCTTCGTTGCCCGCCTGCGCACACGCCGGCGTCGGCGCGAGCAACAACGCGGTCACGAGGGCCGCGCGCGGTCGCGCGATGCGAAGCGCATGGCCGCGACGATCCATGGAATCCACGAGGGTCGACGAGTCAGCGATCACGACTCTTCTCCTGCTTGGCTTGGTCGAGTCGACCGGTCTGGTCGAGCAGATACTGCTCGATCGCACGCCATGTCATTCGCGCGCGTTGCGCTGCCTGGCGGCCATTTCCCCCACCATGCGTCGCGTTCGGAAAGATCATGAGTTCGAAGTCTTTGCCTGCTTGCTGCAAGGCATAGACGAATTGCATGCAGTTCTGGAAGTGCACGTTGTCGTCTTCGGTTCCGTGATAGAGGACGAGATGACCATGAAGGTCCGGCGCGGCCGCAACGACGGACGAATGCGCATACCCCTCGGGGTTGTCGGTGTCCGTCGACATGTAGCGCTCGGTGTAGATCGTATCGTAGAGGCGCCAATCGTAGACACCAGCACCGGCGACCCCGAGTCGGAACGCTTTGCTATGCGTCAGGGCGTAAGCCGTCATCGTGCCGCCGTAGCTCCACCCCGTGATGCCGACGCGGGCTGGATCGCCGCCATGGTTCTTGCAGACGTGCGCCACCGCATCTTCGAGGTCCTGGAGCTCGCGCGCTCCGAAGTCTCGATAGCACGCGTGCACGGACTTCATGCGCGCAAGCGGTTCGGCGCTCCGCACGTTGACTTGCAGGACGATCATCCCCTTGTCGGCGAGGAAGTGGAACCACGCGCGCCCGTTCCATGCATTGCGCACGGACGGCGCATGCGGCCCCGAGTACGTATCGATCCAGATCGGGCGACGCGCATCCGTGCGAGCCGGACCCGACGTGAGGATCGCGGCATCGAGCACATAGCCGTCGCGCGCCGGAATCCGCAGTGACTTCCAAGTCCCGCTACGGAGATTGTCGCGACTCACGACCTTCGCATCGGCCAGCGCCTTGACGAGCCGACCACCGCGATCACGCACCTCGAGTCGCCCGGGATTCTCGAGCGAGGACCATGCGTCGAGCACGAAATGACCGCCAGGGCTCGGAGTGACCTTGTGCATGCCGGCAGCTTCGGTGACGCGCTGCACCGACTTTCCGTCGAGCCCGACACGCCACGCATGCACGTCGACACTGTTGTCCGCGTAGCCGGTGAGCCAGACTTCCGCACGCTCACGGGGATCGACGAGCCCGAGGTCGTCGATCCGCACGATCGATGCGATGCCGAAATCGTCCTTCCAGAGTTCGGCGATCAGCTCGGCGTTTCGGTCGTAGCGATACAGCTTGCGGAAACCACTACGATGACTCGTCCACAAGAACGATCCGTCGGCGAGCCACACGGGCAGTGGGAGTCGGTCGGTCCAACCGGCCGTCTCGACCTCGCGCAGCAGACTGCGTTCGTCACCGCTCTTCGTATCGAGTGCGCAGAGTTCGTACCAAGTCTGGATCCGATCCTGCACCGCGAACAAACACTCGCGCGAATCCGGAGTCCAACCGACGCGCACGATGAGACGATCCTTCGGGAAGCGATCGAGATCGACACGCGTCATCGCCCCCGTCGCGACGTCCGCGATCGTCAACGAGACCTCGGGGTTGGGTTGACCGACTTTCGGGTAGCGCAGTTCTTGTCGCTTCGGAACCGTCGGCAACACGTCGACGAGCGGGTAGGACGGCACGTTCTTCGTGACGAGCGAGAGGAAGGCGACCTTCTTGCTGTCGGGGCTGAACCACTGCGCGCGGAACGTGCCACGTCCGTAGATCTCCTCTTGGTAGACCCAGTCGAGTTCACCGTGATACAGATCGTCACTGCCGTTGGTCGTGAGGCGACGCTCCTCTTCCGTCTCGAAGTCGTAGATCCAGAGGTCGTGCCCCCGCACGAAGGTCGCATGGCGCTCGTCGGGCGACTTGGTGACGAGGCGCGCCTCGCCCGATGCGAGCGTCAGGCGATCGCGGCCCGCACGCCGTCGACGGGGCTGTGGTGCTGCGTTCGCACGGGCCGGAGACTCGCGCTCTTCGGCGGTGGAAGCGCGTGACTCACCACTCTTTGGATCGACGCTCATCGCGGATGCGCCACGCCCCAGAAGGACACGAGTCCCGTCGTGACTCCAGCGTGCGTCGGGCAGATCTAGCCTCGTGATCGGCGCGCCTTGCGCTCGGGAAAACGGGATCGGCCGCGGCGCCGTCGCGGGGGATTGGGCACGAGGCACGGACCCCGTCGTCGAGACGATCAGCAGGACGAGTGCAGCCACCCGTGAGTTCATCAACGAAGTCATCATGGAGTCTCCCGGCAGGAAGCGCAGGCGGGCCCTTCCGCGGGCATGCCAGCGAAGCAAATACGGCGCGATTCGAGGGCGGAGATCGTATCCTCTGCGTCCGATGACCGCCTTGCCGAAAGCCCCGCTCGGGTTCCGCTTCGTGCGTGAACACCACGTCCGCAAGGCATGGGAGTTTCGTCGCGTGTATCGCCAGGGTGGCCGCGCAGGCGGGCATTTCGTGAGCGTGGTCGTCGTTCCCAACCGACTGCCCCACGCGCGCCTCGGCCTCTCCGTCAGCAAGAAGGTCGGTGGCGCGGTCCGTCGCAACAAGATCAAGCGCATGATCCGGGAAGCATTTCGGCTCACTCGATGGGAAATCGAAGCGCGGGCTGGCGGCGTCGATGTCGTCGTCATCCCCAATCTCGCCGAGGGTCACTATCCACTCGCGGACTTGATGAGCGAACTCCCGCAGGTCACCGAACGCGCGTTCGAACGAGCCGGCAAGGGGCGCAGGCGATCCGGGTCGCGTCGGCCGCCGGCGAAGCGTCGCAAGGGACGGCAGCAATGAGCCTGCTCGGCGTCGCCTTGTCGCTCCCTGTGCGGTTCTACCGGCGATTTTTGTCTCCGCTCAAGAAGCCGTGCTGCCGCTTCCACCCCACATGCAGTAGCTACGCCCTCGAGGCACTCGAAGTCCACGGTGCGATCAAGGGCTCGGTGTTGGCTGCTCGCCGTATCCTGCGATGTCATCCGTTGGGCGGAAGTGGCTTCGACCCGGTTCCACACCGATCATCCAGGCGCGGCGACTCCGACACGAAGACGACGAGAAACGCTGTTCACTCCGAAGGCGAAGCGCCGTAGCCTCCTCGGCGTCGTGAGCGCCTCTCGATCGAAAGCTACGTGAACTGCGAACGTGTCGACGAATAACGACGCAACGAATCCCTCAGCCCCGAGGGCCGATGACGAGCGCCGTATTGTCGTGTTCGCCGGCGAGCGGATCGACGACGCGACGATCGAAGCCGTCGAACGCATCGTCGAGTCGTTCGCGCATGTGCGCGTGCTCGTCGTCCAGGCCGGTGCTCCGAGACCGCGCGGCCTCGCTCGTGTCCGCGCGGTCTTCGACCGGCTGCGCCGCGAGCCATTGTCCTGGCCACTCGAACTCGCACATCGTTTCTTCACGATGCTCTTCGTTCCGAGTCGCACTCGTGCGAGTTCGGACCGCGTCGGACTGCCCGCGATCGAGAGCCTCGAACACGTTTGGCTCGTTCGCTTCGAAGATGTCGCATCGGATGCGTGCCTCGATGCCGTCAGAAAATTCGCTCCGTGGCTCGGCATCTCCCTCGACGCGCCGCCGCTGAAGCGAGAACTCTTCTCCGTGCCGGAACTCGGGACCATCCGTGTGCACAAGAGTTTCCTTCCTGAGTACCGCGGCGGGCCGCCGGGCTTCTGGGAACTCCACGATGGCGCGCACGAGACCGGCGTCAGCATTCACTGGCTCGACGAGCGCCGCGATGCGGGCGACATCGTCCTGCAACGGCGGATCGATGTGCCGCCGTTCGCGACTCCGCGCGGTCTCGAGATCCTGCTCGACGACCTGGGATGCAAGCTCTTGAGCGACGCGGTCGGACTGCTCGACAAGGGCTCTGCAACACGAACGCCACAACTCGTGCCATCGACGCCGACTCGAGACCGGCCTGCGTTCTTGTTGCGGCGTCGCGTCGAAGCACGTTGTCGCAAACGGCGAAAGCAAGTGCACGGCGCCATGCCGAGTCTTCGCGACACCTTCAAGAACTCCGCACTCGCATTCTGGGTCAACACCTGGTGCACGGTTCGAAACTTCTTTCGCGGTGCTCGCGGCGATCAACGCACGGCGATTCTCGTCTACCACCGAGTATCGGACACGTACACCGACACCATCACGACGGGCATCGAACAATTCGTGCGGCAGCTCGAACTCGCCAAGGCGAACTACGACGTCCTCGACATGCACGAGTGGCTGCAGAGTCGTGGCAAGCCGCGACGTCGACCTGCCGTCGTGTTCGCGTTCGATGACGGGTATTCGGACAACTACGTCGCAGCCAAGTTGATGCGTCGCGCGGGCGTCCCGTGCACGTTCTTCGTCTGCACGGGAATCGTCGGAACCGAGGATCCGTTCCTCCACGACCTGGAGCGCATCGGCGTTCGCGTGCCGGCGCTCACGTGGGACCAGTGCCGGGAGATGGCGCGGCGCGGGTTCCACTTCGCGAGTCACTCGGTCTACCACACGGACTTCGCGACCTCGGAACTCGATGCTGCGCTCGAAGAGATCGCGACGGCGTCACGCCATCTTCGCAACCAACTCGGGCTCGACGCGCGCGATCATTGGCTCGCTTATCCGTTCGGTCTGCCGACGGAGATGTCCGACGATCTGCGCTCACGCATCGAGCGCGCGGGTGTCGAAGTGCTCTTCGCCTCGGACGGTGGCACCAACACGCAGAACTTCGACCTTCACGCCGTGCATCGGATCCCGGTGAGCAGCGCGATTTCGGACAACGCGTTCTTCGCGTTGATCGAGGGCTGGCACATGGATCTCGGCGCTCGGCGCTGAAGGCTACTTGCCTGGCAGTCGTTCTAGCCGCGTGATCCGCCCGTGCTCGCTCCAGTCCGAGACGTAGAGGTTGCCGGCACGGTCGTATGCGACGCCGTGCGGGGACAAGAACTCGCCGTCCTTCCACTGATCCCGCGCGACTCGATTCGTCGCGCGGAACTTCGGGTTGGGCTGCTCGCCGAGGTGACCGATCAACTCGAAGCGATCATCGAGGAGCGTGACGCGACCCGTCAGGTCCGCGATCGCGAACTCATCGCCATGCCGCGCGATGTTGCACGGGCGACGCAACATGCCTTGGACGACGCGCTGGACTTCGCCGTCGAGATCGCAGAGTAGGAGACGGTGGTTCTCACGATCACAGACGATCAACACCTCGCGCGGCGTCTCGTCCTGCACCGAATCGGGAGTCACGGGAATGGGTTCGGGAGCATCGTCTGCGCTGCGAAGACTCGCAGGCTCGAGCTTCGTGACGAGGAGCCCGTGCGGCGTGCGCATCTTGCCCTCGTCCTTGCCGAGGCCGCCGAAGCTCCTCTGATACTTGCGCTCTGCGTCATAGACGTGGATCCACGACAGTCCATAGCCATCGGCGACGTACAACCTCCCGTCGGATGCGAGCGCCACGCTCGTCGGGTGATACTGCGCAGCCTTCTCGTAGAGCGCGGAGGCCTCGGGCCACGGCAGGGTCCACAGGACCTTGCCGTCCATCGAAGTCGAGACGATCTCGCCGCGCCGTGCGTGCGCGATCACGAGGCATGGCTCTTCGCCCCGCCGGTCGAAGCACATGCCGTGCAGGCCGCCGTGCCAATCGGGAAGCAGCGTTCGAACGGTGGATCCCTTGGAATCGAAGATCGTCAACGCGGCCTTGCCATCGGTGTTGACCCACACGCGCTGCTGGTCGTCGACGAGCACGTGCCCGTGGGTCGCGGCGCGCTCGGGAGCCTTCCAGTCCTTGGCGAACTCGGCATCCCAACGGAAGCGGAGCTTGCCGGCAGTCAGCACGATGTCGTCCGGCGCTCGGACCGCATGCGTTACGTCCTCGAGTTCGACGACCTGCGCGATGGCGGGCATCGCCGTCGTCGCTTGGAAGAAAAGCGCCAATGCGCTGCACAGAGTCCTCACGTTCGTTCTCCCTTGTTTGGGTTCCTTGGCGGAGTTCACTTGCATGTCGATTTCTCGGGGTCGACGTCGATGGATGCGCCACCGTCCGTCTCGTTCGGGATCGCGATGTCATGGCGGTGCCCCGGTGCATCGAGATGAGCCACGAGGTCACGCACGCGTCGGTCGTCGCGTTCGGCGGCTGGCAGCGCTTCGATCCGCGCGCGCGCTTCCGTGGTGCGATCGAGATCGTGAAGGCACCGCGCTTCGAGCAGGAACGCATCCAAGCCGTCATGGCGCGAGTCGCGCTTGCGCTCGAGCAGCGCCAAGGCACGGCTCGGCTCTCGCCGAGCGAAGGCGAGCGTTGCCGCGAGCACGGCATCGTCACATCGGTCGATCCACGAACTCGCCGTCGCGATATCGCCGCGATCCAATGCCGCTTGCACGAGCAGTCGAGCAATCCGCGGGCGGAGTTCGTCGGACACACGGCCATGCCACGATTCGAGTTCGGACACGTCGATGTCGAGCCCGCATTCGTGTTCGAGTTCTCGCTGTCGAACGCGCGCGGCTTGGTCCCGCTCGATCGGCGCCTTCACGCAGCCGGGATCCGCACGGCCGTGCTCGGCGCCAAGCGCATCCGTCGCTCGGAGCGCTCGATCGGCGCGCAACATGCGCAACTCCGGTACGGCCCGCAGCGCTCCATCCAAGAACGCGTAGTAGCGCTCCGGCCCCGCGAACCCGACTTGACGAGCACACGGCACACCATCGAGATACAAAACCGTCGCGACGACTCCGCGCGCAATCAAGTCGCGCTCATGTGGGCTTCGGGCAGCCGAAGTTTCGCGCCCCGACGTCTCGACGACGCGGCGGCGGATCGATGCAAGGAGCACCACGACGCGTGGCGAACAAAAGGTGCCTTCGGCCATGGCACGGCACAGAGGCCGATCCGAGCGCACGAAGTGGACGAGTTCGAGATCGTCGTGCGCGAGCGCGCGGTCCTTTGTCGTGATCCGAGCACGATCCGAAGGCTCGGGACGGCACGCGGTTTCGATGCTTGCGAGTGCGCACGCGAGTGCGATGGAGACAATGCGAGTCGCTGCGAGGGCCCTGCCGCGCGGGGCGAGGCGCGACTTGCCGCTCAACTCGACTTGGTCGCTGAGGTGTGAAGCGAGGCGATTCTCGCCGCGCAACTCGAGTCGAGTCTTTCCGCGGGACGCACTCCTCGTCCTGCTGCGCAACGTGTGCGGATCCTCGCCGCGCGTCTCGAGTCGGAAACTCACGCGCATTGCGGCAGGAATGGAATGCCTGGGCCCCATCACGCCAGTGTCCTCAGTCAGCAGCGTGATGCAATTGTCGGGTCGGATCGACGCCCCTGGCTGCGTTGCACTTCCGTAGGTAAATCGCCCGAGCTGCCTGCGCCCGTGCGCCTTGCAGGAGACGCCGCCACGACTCGACCATGCACCGAACTGCTGACGCAGGACCCTGGATGAACCTCGCGAAGTGAAGCCCGATCGACTCCGCGACGGCATGGCGATCTCGGTGTTGCATGCAGGCTCATCGCGAATGGAAGCGGCGGAGTTCGGCGCGCAGCTCAACGAGCGACGTGACGGGTGCGCGACACGTGCCTTCGGTGCAGACGAACGCTGTCGGTTTGCCATCGACGGCGGACTTCCCCGAGGCCGCGGGCAACAAGACGTCGAGGCGCGCGTGCTTGTCGGGCGCAAGCAGCGCCAAAACGCGATACGGCGGCCACACTCGTTGCACCTCGCGGACGAGAGACTCGGCAAGCTCATCCTGCGTGCCGGTGCTGGCGACGTAGATCTCCGCAGGTCGCGCCTCGAGGAAGTCGATCAGACGCAGGAGCTGACCGAACGCATTCGGATAGCGTGCGAGTTCTTGCCCGTGCTGACGGAGAACCGCACGCGCGCGATCGACGATGTCCGTTTCACCGGCCAACAGACCGATTCTCGCCGCGACTTCTGCTGCTAGACCGACGGGCGACGGCAGCGAGGATTCCTGGGCGCTCTTGCGGCGCACGATCAGAGCCTCGGCATCGTCGGCGGTTGCGAAATACGATCCGTCGTCGCCGGCGGAGAAGCGCGCTTCGATCTGCGCATGCAGGCCACGCGCAGCCTCGATCCACTCGAGCTGCGGATCGACTTCGTAGAGATCGAGGAGACCGCGAGCGAGTGCGGCGTAGTCCTCGAGAAATGCCGGGATGTGCGATCGCCCGGAGCGCCGCGTGCGGAGGAGCCGTCCGTCGTCATCGCGCATCGC
>JAGQQW010000194.1 GCA_020426005.1 Planctomycetota bacterium | reverse complement strand
TACGAGGAATCTGCCGCGCAGGGTTTGTATGCGGGCATCCAAGTCGCGCTCCGATTGCGCGGCGAACCCTCGCTCGTACTCGATCGCGCGTCGAGCTACCTCGGCGTGCTGGTCGACGATCTGTGCCGCGTGCATCCGCGCGAGCCGTATCGCATGTTCACGTCACGCGCGGAGAATCGACTGATGTTGCGCCACGGCAACGCCGACTTACGACTCGGCGAGATCGGCGCTCGCATCGGGTTGCTCGATGCGCGCGAGCGAGATCGGATCGTGCTGCGTCGCGAGCGAATCGACGCGGCGGTCGCGAAACTCGGCTCGACGTGGCACGACGGAAAGACACTCGCCGCTCGCCTGCGCGTGCCGGGCGTGACGTTGTCGGACATCGCCGAACTTCGCCCCGAGTGTGGATTCTCGGACTTCGGTCGCGAGGATCGCGAAGAGATCGAAGCGCGCATCCTCTACGAGCCCTATCACGAACGCGCGCAACGAGAGCAGGAGCGACTCGACGGCATGCGCGATCGGCGCTTTCCCGAGAACCTCGATTTCCGGAGCCTCACGGCCCTCAAGCACGAAGCGCGCGACATGCTCGACGCCCGAAGGCCGCGCACGCTCGGTGAAGCCATGCGACTCCCGGGGGTGACGCCGGCGGACGTGTCGGTCTTGCTGGTCGAACTCGAGCGACGTCGTCGCAGCGGCGCGGGGCAGCCCTCATGACCCCAGGAAGCGCAGGGATCCAGTCCGGTCGACGACGACGTCGCCGCGGGCGCGGTCGTGCACTCGGACGGATCGCCGAGTGGGGCGACACGCTGCGCGAGAGCTTCTTCTTCTTGCCGGGGATCCTGTCGATCGTCGCCGCGCTGCTCGCGTTCGTCTTGATCGATGTCGATCGCGGGATGCCGGCCGGTTGGGCCGATGGTGCGTTGTTCGTTCGGCCGGCGAGCGCGGACGGAACACGCGCACTCCTGTCGGCGATCGTGGGATCGATGATCACCGTCACCGGTGTCGTGTTCTCGATCACGATCGTCGCGCTGACGCTGACGTCGCAGCAATTCGGTCCGCGCCTCTTGCGCAACTTCGTGCGCGATCGCGGAAACCAGCTCGTCCTCGGGATCTTCGTCGCGACGTTCCTCTACAGCCTGATCGTGCTGCGGGCCGTGCATCAAGATGCGGTGCCACACCTGTCGAGCGCGATCGCAGTCGTGCTCGCGATCGCGAGCATGTTCGTCCTGATCTGGTTCGTGCATCACACGGCGACGTCGATCCAGGCCTCGCAAATCGTCGCGACCGTCGCCCGTGAGGTCGACGAGCAGTTGGAGAAGTTCGACGACTTCGATCCGTCGCACGAGGATCACGAGGAGGACGAGCCTTCGAATTGGCCGCCCGTGGCATCGACCGTGCGCGCTAGCGAATCGGGCTACGTGCGTCTGGTCGCGATCGAAGATCTCGTGTCGGTCGCGTCGACGTACGACATCGTCATCGAGCTCGTGTGTCAGCCAGGCGAGTTCGTCAACAAGGGCTCCGAAGTCGCACGCATCCGTTCGAAGGAGAAGCGGAGTCCGGACGACGCGATCGAAGATGGCGTGCAGGACGGTGTCGTCCTCGGGACGCAACGCACGGCGTTGCAGGACCTGGGGTTCTTGATCGGGCAGTTGGTCGAGATTGCGGTGCGTGCGCTCTCACCGGGCATCAACGATCCGATGACGGCCATCGGTTGCCTCGAGCGACTCGGTGCCGTCGTGGGTGCGCTCGCCGAGAAGGCGTTCGAGGACACGACGCATCACGACGAAGACGACGATTTGCGGGTGATCGCACCGTGCCCGACGTTCGCCGATCTGGTCGGCCTCGCGTTCGACTCGATTCGGCACTACGGCGCATCGGACCAGCGCGTCGTGATGGCGGTACTTCGCGCCCAGGACGTCGCGCTGAGCCAGTGTCGAGACACTGGCCGTCGACGCGTGCTCGAGGGACACGTCTCGCGGACCGAAGATGCATGGCGAGCGACTGGACCGCACGCATCGTGCGAGGATGCAGACGTGCAGCTCGCCGTCACCGCGGCTCTGCGACCGCGAGAGTCACGATCTCCGAACACCACGAGCGAGGACTGACATGACGTCGAACATCCTGCACGCGTCACGCGTGCTTCCGTACGAGCCCGAAGCGGTCTTCCGCGCGTTCGAGGACCCGGAGATGCTCGCACGCTGGTGGGGACCGAACGGCTTCACGAACGAGTTCGAGTCGTTCGAGTTCGAGAACGGCGGGAGTTGGAACTTCGTGATGGTGAGCCCCGAGGGACGCCGGCACGGCAACGTCAGTCGCTTCGTACGCATCGAGCGGCCATCGCTGATCGAGATTCGCCACGACTGCGAGCCGTTCTTCACGCTGAAGATCGAGCTGCAACCGGCGGAAGGCGGCACGCTCGTCGACTGGACGGGAACGTTCGACGATGCCTCGGTCGCCGAGAAGATCCGCCCGATTGCCGAGCCGGCCAACCAACAGAACCTCGATCGGTTGACGGCCGTCCTCGCATCGTCCGAGCCTTCCTGAGACGCCCCGCGATGTCACGGAAGCGCCTCGTCCTCTCGATCTGCGTCGTCGGGATGATCCTGTTCGTGCTCGTCCACTTCGGATTCGGGCCGTTGCTTCGTGACGTCGGCGAGGATGATGCGTGGGGGAAGCCGTCCCTCGTCGACATCACGGTGGCGGATGCGCGTTCGTCCCGTTCGGGCGACGAGACTGCAACGCCCGATGCGGACGTGCTCAGAACGCGAGATCCGGCACCGGTGCGCGAGCCGATCGATACCGGTGATGCGCGACTCGAGGTCCTGTGTCTGGACGAGAAGCACGACCCCGTACCTGGAGTGAGCCTCTTGCTCATGCCGGAGTGCTCGGAGCTGACCTGGTACGCGAGCGACACCTGGTTGCATGCCATGCGTGGGGCGAAGGCGAACGTGTCCAGATGGTGGCGGCGTTACGCCCCGGATGTCGAGCCGTTCGAGCCCGCCGGTGGTTGGTCGCATGCGAGTGACGATTCTGGCCGCGCGGTCTGGCGGGGCGTTCCGCGCGGCTCGCGAGTGCGATACATGGTGGTGTCCGAGCATCGAGTCGATACCATCGACCCGCCGCTCGGCGAACGGCTCGAACGCCTGCCCGTGACCGCTCTGTCCGGGGCCATCGAACTCGACGGTCCGGTCACGAAGAAGAGGCTTCGACTCTTTCGGCATGCAGGTCTTCGAGGGCGTTTGCAATTGCCGTTCGTGCTCGAGGACTCGAAGCGCACCATCGTCCTCTGTCGCGTCGAGCACGAGGGGCGTGGTCGCGACATCAAGCCGGTTGCCGAATGCGAACTCGAGGAGGGACAAGACGAGTTTTCGTTCGTCCCCGTCGTGCCGGGGGAGTACCTCGTGCAGTGCAAGGCCAGCGGCGTCTACCAGTCGGTGCGTCGCCTCGTCTTCGCTCAGGCGTCTGTCGAAGTGCGGCCCGAGGCCATCACCGATCTCGGGATTCTCGCTCCGTATGCGGGTCGCAGTGGACGTGTGCGCTTCGACATCGCGGATCCACCGAGCGCGGAGCCGATTTGGATCTGGGCCCAGATGCGTCCCGCGGGCGCGAAGGTCGCCGTCGGCCGACCGCGGATCTGGAGCATGACGATCCACACGAGACTCGATCAGCCAATCGAACTCCATGGCCTCGAGCCGGGAAAGCTCTCACTCCGCCTGCCGTTCCTGAACGCGCGACGCAAGCACTGGGACCTCGACTATCCGTGGGATGGCGAGTACGTCTGTTCGGTGCCGCGTGAGCATTCGATCCGCGTTCGTCTGCAGGCTGGAGGGGATCCGCTGCCGGATGAAGTGGACCTCGTCCTCGTCTCGGAGACCGGGAAGGACGCGCAGAAGGTGGCGCGCGCCCGCGCTCTCGAAGGGGTTCCCCTGCGTGCGACGCGCGGTTCGCTCTACGTGTACGCGTACCAAGGGGAGGGCGCGGTCGTCGGCTACGCCCAGGCCACGATCGGCGAGGCCGACTTCGATGCCGTGGTCGCGAACGGGATCACACTCGACTCCTGGCAGCGCGGCGTGGAGGTGTATGGACGCTTCGCGAAGAAGCCGATGTTTTCGAAGACGCAGATCACGGTCGATGCCTGTCGCAAGGCTTACCCGTTTCGCGTGCCGATCGACCCGCAGACGTTCGCGTTCCGCCTGCGCGGCGTGCCCCGCAACACGCGGCTGTTCGACATCTACACGGAACGAACGTTCGACGTCGGCGCAACGGATGCACAGTGGAGCGTCGGGCAAGAGCTCGGGCCGGGGCGACGTTGACGAGCGTTTCGAAATCTTCGTAGTGATCACCGACACGAGTGCGTTGGAGCCGGGACAAGTGCCCGACGTGCCTGATAAGGGGACGCATCGCGGATTGCAGTGCTGCTACCATGCGTCGCACCCCTCGATCGAAGATCGATCAGCGCTTGTCGGAGCTCTCACATGTCATTTCGTTGTTCGCGCACGCTCGGACTGATCGCCCTCACGCTCATCACCGCCTGCAGTGGCAACCACCAGGCAACGAGTGACGTGATTTCGGATGACGGCGACGGTCTCCCGATTTCCATCGAAGAAGGCGGCTGGGTGATCCGTGTGGACCGCACCGGTCTCGGGCTGGACAGCGCCGAACCCGAGCACGTGACCAGCGATCCGACCAAGGCCGACACGGACGACGATGGGTTGCCCGACGATGTCGAATACGCGATTCGAAGTAACCCGCGAGATCCCGACACGGACGGCGACGGCCTCGGTGACGCAGAGGAGTGGAATCGATGGAACACAAGCCCTGTCAGCGTCGACACGGATGGCGACAGCCGTGGGGTGGATGGAAAAGGTCCGCCGAATCCTCGCCTCTTCGATGGGCAAGAGATCCGGGTACTCGGAACCTCACCATCGCTCGCGGACACCGATGGCGATGCGCGTGGTGACGGCGAGGAATGGGACAGCAGCTTTCACCCGTTGATTGCCGAGATTCCCGAGGCCGAGTTGATCGGTGAGGGCGAGATTACGGTCAAGCTCAACGTCGAATACGCGGAGGCCATCGGCAAGGAGCGGCAATACGGCACCGAGTCGTCCCAAAGCAGAACGACCGCGAGTCACTGGGACCACAGCGTCAATGTCGGTGTGAGCTACACCGCGGAAGCCGAAGCGACCGTCGGGGTCGCTTCCAGCGTGAGCACGAAACAGAGCCTCACGCTTTCAGCCGGCTATTCGCACTCTTGGGGGACATCGGAGTCCGAGACGCTGCAGAACAGTTATTCGGACTACAGGACGGATAGCGAGACGAACACGGAGACGGCGAGCACGGGTGTCATCAAGGTCGGCATGCGTGTCAAGAATCGCGGACGTTCGACCTTCAAGTTGACGAACCTCGCAGTGACCGCGCTGCAATGGATGCCGAGTGAAACCCGTACGGCTGCGAATGCCAAAGTGCACGGCGACTTTCGTGCGATGGCAACACTGCAGCCCGCGGTGACCGAACTCGTCCTCGCACCGGGCCAGACATCGCCCGTCCTGCTCCTCGAGGCTCGTGATGTCAACGCCGACGTCATCAAGTATTTCCTGTCCCACGCGAACTCTCTCGTGTTCGAGCCAGGTTCATTCGAACTCGAAGGACGGGACGGGATCGACTATCGATTCTTGACCGAGAACACCTTCACTCGTACCGCATTCGTCGAGATCGATTTTGGCGATGGCAAGTTCGAAACGTATCGCGTCGCGACGAACGTCGGGCGCAATGACGATGGCAGTCTCACCGGCGTCACCATGAAGCATGTGATGTCGGACATCCTCCGCATCCCGTACCAACTTGCCGACGTCAACGGAATCCAAGTTCTCGATCGTGTCCGCGAACTCGAGAACTCAGGGGACAACCGTTGGCTCGCCGTCATCGAGGGAGACCCGACGAAAGTCACGAGCTTCGACGACATCGTCTTGCACGCTGGAGATACGATTCGGCTCTACTACATCGCGGACAGCGATGGCGATGGCGTCGAGGACAGTGTCGAACTGCACTACGGCACCCAGAGCAGCCAGTCGAAGGACACGGACAACGATGGCCTGGATGATCGTACGGAGATCAAGTCCGGTTGGGTCGTCGCCGTCGATGGAGAAACCGTGCGACGTGTCTACTCGGATCCGCGCGCCGTCGACACGGACAGCGATGGCTGGGACGACAAAGCAGAGTTCGACGCCGGCACGGATCCCAACGAAGTCGATACGGACGGCGATGGCTTGGCGGATTCGGTCGACAACGAGCCGTTGATCCCGGCCGGGCGCCTTCACGTCGATGCGTCTGTGACGACCAGCGGTGACGGCAGCGAATGGGAGAAGGCAATGACGTCGTTGACCGAAGCTCTGAACGATGCAAAGGCCCGCAATTCCAACGGCAACAAGAACGACGACATCGCTCAGATCTGGGTGGCGCAGGGGACCTACACTGGTGCGCCGTTCACGATGTTGCCGCGCGTGAAGATTTTCGGCGGCTTCGACGGTACGGAACTGCGCCTCGGTGGTCGTGAACCCGATCCACTCCTCGGCGGGACCGTGCTCGATGGTGAGTCCAAGAGCCATGTCGTGTCGTGCCCCGACGACGTCGACAGCATCGCAGCTCTCGATGGGTTCACGATTCGCTTGGGATCCACGAAAGGCAGCGGCGGAGGGATCGACTGCGCTGGTTCTCCGATGCTTCGGAACCTCCTCGTGATTCGGAACACGGCGAGTGGCACGGGCGGCGGCCTGAGAGTCAGCAAAGGCAAGCCGAAGCTCGAACGCTGTCTCTTCGTCCAAAATGAGGCCGGTGACGGTGGTGGCGGCATCATGGTCAGTGGTGCCTCGGTCGAACTCGAAGACTGTGCGCTCATCGACAATCGCGTGCACACGGATCTCTACACGGGCGTGGGTGGCGGTCTTGTTCTCGACGATTCGACGTTCTTGGTCCGGCGAACGTTGATCAGCCAGAACTCGGCAGACGCGGATGGTGGCGGTCTACGTGTAAACGGGTCGACGGGCACGGTCGAAGGCTGTGACATCTTCGAAAATGACATCAAGAGGAAGGACACGTTCACGGGTCTCTTGCACGGCGGCGGTATGTGGATGCATCTCAGTGATGATCACGTTTCTGTCGTGAATTGCCGCGTCACCGGCAATGTCGCTGCCGCGCCGGGTTTGATCGTCGTGCCGTCCCTGGCACGCGTTGGAGGGATCTTTGCGGACGTCTCGACGACGTCGTCCTTGGATATCGTCAACACGACGATCGCGGACAATGCGGCACCGTTCGACGAATCCGAGGCATACGCTGCCGGTCTGCATGTGGAAGGCTCAGGCCGCCTACAAGTCCGCAACAGCGTGTCGTGGGGAAACTGGACGAAGAAGATGACCGGTATGGACGCGCAACTCGATCATGATTCCGAGGTCCGCGCGCTCGTGCGTCAGTGCTGCGTCTTCTATGACGATGAGAAGTTGTTCTTGTACAAATACGGTACCTCCAACATTGGGAGCGAGGATTCGGGGTTTCCCAAGTTTCAGGGCGTCGGCAACTACCGATTGGCCGACGATTCACCCTGCATCGATCGTGGTTCGAACTTCGTCGACATCGACTCTCGGAAGGCGGGCATACAACCCCTGCCCGCCACGGATCTCGATCGTGCGCCACGGATCGTCGCTGGCAAATCAGCCACTCCGATCGTCGACATCGGTGCGTACGAAGCACAGGTCAAGTAGATGGCGCGATGGGGGCTGATCCTCCTCGGAATCGCCTTGTTGGGTGGTTTCAGCGCTGTCTGGTTCGGCGTCGTCCGGCCAGCGGCACCCCCGACGACGCTCGGGCTCGATGAGCCCGGAGCCGTGGACGAGCCAGCTCCCGGAGTTACTCCGAATGCGTTGGGCATTCGAGACGAAGTGGACACTTCGCAGGTCGCGTATGAGAGCGGGCCACCCGCAGATGGGCTCGAGCATGAGAACGGGCGGATGCCCGTTCTCGGTGCGACATCGAAGTTGAGTGCCGTCGTGACGAACCGAGGCGTGGGCACGCGGGCGCGCATCGAGTTCACGAACGGCCCCAACAAGGGGCTGGTCCTCGGTACGGACACCGAAGGGCGACTTTCGGAGACCGCCGTCTTTCCTGGCTTCTGCATCCTCGACATCGCCGCAGCGGGACAGGCCGTGTGCACGCGCGAGATCTGGCTCCGGCACGATCGCGGTCGACTGCTGCGCATCGATTTCGGTTTCGATCGGGCAGTGCGCGGGCGCGTGAGCGACACCGACAACCGAGCGATCGTGGGAGCCGTCGTCACCCTGGACGGAGCTCCGGTTTCGACGGCGAGCGACGGTAGCTTCCAAATCATGCAGTCCGCTTCGGGACCAGCTCTCTTGATCGTGCAGAAGCCCGGCTATGCGCTGTGGCGCGAAGTGGTTGCAGGCAACGTACCGGAGTTCGCGATCACGTTGCGTGAGGCTGCATCGCTCCGCTTGATGATCTCGCCGCTCCATGGAAGCGACGATGAGGTGCAAATCTACGTCTTTCCGCGCGACGGTGGACCACGAAGCCGACTCGGGACGGAAGCGGCTTACCCATGGCATCTCGTGAATCCGATTCGAGCGCGCCCCGGCACCACGGTAACGCTCGCGGAGCTGCCTGTCGGAAGCTGCGACGTCGTCGCGTTCCATCGCTTCGGACGATGCGCGAGTGACGTGTTGCTCTCGAACACCCGTCCAGCAGAGTTGAGGCTCGATCTCGAGTCCGTGCCGCTGCTTCGAGGCCGTGTCGTCGAGCACGGTGAGGGTGTCGCCTGTGCCGAGATTTCGCTGCTGTCCGCGAACCGGATCCGTGCCACCGTTCGAGCCCTCGGCGACCACGCGAACTTCCTCAAGTCCCAACCGATCGATCTGCTACCGGCCGCGTTGCAGCGAACGACCAGCGATCGCGACGGCACCTTCACCCTCGGCGATTGGAGCGATGTGGCGGACGACGCATGGCTGGTCGTCGAACGACCCGGCAGCGCGGGACGCGTGACGATGTCCCTCGCGCAATTTCGTCGTACGCCGACCATCGACCTTGCGCCGTAGCCGGAGCGCGCTTGCCGCCAGCATCGCTCGACTCGCTTCGGTGAGCTCGGGACGCCTCGTGCAGTGGCTCGATCGCGGCATTTTTCGAAACTCCGAGTCGAGCTTCGGATAGTCGCTCCATGATGAACGACTCGGGCACGACGTGCACGTTCGAGATGTTCACTCGCTGCGCGTTGCGAATCGTCTCGCCCAACCTCTCTGACACGTCATGCACAAACGAGCCACTCACGTCGACCCAGGCCGATCTTTCGTGTGCGCGTTGCACCCAGACGAAGCGCGCAGAGCGGATGCGATGGACTACGTCGCGAGGTGTCACGTTCGTGACAGGGTCACGACGCATGTCGAGTTGGGTCATGGGCATACGTCATGGTTACCGGGCGGGTCCATCTCGGTCAGACTCCGCTGGCGAACGGTTTCGTCGTTTTTCAAACCTGCGGGCAGTCGATGCCACACGTTGGCGTGATTCAGGGCGGTCGCTTCGTCGTTCGGCTGCTCCCTGGTCGCTATTCCGTCGGCGTGCAAGATGCCGATCGGTGGCCGGTCGGATTCACACGGCAGATGCGCTTCGAACTCCGCGAGGAACCGCTCGACGTCGACCTCGAATGCGGCGTGGAGCAGGTTCGAGGACGAGCTGTCGACCAAGATGGCAGGGCAGTGATCGGAGCCTCCGTGAACCTCCGGTCGATCGATGGACGAGGCAATGCGACGATGAGCGATGCAGACGGTTCGTTTTGCTTCCTCGGGTTGCCAGCTTCTCGCTATGAGATTCGTGTCGAGTCCGCGATCGAGTCGGGTGCTTCGTTCCTTGGGGAGTGCAAGGACGTCGTTGCGAGCACGAATCCGGACGCGGTCATCGTGAGAACGAAACCTGCAGCGACGCTGTCCGTCTTGGTGCTCGACGAGAATCGAAGGCCTGTAGCCGGAGCCAACGTCGTCGCGTCGGACGAGAGCGGCAAGACGCTCTTCGTTGCACTGTCGAACAATGGCGGGCGAGCGTCCGTGCTATCGCTGCCTGCGAGCGTGCGATCGTTGTGGTTGACGGCAACTGCTGGTGAGTTGATGGCGAAGCGGTTGTTCCGGCTTGGCGTAGGAGCTCCCGATCCGGAAGTCGCGGAGCTCGTGCTGCGATAGCAGCGGCTCGAATCCGACGACTCGCTGATCGTTCGAAAATTTATCGACAAAACGCGCCGCTCTGGCCTGCTCTTGTCAACAAGAGGGCGGACTCCTCGTCCTCCGTGCCCTTTCACGAAATCATGAAGCCTGCCCTCACCGTTGGAACTGCCGCTTTCAGTGCGCCACTAAGCTCGAAGCCTGTGTAACGAACCTTTTGCAACTCAATTACTACCCCCCCGATTGTGATCGAGAACTCGCTGGCGGCCCCGCGCGGTAGGGGCGGGCCGGTTTCGAGAGCAATGAGTACGAGGAGAGACCCTCCCGGTACTTCACTCGTGGCGAAGTACCGGGAGGGTCGATCTTTCGATGGATGCA
>JAGQQW010000193.1 GCA_020426005.1 Planctomycetota bacterium | reverse complement strand
CGTACATGTCGGCCATGCCCGACTTGAGCGGCCCCGGTCTGTAGAGCGCGATCAACGCGATGACGTCCTCGAAACAACTCGGCTTGAGCCTCGCGAGCAGCTCACGCATTCCGTCAGATTCGAGTTGGAACACACCGAGTGTCGTGCCTCGACTGAGCAGCGCGTACGTATTGGCGTCGTCCAGTGGCAAGGTCGTCAGGTCGAGCTTCTTGCCGTGCTGTTCGAGGATCAGACGCTCTGCCTCGGCGATGATCGTCAGCGTCTTGAGGCCGAGGAAGTCCATCTTGAGCAGGCCGACTTCCTCGAGGTCGGTCATCTGCCACTGCGTGGTGATGTCCTCGCCGTTGCGGTAGAGCGGCACGTACTCGTCGAGCGGACGATCGGCGATCACGACGCCGGCCGCGTGCGTCGACGCGTGGCGGCAGAGGCCTTCGAGCTTGACACCGATCTCGAACAGGTTCTCCTTCGACTCGTCTTCCTTGCGAATCGCTTGAAGTTCGCTGTCGGTGTCGAGCGCATCGCGGAGCGAAGCGCCAGGTCCGTTGGGTACCTTCTTGGCGATGCGGTCGACTTCGCGCAGTTCGATCGCGAGCGCGCGTCCGACGTCGCGGATCACACCGCGGGACGCCATGGTGCCGAAGGTGATGATCTGCGAGACGTTCTGTTCTCCGTACTTGTTGCGCACGTACTCGATGACGCGTTCGCGACCGTCGCGGCAGAAGTCGATGTCGATATCGGGCATCGAGATGCGTTCCGCGTTGAGGAAGCGCTCGAACAGCAGGTCGTACCGCAACGGATCGATGTCCGTGATCGCGAGACAGTAGGCGACGATCGAGCCGGCAGCCGAACCGCGACCGGGTCCGACCGGGACACCGATCTCGCGCGCGTGGCGCAAGAAGTCCCACGTGATCAGGAAGTAGCTCACGAAACCGAGCTTCTTGATGATCTCGGTCTCGTACGCGAGCCGCTCGCGAATCTCGTCCGTGATCGTGCCGTAACGCTGCGCGAGACCTTCTTTGCAGAGCCGCTCGAACATCGCCTCGGGCGTCTCGCCAGTCTCGGGATCGAAGCGGGGCAAGTGATACGTGTCGAAGTCGATCGTGACGTTGCATCGTTCCGCGATCTCGACCGTGCGTTCGAGCACGTCGAGTCGATCCGGGAAGACGCGCGCCATCTCTTCACGTGTCTTGAGGTAGAGCTGATCGCCCTCCATCTTGAAGCGGTTCTCTTCCTGCACCGCCTTGCCGGTGTTGATGCAGAGCAGGATGTCCTGTGCACGCCAATCGGCCTGCTTCAGATAGTGCACGTCGTTGGTCGCGACGGCATGCCTGCCACTGCGCTTGCTCAGTTCGAGGACCGCGGCGTTGGCTGCAGGTTGCTCGCTGTAGCCATTGTCCATCACTTCGAGGAAGTAGTTGTCGGGGCCGAGGATCTCGCTCATCTCCTCGACGACGCGCAGTGCTCGGTCGAAGTCGCTCTGGAGGATGCGTTGGTTGACTTCGCCACCGAGACAGCCCGACAGCGCGATGATGCCGGAGCCGTACTGCTGCAACGCTTCGCGGTCGATGCGCGGACGACGATAGAAACCCTCGCGGAACGAGATCGACGAGAGCTTGATGAGGTTCTTCCAGCCGAGGTCGTTCTCGGCCAGGAGCGTCATGTGGTAGGTCGGGTTGTCCGTGGAGTCTGCGCGTTCGTGCCTGCTCTTGCCCGCGAGATACGCCTCGATCCCCATGATCGGACGGACGCCGCGCTTCTTGCACGCCTTGTAGAACGGAATCGCACCGAAGAGATTGCCGTGGTCGGTGATCCCGATCGCGGGTTGTTCGTCGGTAGCCGCTGCCTCGACGAGCTCATCGAGGCGGCAGGCGCCGTCCAGCAAGCTGAAGTGGCTGTGAACGTGTAAGTGGCAGAACTGCGGTCGTGTCCCCATGCGGCGTGCTCTCCCCTCCCTTGCAGCCAGTGCCCTCCCGAACCCGCGGATCCAGACCATCCGATCCAGCCCTGCGGATCCCGTCGGACACCACGAGCATGCTACGCGACCTGCGCCGCGATCGCATTGTCTTTGGGATCAGGCGACGCGCAGTTTGCGTGCGACTTGAGCGACGATGTCGAGCACTCGTTGGAGTTGCTCTCGCGTGTGTGTCGCCATCACCGACGTCCGAATCAGATCCATGCCGGCGGGCACGGCGGGGGACGTGATCGGATTGGTGAACACACCGTGATCGTAGAGCTCACGCCAGAAGCGGAAGGTCGCGTGACGTTCGCCGATGAGGATCGGGATCACGGGTGTGACACTCGGGCCCGTGTCGAAACCCAGTGCGTGCAATCCGGCCCGCATGAACTCTGCGTTCTCGTGAAGCACCGTGCGACGTTCGGGTTCGGACTCGATGATGTCGAGAGCCGCGAGTGTCGCCGCGCACGAAGCCGGCGGAAGCGACGCGGAGAAGATCATGCTGCGCCCGTGGTGTTTGACCCATCGGATGATCTGCTCGTCACCGGCGACGTAGCCGCCGATCGACCCGAAGCTCTTGGAGAAGGTTCCGAGAACGAGATCGACGCGATCTTCGACGTCGAAGTGCTCGGCCGTTCCGCGGCCGTGTGCGCCCATCACGCCGATCGAATGCGCATCGTCGACGAGGACGCGTGCGCCGTATTCTTCGGCGAGTTCGCAGATGCGTGGCAAGTTCGCGAGGTCACCGAGCATCGAGAACACGCCGTCGACGACGATCAGCCAGCCGCCACGGCGCCGCGGTGTTTCGCGTCGCAGTTGTTCCTCGAGATCCTCCATGTCGTTGTGACGGAACTTGCGCATCTCGCCGAAGCCGAGGCGGCAGCCGTCCATGATCGACGCGTGGTTCTCGCGGTCCGTGAAGATCACGTCGCCACGACCTGCGAGACTCGAAATCACGCCGAGGTTGGTCTGGAACCCGGTCGTGAAGACGAGTGCGCTCTCGTAGCCGAGGAACTTCGCGAGGCGGTGCTCGAGTTCTTCATGGAGTTCGAGTGTGCCATTGAGGAAGCGCGATCCCGTACACCCCGAACCGAATCGTTCGATTGCGCGAATCGCGGCCTCGCGCACGCGCGGGTCGTGCGTCACACCGAGGTAGTTGTTGCTCCCGGCCATGAGCAAGCGCTTGCCGTGGATCTCGACCTCCGTTCCCTCACTCTCGCCGATCGGCAAGAAATACGGGTAGAGGTCTGCAGCCTGCAGCTCGAGTGGCTTGGTGAAGGCCTCGCACTTCGCGAACAGGTCCGTCGGAGGAGGCGCATCGAGTTGCCCCGTGTGCCGCGGCGCATTCGGGGAGGTGCGTCCAGGGCCCCCCTGGTTGGCCGAACCCCGTGGCACGCCGCGCGCCTCACCGGGCCGACGTCCGTGAGGCAGACGAAGGACCTGCAGGAAGTTGGACGCTCGGCGCCACCAGATGTTCTTTTGTTCGGTCCTTGTCATTACGAGCCCCGTCGTGCTGGGCGGGGGGAATGCGAGCCGTAAGCGTACGGAAGCGTGAGAGTCGTGGTCAACCCCGAAAGATTCGCGGCAACTCTTGGATCCCTAGAGCTTTCCGCGAAACTCCGCCCTCGTGACGATCCTTTTGACCGGTGCTTCGGGATTCGTTGGCACAGCGGTTGCGCACCGTTTCTTGCACGGAGTCCCGTACCGAGACCATGGCTCGAGCCGAGACCGAGACCTCGGCTTGCGGGCGCTGGTTCGCGATGTACGTAAGGCCGAGGCCCGCGGAATCCCGCCCTCGTGCCACGTCGAACTCGACCTGACGACGGCCAGCGACGCCGATCTGAGGCATGCGCTCGATGGCATCGAGGCGATCGTGCACGTCGCCGGACTCGTTCGCGGCAACCGGGCGGATCTCGACCGCGTCAATGCGGACTGCACGCGTCGACTCGCCGCAGCCTTCGAGGACGTGCATCCGGGTGGTAGGTTCGTGCTCGTTTCGTCGCTCGCTGCGGCCGGGCCGAGCCCGGACGGCGTCGGGACAGGTCGCCAACCGGAACTCGCAGCGCCGGTCTCGGACTACGGACGGAGCAAGCTCGCGGGGGAGATCGCGCTTCGGGAGGTCGCGTCCTCCTGGATCAGCCTGCGCCCAGGCATCGTGTACGGGCCGTGGGACACGGACGTCTACGTGCTGTTTCGCATGGCGGAGCGAGGAGTCGTGCCGATCGTCGGTCGCCGGAGTCGCTACTCCCTGATCTACGTCGACGATGTCGCCGAGGCCGTCGTTCGAGCCCTCGATGCCGACGAGTCCGCGACGGGCCGTGCCTACCCGATCGCGCACCCCGATGCGCTCGCCCAGGACGACATGCTTCGACGCATGGCGCGCGCGGTCGGGCGCGACGTTCGCTTGCTCGGGTTGCCACGCTTCCTGGCCTACGCGTCGGCGGCGGCGGGTGAGGTCGCCTCGAGACTGCGTGGGCGACCCGCGTTGTTCGGATTCGACAAGTATCGCGAAATGAAACAGGGTTCGTGGGTTTGCGATCCCGAACCCGCGCGCGCACGACTCGGGTTCGAGGCGTCCGTCGGTCACGACGACGGTTTTGCGCGCACGGTCCAGTGGTATCGCGAGCGAGGTTTGCTGCGACGACGATGAACACACCGAAGGTGTCCGAACTCTGGGTCCCGGACGAAGGGTCGGCGCGGGACGAGCACTTCATGGGGATCGCGCTCCGAGCGGCAGCCGAGGCGTACGAACGCGAGGAGGTGCCGGTCGGGGCCGTGATCGTACTCGGACAGCGCGTACTCTCGATCGCATCGAATCGCTGCGAAGAACTCCACGATCCGACCGCACACGCGGAGATGCTCGCGGTGACCGAAGCGTGTTCGGTACTCGATCTCGGACGCCTCGTGGATTGCGAGGTCTATTGCACGCTCGAGCCGTGCTTCATGTGCGCGGGGGCGCTGCTGCATGCGCGCATTGCACGCATTGTTTTCGGCGCGCGAGACCCGAAGTTCGGCGCATGTCGAAGCCTCGCGACGCTTCCCGAGGACGAGCGACTCAATCATCGTTGCTCGGTGACGGAAGGCGTGCACAAGGACGTCGCGGCGGACTTGATGCGTGCGTTCTTCCGCGAGCGGCGCGGCGGAAACGAAGGTTGAGAAACAGGTAGCGCATGGGCAAACGCGTTCGATCCAAGTCCCTCGATGGTCTCTTCCGCCCGCGGTCGGTCGCGGTGATCGGGGCATCGCGGCGGGAACACTCGATCGGCAACGAGGTCGTGAAGAATCTCGTCGGTTCGGGCTTCACCGGCACCGTGTACCCCGTCAACAGGAGGGCGAAGGTCGTCCGCTCGATGCAGTGCTACGCGAAGCTCGCCGATATCGAAGGGCCGGTCGACCTCGCGGTCCTGGTCGTGCCAGCGGAGCACGTGCTCGCGTCGGCGCGCGATTGCGCGGCCAAGGGTGTCCGAGGCCTCGTCGTCGTGAGCGCGGGCTTCCGCGAGATCGGTGGCGAAGGTGAAGAGCGCGAGCGCGAACTCGTGCAGATCGCGCACGAAGCGGGCATGCGGATCATCGGGCCCAACTGCATGGGCATCGTCAACACCGAGCCGGCGTTCAGCCTCAACGCGAGCTTCGCGTCGTGCGATCCGCTACCCGGTCGTGTCGGGTTCGTCTCGCAGTCCGGAGCGCTCGGCGAAGCGATCCTCGCCGACGCACGCAGCGCTGGCCTCGGGATTCGGATGTTCGCTTCGGTCGGAAATCGTGCGGACGTCGGAGCGCACGATCTGCTCGAGTACTGGGAACACGACGAAGGCGTCGAGATCATCCTGCTCTACCTCGAATCGTTCGGCGACCCCGAGCGGTTCCAGGCCGTCGCCGAGCGCCTGCGCGGCAAGAAGCCGATCCTCGCCGTCAAGTCGGGCCGTTCCGCTGCGGGCGCGCGAGCAGCGGGTTCGCACACCGGTAGCGTCGTGAGTCGTGACGAGGTCATCGATACCTTCCTCGCACAGTGCGGGGTGCAGCGCGTGCGCAGCATGCGTGAGCTCTTCGAGGTCGCCAGTGTGCTCCTGCGGCAGCCGCTGCCACACGGCGAAGGCGTCGCGGTGATCACGAATGCCGGCGGACCCGGCATCCTCGCGACCGACGCACTCGCGACGCTCGGCCTCGAACCGGTCGCGTTCGAGAACAAGACGCTCGCGCGACTCGAGAAGGTCCTACCTCCCGAGGCCAGTGCGCAGAACCCGGTCGACTTGATCGCTTCGGCCGATGCCGCTCGCTACGGCGCAGCACTCGACGCGATCGTCGTGGATCGCAACGTCAACGCGCTACTCGTGCTCTTCGTGTCGCCGATCATGATCGACGCGGAGGCCGTCGCTCGCGCGATCCTCGCGTCGAGTCGCAAGCGCGACAAACCGCTCGTCGTGTGCTTCATGGGACGCAAAGGGGATGTCGAAGCGCGTCAGCTCTTCGAAGCCGAAGGCGTGCCGATGTTCCGCTTCCCGGAGGATGCAGCACGCACGATCGCGGGGATGATCCAAGCGCGGCGACTCGCGCACAGTCCTCGCGGCGCGAGCGCCAAGTTGCGCGTCGATCGTCGCAAGGCCGAGCGCTTGCTCTCCGGACTCGGCCCTGAGGTGCTGACCGAGCATGGGGGGTGGGTGCCGGCGAGTACCGTGCGCGACGTGCTCGCGGCGTATGGACTGCCGATCCTCGAGACGAAGGTCGCCGAGGATTTCGAGGACGCACGCACGATCGCCAAGAAACTCGGCTTGCCCGTCGTCGTCAAAGCCGCGGCTCCGACCCTGCTCCACAAGAGTGAAGAGAGCGCCGTGCGCACCGGCATCGAGAACGAGGACGAACTGGTTCACGTCGTCGTCGACATGTCCAAACGGCTCGGGCGTCGACACCCCGGACTCCAATTCGAGATCCAGCCGATGGCGCAGGGCTTCCGTGAGTTCCTCGTCGGGTTCGATCGCGACGAGCGCTTCGGGCCGATCATCACGGTGGGGTTCGGCGGCGTGTTCGTCGAAGTCCTGCGAGACGTGGCGATTCGGATCGGCCCTCTGCGCGACACGGATCCGAAGAGCATGCTCGATTCGCTCCGCGGGCACGCGTTGCTCGAGGCGTTCCGCGGCCAGCCCGCGATCGACCGTGCAGGTCTCGAGGACGTCGTGCTCCGTGTCGACCGGCTCGCGCAAGATTTCCCGAACATCCTCGAACTCGACTGCAACCCGCTGATCGTGGGGGATGCCTCGACTCCGATGGCGATCGTCGACGTGCGCATGCGTCTTCGTTGAACGACTCGACCTTGGAGCGGTAACCCCTCTTCACGCGGTATTCATTTGCGATTCACGTCGACTTTCACGGATCTTTGTCTTCTGCGCGCCGCAATCTACCTGCATTCTTTTTTCGAACTTGTCCGCGAGTTCTTCGAGAACTCGATCGCCCCAGTCGCGCAGAGGATCGACGGTGAACATGACCACTTCGTCTCGAGTCGTACCCCTTCTCGTCCCGATCTTGTTCGGGATCACAGCCGGTGCCCAAGCGCAGGGCACCGGCGACCACGTTCCGACGATGTCCGAACTTCTCGAGCGGATCGACGCGCAGGACCGGAAGATTGCCGAACTGTCCGGAACGTCCGTCGGGTCCGACAAGACTCGGAAGGGCGCTGCCCTCGAAGCCGTGTACGACGGAGGGTTCAAGCTGCGCTCCGTCAATCCGGATGATCCGTTCGAGTTGCGGGTCAACGGTCGCATGCAGTTCCGCTACGTCGGATTCGACGCGGATCACCGCGGTTCGACGTCGAGCATGCCGGCGTATCGGTCGGATTTCGAAATCGAGCGTGGGCGCCTCGAGTTCCGCGGCACGTTCCTGGACAAGGGGACGCACTTCTACCTGAACCTCGATGGCGACACGGACGACGGACACCAGGTCATCTTTCACGACTTCTGGGTCAATCACCAGTTCAGTCGGTGCCTCGACTTCTACGTCGGTAAGGCCTTCGTGCCCGGCTCGCGCGATTGGCTGTCTGGTTCGACGGTGTCGCATCTCGTCGACCGTTCTTTGGCCACGACCTTCTTCCGACCGGATCGTTCCCTCGGTGTGTGGGCGATCGGGGAACCTGCCGATGGTCTTCACTATCGAGCGATGATCGCCAACGGGTTCAATACTTCGGACTTGGCCGGCGCCGAGGTCGACAACAAGTTCGCCTACTCGGGATCGTTGTGGTGGGACCCGTGCGCGCCATACGGCAAGGGTTATGCGGACCTCGAACACCACGAGGACCTCGCGATGCGTGTCGGTGCGTCGGCAACGTTTGCACCCGAAGAGGACGGGCAGCAGCCGTCCAACCGCGAAGCGGACGCGATTCGCCTCAGTGACGGAAGTCGTCTCACTTCGGTCGGCGGTGAGCACTTCGACGTGCTGTTGTTCGCCGTCGATGCCGCGATCAAGTATCAGGGACTCGCGATCAACAGCGAGTTCTTCCATCGCACGCTCAGCAACATCCACGCCCCGACCAATGCGTCGACGCGGCGCGCATACGATGACTGGGGTGGCTACGTCGACGTCGGCTACATGATCGTGCCCAAGACGTTCGAAGTCGTGGGTCGCTATTCGACGATCCAGGGCGAACTCATGAGCTCCTACGAATACGCTCTCGGCGCCAACTACTACCTCAACGGCAAGCACACGAACAAGCTGAGCTTCGATGTCACGATGCTCGATGGTTCACCGACGAGCAGCTCGAGCCCGAACTACCGTCTCGGAGACGACGGCTTCATGTTCCGCGCCCAGTGGCAGATCGCGTTCTGAGCGAACCGAACCGCGATCAATCCGTCTCGATCGTCGCGTGAGCGAGCGTCGCGTGCGGCAGCCCGTTCTTGCCGTGAGGCCAGAGCATCGCGCGCGATCGGACGTCGACCGAGCCGTTCTGCCTCGTCGCGAGTTCCACGACGACCGGGATCCCTGCGCACTCGATCTCGAAGCGTCCGGTCTTGGTGCCTCCGAGAACGAGCAAGCGGGCCTTCTCGATGCCGGCTTCGGCGGCAAAGTGGCCGCGGAGTTCCGCGCGCCCCTGGACACGCGCGTCGCGCGCTAGCCGCGCTCGACTCGCCGCCAAGTGCACCGAGCTGCCGACGAGTAGGACGAGGAGCAGGGTCCAGACGTGGATGATGCCGGCTTCCTTGTTCATCGGTTCTCCCGCGCGGTGCCGTGCCGCTCGTCAAGGTAGGCGACGACGCGAAGCACTTCGCTCTCGTTGCCGGGCAATCCGCGCCACAAGGTGATCGTTGCTAGCGCGCTACCCGGCTGGGTTTCGTAGCGAAGTCCATTCACTCCCTGCATGCGAATCGGGTTCGACCCTCGTCGATGCAGGATGCCGTCTTCGACGGACCACCGAGTCACGCCCGTCGTTTGGTGGATATCGATGCCATCAGCGACTCGCGTGACCTCGTGTGCCGCGTGTAGGTCCATCGTCAATGCACGCAGAACACGCGCTCGCTGCTGGCCGACCCGTGGATCTGCGTTGTTCACCCGAGCCAGCTCCTGATGCTTGATGACCAGCGAGGTCACGCTGACGAGGACGGGCACCAGCACGGAGAGGACGACCATGAGTTCGACGATCGTGAATCCACGCTGTCGATTCGGCGCTTCGTTCGTGTGCATCATCGGTCGGCCCACCGGATCCAGGTCGCGAGTTCGTAGCTCGATGCACCGCCGCTGGCGGCGGATCGCCACGTGATGACGGCACGGAGTTCGACGAGCGACGGCATGCCTTGGGCCCACTCGACGCGCAGTGCCGACAGAGTCGCCTTGCAGCCCGCGAGCGAACGGGCGGGTCCGTCGATGGGGCACGCCTGTGGCGAGCCGGTCGAGAGCGCGCGTTCCACGTAGTCGCCCGCGCGTGCACGTTCGAGGATCCTGCATGCAAGAGCCGATGCGGTCGTCTCTTCGTCGAAGACTCTCGTCTGGTGACTCTCCGCGGCCATGCCGCCGAAGCTGGCGGACGCGACCGTTCCGATGATGAGGAACACGAGGCACAGCTCGACGAACGTGTACCCGTTCTGACGGGAATTCGCTTTGGCGTGTGTCATCGACTTGGCCCCGCCAACGGATTCGTACTCGAGTCGATCGCTTGATGCATGATGGCGTACCACGTGTCGAGGATCGAAGCCATCGACGATGCGACCGCGAATCCGATCGCGAGAAGCGCGAGCGGCCCTGCCACGCGAGCCATCCTCTGCCACGTCCGTTCGTGGTCACGATCGAGGCCCTGCGCGATCGATTCGATTCGTGCGGGCGTGAGTGTTCTCGGCGCTTCCAGTCTTCGACGCAGTCTCGAAGGTGCACTGCCCCAGCAACTCTCGAGTGACTGTCCATCCGCGACCTCGATCGCTGCGTGTGCGAAGACACGCGATGCACGTGGCGAGGTCAACGCTTTCGCCGCAGAAGCGAGCGCAACGTCCGGTGCATTGCCCGCTTCGAGTTTCGTGGCCAGCAAACGGAACCCACTCGCGAGTTGCCGGTGGACGGCGAAGCGTTGCAGCGGCGTGTTCTCGACCAACGCGCGGCGAATGCGTGCGATGGGCTCCGGAAGTTCCTCACGCATCAGGATCACGATCGCGATCGCGAGCGTCGCGACGAAGAGCGGGCCGGTCATCG
>JAGQQW010000192.1 GCA_020426005.1 Planctomycetota bacterium | reverse complement strand
GACGACGCTTCTCGCTTCGCGCAGCTGGCGCGCGGTCTCGGCGATGTCGATCTCCTGGTGCTTGCCTGCAACGGACGACCCCGCGGAGCTTCCGCCCCCTGTTCCGAAGCCGCCGAGGATGACGTTCCAGAGAGAGCGGTTCATGCCGCGGCACATGATGTAGCTCAGGATCGCCCCGGAACTGCCGACGAGCGCCCCGACGATGATGAGAAAGTAGTTCGACAGCATGAAGCCTGCAGCGGCAGCTGCCCAACCCGAGTAGCTGTTGAGCATCGAGACGACGACCGGCATGTCGGCGCCGCCGATGGCCATGACGAGATGGAAGCCGAGGACGAGCGTGATCGCGGTGCAGATCAGCAGCGGCCAGAGTCCGCCCTCGATCGAGTGCGAGCCGACGAACTCGATGCCGAACCAGACCGTCGCAATCAGCATCGCGAGGTTCAGCAGGTGTCGAGCCGGCAGGAGCAGCGGCTTGCCGGACACGAGCCCCTGTAGCTTGAGGAACGCGACGATCGATCCCGAGAACGTGATCGAGCCGATCGCGACGCCGACGTAGATCTCGACGTCGTGCACGGCACGCTCGGCGACCGTCGTGCCGACGTGCCCCGACAAGTGCTGCCCGATGCCGACGAGTACCGCCGCGGCGCCGACGAAGCTGTGCAGGATCGCGACGAGTTGTGGCATCGCCGTCATCTGCACGCGAGCGGCGAGCGTCGCGCCGATCACGACTGCAGGCACGATCGCGACAGCGAGCATGGTGTAGCCCGAGCCGTGCACGGCTTTGCTCGTCGTGACCGCGACGAGCGCGATCAGCATGCCGACGACGCCGAAGAGGTTGCCGCGTTGCGCGCTCTCTTGCTTGGCGAGACCCGCGAGGCTGAGGATGAACAGGATCGCGGCGACGATGTACGCCACGGTGACGAAGTTTTCGTTCATGGCGTCCCCCTTACTTGCTGAACATGCCGAGCATGCGCTTGGTGACGAGGAAGCCTCCCGCGATGTTGATCATCGCGATGCACACCGCGATCGCGCCGAGAATCGTCGTCGAGGTGGAATCCCCGGAGAGCTGGAGAATGCCACCGATGATGATGATGCCGCTGATCGCGTTGGTCACGCTCATGAGGGGAGTGTGCAATGCGGGCGTCACGTTCCAAATGACTTGCCAGCCCACGAAGATCGCGAGAACGAAAACCGTGAAGTGACTGAGGAACGACTGCGGGGCGAACTGCGCGATCGCGACTGCCGCAGCGAGTGCCACGAGCGCGAGCACGATGCCGCGCGCGGGGCCGGGTTCCTTTTGTACGGTGACGGTTCCGCGTGAGTGGACGCCGGAACCTTCCTTGGCCTTCGCGGTCGCATCCTGAGGAATGTCGAGCTTCGGAGGTGGCCACGTGATCTCGCCCTCATTCGTCACGAGCGCGCCGCGCACGACCTCGTCGTCGAGGCTCGGGGCGAACTTGCCGTCGTCGTCGAGCATGGACTCGAGCAGATTGACGACGGTCGACGAATAGAGCCAACTCGATTGCAGAGCCATACGGCTCACGAGATCGGTCGCGCCGACGATGCGGACGCCGTGTTCGGTGATCGTCGCACCCGGTTTGGTGAGCGAGCAGTTGCCGCCTTGCGGTGCCGCGAGGTCGACGATGACCGACCCTTCGCGCATGCTCTTGACCATGCCCGCTGTGATCAGCTTGGGCGCCGGCTTCCCGGGGATGAGCGCGGTCGTGATGATGATGTCGACCTCCATCGCCTGCTGGGCGAAGAGCGCCATCTCGGCCTCGATGAACGCTGCGCTCATCTCCTTCGCGTAGCCGCCTTCACCCGCACCGTCTTCTTCGAAGTCGAGTTCGAGGAACTCGGCGCCCATGCTCTCGACCTGTTCCTTGACGGCTGGCCTCGTGTCGAAGGCGCGCACGATCGCACCGAGGCCGCGCGCGGCGCCGATCGCCGCCAGACCGGCGACACCGCCTCCGATCACGAGCACCTTGGCAGGGCGGACCTTGCCGGCCGCCGTGATCTGTCCGGACATCAAACGCGGGTATGCGTTCGCCGCTTCGATCACGGAGCGATACCCGGCGAGATTCGCCATCGCACTCAGCGCGTCCATCTTCTGCGCGCGCGAAATGCGAGGCACGGCGTCCATCGAGAACGCCATGATCTTCTTCTTCGCGAGTGCCTGGAGCAGCTCTGGGTTCTGCGCTGGCCACAAGAAGCCGATCAGCGCGGTGCCGCTCTTCATGAGCTCGACTTCGCGCTTGGTCGGTGCGTTGACCTTGAGCACGATGTCCGCTCGAGACCAGAGCGCAGCGGCATCGTCGACGAGCTGTGCACCGGCTTCGATGTACTGCTGGTCTTGATGTTCGGCCTTGTTGCCTGCGCCCTTCTCGACGAGGACGTCGAAACCCATCTTGCACAGTCGGACGACCGTGCGAGGCGTCGCGGCGACACGCTTCTCCGAAGGGTCCTGTTCCGTCGGAATTCCTACGATCATGGAGCTCTCTGCGAGGATTCTGATGGGCACTCTTGTAGCGAGTTGCCGCGCACGATCGAATCCTCGCTGTGTGTTTGCGCGGGTTTTCTCGCGTTCTGTGACGCGATGCACCTTCGAGACGGAGACCGAAACTCGGACTCGGACAGAAAGTCGCGGCAACACGGTTGTTGACAACGCGCGCGCTCAGCGAGTGCGACGGGTGCGCTGCCTCAGTCGCGCGTGGCGTCGTGATGGAAGACGCACTTCATCGGAGTCCAGTGCTCACCGGGTCGGGCGGTCGAGATCGGCTCTTGGCACGGGTCGGTGACCTGCCACCAGCGCAAGGTTTCTTCGTCCTTGGCCATCGCACGCATGTCGGCTTCGTGATCGTCACCGACGTACTCGTAGTACGCGAAGAGGAAGTGCTGCCCGGGCTCGAGTTCGGCGACGAAGATCGAGTAGTTGCGGATGTTCGACCTCGTGATCTGCGCGAGCACGCCTGGCCAAGTGTCTGCGTGCAATCGTTCGTACTCGGCGAGCTTCTCGCGCTTGACGCGAATGACGAACCCGTAGCGCTGGACGTCGCTCACTTCTGCAACCCGTAGTCGTGCGCGATTCCGATCGCGGGTGCGTTCGAGACGTCGACGGCCTCGAAGAACAGCGACACACCCTGCAGCGCGGTGAGGTTCGACGGATACGTGAGGCTCGTCGCAAAGCGCCCCGCGGTGTCGGTCAGTGCAGCGAAGAACGGCAACGTGGTCGCGAGGTCCAACGTCCACGTACCAGCGAATCCGGGGAGCGTCAGTGCCGGACCGGTCTTCGGGGCGAGGAAGATGCCGACCGGGACGTTCGTGTTTCCCTGGATCCGGAGGACGACGGTATTCCCTGGCTTCCGATCACCGTAGATCGCGAACGATGGCCCTGGTGCGACTTGCAGCGATACATCGTCGACGTAGCTGCGTGGAGTTCGTCCACGGAGGGCTGCGAACGGACGGTCGAAGCGTAGCTCGAACGTCTGCGTTCCGCCGGTCGTCAACAGGAAACGCTCACAGAGGACGCTTCGCGTCAGCATCGTTGCGGCAACGCTGCCCCAATTGTGCTTCGCGCGCTCGACGCCACCGATCCAGACGCTGATCGTGCCACCGTCGTTGTTGAAGCCAGGCGCGTCCATCGCGACGGCGAGATGGATCTCGAACCAACCCGCGGGCAGCACGAGGTTCTGCGTCAGCACGTAGGGCGGGCGCACCGTGCTGTTGAGTTGATAGCCCGGATTGACGCCGAACGCGGAACTCGCCGCGAGGCCGGTCGTGTCGAAGGACTCGACCAACGGGGCGTCGCAGCCTCCGCTCGCGGTCCAGCCCGTGAGGCCGGACGAGAAGTCTCCGTTCTTGACCCAGTTCTGTTGGGCGAACGACGGAGCCGCGATGGCCGCGGCGGCGAGAATGGTGCAAGCGATCTTCGGAAACATGCGTCGACCTCGGGTTCGATGATCGCGCATCGTACCCTCGAAGCTCGGCCGAAAAACCGGGTGCGTGCCTGGTCGTTCGGCCGGGCTTCTAGGTCGAAGACGTTCGTGTCAGCGGACGACGATTTCGAGTCCGCCCGACATCGACCACTCGAACAGCGAGCCGCGGTCGAGGATCAGCGCCTGCATCGTGAGGCTGCCGGTGGTCACCGTCGACGGGATCACGAGGGGCACGGAGAACTTCCCTTCCCCGGGCGCGGTTCCCGACAACGGGATCGGCGGGCTGATCAGGAGCACCGGATCGATGCGTAGGGCGCAACCGCGCGGGAGCATTGCCAGCGTGCGATTCGCACCGAAGAGCAGGACGCCGACACTGCCGCCGAGGCCGTAGTCGAGGTCGAGCGTGATCGTGTTGCCGGGCTTCGGGCAACCGGTTCCGGTGAGGACCGGGAGGAACTTACCCGTGCCTTGGCATCCGAAGCCGTAGCTCGTGATCTCGCCCTGGCAGCTCGCCGAACCGACCGCGATCGTGATCGTCGCGAGGTTGGAGTCGATCTTGGTGTCGTTCGCGGCGAACGTGAACGAGTCCGTACCGACGTACCCGGGATCCGCGGTGTAGGTCGCCTTGTTGTTCTGGATCGCGACCTTGCCGTGCAGGGACTGCGTGACGATGCGATACGTCAGCGGATCGCTGTCGCCGTCGGTTGCAGCGAGCGTGACGTCGAGCGGCACGTCGTTGGGCGTCGACAGCGTCTGCGACTGTGCGACCGGCACCTGGTTGTTGATGCGGTTGTCGCTGCGCGGGCCGTTGTGGCAGACGTAGCAACCGATCTGCTGGCCACGGAAGAACGTCTTGGTGCCGAACTTCGTGGCGTAGGTGCGATCGCCCTGAGCGCGCGAAAGCACCGTGCCACGCGAATCCGCGCCATGGCAGACCTGACACTGGGCGAGGTTGCGCTCGGCGAAGTCGCCGTGCTTGTCGGCAGCCCATGCATTGGACACGTCGTGCATGCCGTGCGGGCCGCTCATCAGTTGGTTGTCCTCGAGCTTCGTGTGACACGAGCTGCAATCGGTGATCGTGCCGATGTGACCCTGAGTCTTGAGACTGAGTTCGTTGTCGTTGACGTACGGCGACGGATAGATCGCGTGCGGTGGACCGTGACAGGCCGCGCACTGCATGTCGCCGTGACCCTTCGAGAAGCGATACAGACTCACGCCGGGTGCCGGTGTGTTCGGGTTGGTCGCGAAGAGCTGCGACGCAGGGTTGCGACGCTGACCGGTGGTGTCGAAGACGTTCGTGTAGCGGATCTCGCCGCTGTTCGTCGTCGCGCTTCCCGTGTGACAGTTCTGGCATGTCGGTTCGTCGAACCATCCTGCGCGACCCGTCTTGCCGACGTCTTCCATGTCGCCGTGGCACGACTGGCATTCCATCGCGAATTGACCGTCCGCGCCGACTGCCGTGCCCATCGCGCCGCGAAGGCACTTTGTCTCGTGACCTGGGTGGCACACGTAGCAGCTCGCACGCGTCGTGATCTCGTCGAGCTGCTTGCCCGAGACGTCGATCACGTCGGAGTGACCGTCGTGCATCGCCACGGTCAGCGGCGAGATGCCTTGGTAGCCGAGGCCAGGTTGTGCGTTGGATTCGTGACAGTGATGGCAAAGGATCGCGATGCCGTCGGTGACGACGGTTTCGTACAGTCCGAGCGCGTTGTAGCCCTTGGCTTTGAGTGCGTCCTTGTAGATCGTGCGACGGATGTTGCGTTGATCGTGGAGGCGCAGGATGTTGAGGCGGTTGTCGCGAATCGGATTGGTGTCGAACGCCCAACCGACGTCGGGCATCGCCATCGGGTTCTGCCCCGATGCATGGCAGCGGTCACAGCGCAATTCGTTGGACGTCGGCACGACGGCAACCGTGCTCGCGACGACGTTGTTGTTGGTGTCGGTCGCGAGGTACTCGAAGAGCGGGTACGGGTTCTGCTTCTTGTTGTCGTCGAGTGGCGTGACGGGCAGGCCTTCGGCCGTGAACCACTTGAACGTCGTGTCGTAGGGCATCGGCTGCGGCGTGTTGGCAGCGCCGGGCATCTTCGTCCCGGTGAGCCCTACGTCGGGTGGGATCGAAATGCCGTACAGTGCCTTGACGTGATCCCAGAAGTTAGTCTTGCCGATCGAGGTCGTATTGATCGAACCCGACTTGTCCGCGATGCCGCGGAACGACAACTGGTAGACGCCTGGTGTTTGGAGTTTGCCGCCGATGATCACGTGCGCATGCGACGTGTTGAATGGCGGCAAGATCGTGAACACCGAGAAGTCGGGATCGATGCAGTGCATCCCGAGGTCGTTCCATGCGAGAACTCTGTTGCCGGATGTTTGCGCGAACGACGTTCGCGCAAACCCGGTCAGGGCGAGGGTGAGCGTCGTGATGGTGCAGACGCGTTTCATATCGTGACCTCCATCGAAGAGGAAGGTGCACCGGTCAAAGAGAAAGACAATCGATGCGCGCTCGTGACCGCTTCAAAGGCACGCAAGCACCCAACATACGTGAGCGAGAGCGGATTGTGGTGGTCGTTGCCGAGAGCTTTTTCGTTGTCGGTTTCGCGTCTGCGTATGCGTGTACCCCCGCGTGTCGCATGTAAGAAGTGCAGTGCATTTCTTGCACCGTGTCGCGTCGTCACTGTGGACGGTTCATGATGCAGAATCGTTATCGAGTGCACCCGCCGCGCCGTATGGATGTGCCACGGCTCACGCTGTCGACAAGAAGTAGAGGATCCGACCATGCCATCGTTCGTCGATACCCATTGGAGCGGGGTTCAGGCCATGCATGCGAACGATCCGCTCTTGGTCGCGCGCGCGTTCGAAGCGCTCTGCCGCGACTACATGCAACCGTGTCGCGTTTGGCTGCGCAGCAACGGTGTCGACGAGGGAGACGCCGAGGAGCTCGTGCAAGCGTTCTTCGCGCGGCTCATCGAAAAGCGCGACCTCGTCGCGAACCGGTGCCACGGACGATTTCGTGACTACCTACTCGGCGCGTTGCGGAACTTCGCTGCCAACGAGTCTCGGCTCGAACGTGCGCAGCGACGCGGCGGCGAAATGCGACGGGTCACGATCGAGTCACTCGATCCGTTGCTCGTCGATGCGTCGACGCCGAGTCATGCCTTCGAGCGTGCATGGGCATTGACGATCCTCGAGCGTGCACGCTCGGAGCTCGAAGCGGAGTATCGTGCTCGCGACCGCGAAGAACTGTTCGCGACGCTCCAACCGATGCTCGCGGGGCGTCCTGAGCCGTCGACGTATCAAGAACTCGCGGATCGTTGGGGTGTCGGAGTCAGTGCGGTCAAGGTCGCTGTGCATCGACTTCGCGGGCGCATGCGCGAACTCGTGCGATCGGCGATCCGTGACACCCTCGCGACGGACGAAAGTGGTCCTTCCGAGACTGACGTCGACGAAGAAATCGCGGCGCTGTTCGCAGCCCTCGGCGGGAAATGACGGTTTTCGTGTAACCGCCTTCGAAATCGTGTTCCTGGTTTCTCGATGATCGATACGAAGCAGATCCGGGCCAGGATTTCTCGGGTTTCCCACTCCGAGTGGAGGCGTCCATGACTACGCACCGTGTTTGTGATGCGTGTGGCGCCGAACTCGGGAGTCTCGACCCGTCCATGCCGTGTCCGGTGTGCACGTGGAAGCAGCTCGTCGAGTCGCCTGCGCCGGAGCCGGAGCCTGCGCCGCAGTCCGACACGGAGCAGGCGGAAGTTCCTGAGAGCAGGGATGGTAGCGCCCTGCTCCCTGCCGTTGGTGAGCGCCTCGGCGACTATCTGATCGGAGAGCTGATCGGCAAGGGCGGCATGGCTGCGGTCTACGTCGCGACGCACGTGCGTCTCGGGAGGCAGGCTGCGATCAAGGTCCTGCTACCGTCGTTGCGCGAGCAGCCGGTTTTCGAAGCCAGGCTCGAACACGAGGCGCGCACACTCGCCCAGCTCGAGCATCCCGGGATTGCCGGCATCCATGACTATGGCTTTGCGAACGGAGTTCACTGGATCGCGCTCGAATACGTCGATGGATCCAATCTGCGGCAGCTCCTCCAGAGTCGTATGCCAACGCACGAGGAAGTGCTCGACGGCTTCCTGCAGATCTGCGATGCGCTCGCCTATGCGCACGATCGAGGCATCGTGCACCGTGATCTCAAGCCGGAGAACGTGCTCATCGATCGCGAAGGTCGTGTGCTCATTGCGGATTTCGGTCTCGCAAAACTGCAGACCGCCGTTGCGGGTCTCGAGTTGACGCAGACACGTCAGACCGTCGGAACCTGGGCATACATGGCCCCTGAGATGTTCGATCCCGGCGCCGCGGTCGATCATCGGGCGGACCTCTTCGCCGTCGGTGTCATGCTCTACGAAGTGCTGACCGGTGCATTGCCGCGCGGCGTGTTCTCGATGCCGTCGGCGCTGTCGGCGGTGGACGTGCGCTTCGATGCGCTCGTACGGCAAGCGCTGGCTGCGCGGCCGGACGATCGCTTTCGAAGCGCGCAAGAGATGCGTGGAGAGCTCGAGCGCATTCGCATGTTGCCGGTGTTCAAGCCTTCGCGTGCCGACGTGCTGAAGGTGCGCCGAGTCGAGAAACATGCCCAAGATGGGATCGCGATGGCTTGGAGCGCCGTCACGTTGTCGCTCGCGAGCAACTTCTTCCCTTGGGCGTACACCGCGAAGATCGAGCATTGGGTCCAGGACTCGGTGTGGCTCGGGATCCCGTTGTGGCTGTATCCGTTCACCGCGGTTGCCATCGCGTCGTGGCGGTCGTTCGCTCCGGGACGCGGCGGCCGGATTCCATTCATCCTCGTCGGATTCGGTTTGCTCACATTGGCGGCGCAGCTCGTCATGTGCATTTCGAGGCGCGGGGGGGCGTTCGGGATCGGTCTCGTCGGGACCGCGGTCGCTTACTTGTTCTTGCTGCATGCGACGTTTCCACGCCGTGAGCGAAGACGGTTGCGCAATCCGATCTCGGGGTTACGGCGTCGCGCCAGGCGCCGCACTGCGCATTCGCCCGCTCCGGCGTCTACGACACCGAACGGAGACCACGCGCGTGTCGAGGTTCCGTCACCTTGATGCGTAGGAGGCTTCGAACGGCCGGCACGCGCGTGTCGAGGTGCCGTTGAATGGGTGCGCAACACGCATTGGGCACGCGCCCAGCCGTCTCGACGCGCTGCAGACGGCGTGTTGAACGACTCGAACATGCATCGCGAAGGGCCTTCGCTGCCCCAGCCGGCTTGCGAAGGTCTCGCCTGGATCCACGACTACGAATCCACGTTCGACGTGCGGTGACGACCATTCGAGACTAGGAGTTCGCCCGCGCGCCACGTCTCGCGGATCACGGGTGTGACACTGCGCGAGAAGATTGCAGCATCCCGGATCGTCGATGTGCCGTGTTCACGCAAACGTGGATGCGATGAGTCGAGTACGACGAAGTCCGCACGCTGTCCGGCAGCGATGCCGGCAACCTGTTGTCCGACCGCTCTCGCGCCGCCCCGCACGGCGTGATCCCAGAGGAGGTCGCCCACGTGGGGCGTGTCAGCCGTGGCCGCGATGCAGCGCTTGCCGTGAACGAGTCGCTGGCCGTACTCGAGCAGGTTCAGTTCATGGAGTGCGTCGACGCAAATCTGGCTGTCGCTGCCGATGCCGAACGCGCCGTTCGCTGCGAGCCACGGTTCGAGGGCGAAGACGCCGTCCCCGAGATTGGCCTCGGTCGTCGGGCAGAGGCCGGCGATCGCGTTCTTCGCGGTAGCGCGTTCGAGTTCGCGTGAATCGAGGTGCGTCGCGTGCACGAGGCACGTACGGTCATCGACGAGGTCTTCGTCGAGCAGGAGTTCGAGTGGGCGCTTGCCGGTCGTTCGGAGGCAATCTGCGACCTCCAGAGGCTGTTCCGCGACGTGGACGTGTACGGGTGTCGTGTCGCCCGACTCGGTCAGGCCGAGCGCTTCGAGGCAGCGTTGCATTTCCGCGGGACGCACGGCGCGCAGCGAGTGGAACGCGAGTCCCATGCGCGCATGAGGAATCGCTTCGACCCTCTCCGCGAGTTGCAGCCACAAGTCGACGAATGCCGCGACATCGGGATGGCCGAATCGTGCTTGGTGGGATTGCAACGGCCCTTCGAACCCACCGTGCAAGTACAGGACCGGGCAGAGCGTCACCGCGATCCCGGTCTGTCTCGCAGCCCGTAGGATCGCATCGGCGTACGCAGTAGGCGGGCTCGGCGCGACGCCGCCAGGTTCATGGTGGAGGTAGTGAAACTCCGCGACCGACGTCGACCCGCCCTCGAGCATCTCCGCGAAGAGCTGCGTCGTGGTCGCTTCGAGCTTCGCGGGTGTCATCGCCGCGGCGACGTCATACATCGCTTCTCGCCAAGTCCAGAAGCTATCACCCGCATGCCCCGGCGAGCGATGCTCCGCGTGACCCGCCATCGCACGCTGAAAGGCATGGCTGTGCACGTTGGGCAAAGCCGGCAAGGCGAAGCCCGGTCTCACCTCGACACACGCGTTCCTCGCGTCCATGCGCAGCGTGCGAACGTCCGTGATCAACCCCGTCCCGTCGATCTCCAAGACGCCCGGCGAGATCCACCCCGCAGGCGTACAAACATGATCGAACGCGAGCGTCAGCGGCAAAGGCGTGTCCATCCCGCGGATCATGCAGTCACGCAAACGCGCCGACACGCGCGAAAGTTCCGCGCTTTGTCCCTGGCACGTTTCACGCGCGA
>JAGQQW010000191.1 GCA_020426005.1 Planctomycetota bacterium | reverse complement strand
CACGCGGGAAAGTACCGCGCTTTGTCCCTGGCACCTTTCGCGCACTTCTTTGCACGGGGCTGCATCGTCGAAACGAAACCCGAGGAGTGGTCTTCACACACGGGGCAGCGGCTCAGTCGCGGCAGTCCTTACACCGGCCCGAGAGCTGGACTTCGTGGTGTTGGACTTCGAAGCCCTTGGGCAGCATGTCGCGGAGCGAGCCGAGCCTGCAGCCTTGGATGTCGAAGACGCGGTCGCAGTCGACACAGAGGAAGTGATGATGGTGCGACAAGCCCGCGGCTTCGTAGCGGGGTGGTCGGCCGACGAGTTCGACTGCGACGATCGCGCCGTTCTCGCAGAGTGTCTTGAGATTGCGGTAGACGGTGACGAGGCTGATGGACGCGACGTTCTCGGCAGCCCGTTCGGTGATCTCCGCCGGACTCAAGGGGCGGTCACTCGACGTGAGGACCTCGAGGATGGCTCGCCGCTGTCGCGTCAGTCTCTCCATGGAACACGGAGTGTACCCCGAGCCGGATCCCACTTTCTAGTTGCAAATGCAATTGCATCTGCTCCAATGTCGGAATGCCTGCCCGCTCGACGATCCTCCTGATGGTGTGGACCTGTGCCGTCGTGTCGAGTGCTCGCTCTCAGACCACCGAAGACCTGCAGCGTCGCATCGAAGAGCTCGAACTGCGGCACAGCGCCGAAGTCGACGCGCTCCGTGAAGAGCTGCGAGCCGTCACGCGCGACGCGCCTCGCGAGGTTCAGGACGGTGAACCCGTGCCCCGGCGCGGTCTGTCCGAGGGCGGTCAAACGACCGTGTTCGACAATCTCTTCAACCCCGCGATCAGTGTCATCGGCGACTTCGTGTTCGCGGGATCGGATCAAGACGATGCGTTCGACAGATTGAATCGCTTCACGCTGCGCGACGTCGAAGTCGGGTTCGTCGGTCGTGTCGATCCGTTCGCTTCCTATCAGGTCTATCTGCACATCGAGGAGGAGACCGGCTTCGAGATCGAAGAGGCGTATGTGTTCGTCGACGACGCCTTGCCCGACACGTTCGAACTCAAGGTTGGGCACTACAGCGTCGACTTCGGCAAGTTTTCGGCGCTGCACGACCACGACCTTCCGATGCTCGACAAGCCGCAGGTGCTGCAGGACTATCTCGGGGGGAGCCTACGTGGGACCGGTGTCGAGCTGCACCACTGGACCGGGCTCGGCGACACGAGCACGTTGCGTTGGTCCGCCGGGATCACCAATGGGATCCAAGGGGACGCGCACTCGATGTTCGGACCTGCGGCGGGACATCATCACAGTCACGATGGGGCGGATGTCGAATCGTTCGGTAAGCGCCGTTTCGAGAATTTCGCGTTTCATGGTCGGGCGACTGCAGTGGTCGAACTCGGCGCCGCGGCGACTGTGCAAGTCGGTGCGAGCATTGCGTATCAACCGAAGGCCGTGCGCTTCTTCGAAGACACGTCGATGCAGCCGTTCCGTCGTTCCTTCGAGCAGCGGGTCGTAGGTCTCGATGCGACGTATCGGAATGTCGACCAGGCGACGGGCCGCGGCGTCGTGCTCGTGGGGGAAGCGCTCTGGTCGACCCAGGAGTTCTCGAACGATGGCTTCGACGTTTCGCGTGTCGGCGCGTTCGGTGGCCATCTCTGTGGCGAGGCATTCCTCGGGCGTCAGTGGTCGGTAGGGGCGACGGCGGGCGCTTTCGAGCACGCTGAAGATGCTTCGGAGCGATCTTCGGACTACGGTGCCTTCGCGACGTGGAAGGTCGACGAGTTCAACCGCCTGCGCCTCGAAGCGCGGCGCTTCCAAGATCCCGGGCCGGATTCGTTCGGGATCTCGATGCAGTGGACGATCATCTTGGGGACACACGGTCATGGCATTCCTTGGTAGGCGGGTCGGTCGCTGGCCGGCATCGTGCATTGGATCGACGCTTCGTCGAGCTTCACGACTGTCGACTGCGATCGCGATCGCAGCCGTCGCGACATCACTCGTGGCTCAGGTCAAAGTCGTCACGACGACACCCGATCTCGCCGACGTGGCACGTTCGATTGGCGGCGACGACATCGACGTGCGTTCGCTGACGACTGGCGAGGAGGACTTGCACCTCGTGACCGTTCGGCCGTCCTTCCTCGTCCAGGTGCACCGTGCCGACGTGTTCGTGCAGCTCGGATTCGACGCCGAGCATGCGTGGGTTCCGGCGCTCTTGCAGAAAGCGAAGAACCGCGCGGTCCGTCCAGGCGGTGCCGGTTTTTGCGATGCATCCGTGGGCGTCACACCGCTGCAGGTGCCTGCGAGCGTGACTCGGGACGCCGGTCCCGATCTCCATCCGCGCGGCAACCCGCACTACAACCTCGACCCGCGTCGCATGAAGATCGTCGCGCGCAACGTGCGGGACTGCCTCGTGCGTGTCGACAAGGAGCATCGCGATGCCTACATCGAGCGACATGCTGCGTTCGACGCGGCGATCGAACACCGACTCGCACAGTGGACGAAGCTGCTCGCGCCATGTAGAGGCAGCGCATTCATCGAGAATCACAGGACGTGGGTGTACTTCGCGGATGCGTTCGACCTGAAGATCGTCGGTTCGCTCGAGCCGCGTCCGGGATTGCCGCCGTCCGCCAAGCACTTGGCGAACATCATCGAACTCGCGAAGCGCGAGAAGGTGCGGCTCGTCGTGGCGCGTCCGCGCTTCGCGGAGTTGGCACGCCGCGTTGCCAAAGACTGTGGCGCCGAGGCGCGGATACTCCAGATCGGGAGTCTCGCCTCGGGACGTGGTTGGCTCGCGTTCATGGATGACATCGTCGCGCAGTTCGCGAGTGTGCTCGGTCCAGACGGTTCGCGGCGTTGATGACGGCGACGGTCGCAGCGCTTCGATTCGATGGGCTCGTGGCGGGCCATGGTCGGCGCGCCTTGACGAATCCGCTGACGCTCGAGTTCGAGAGTGGCCTCGTGCACGCGATCATCGGGCGCAACGGTTCGGGCAAGACGACGCTCTTGCGGACCGCGATCGGTCTCCATGATCCACTTGCCGGCAAGGTGAACTCGGTCGTTCCCGTCAGCTACGTGCCGCAGCTCACGGACTTCGAAGCGAGTGTTCCGGTTTCTGCGCTCGAGGTCGTCGCGATGGGGAGGCCGCTCGGTGAGCGATGGAGCGTGCGTCGACGGCGGGCTCGAGAGACGCTCGCTTCGATCGGTCTCGAGACGGAGGCGACGCGACGCTTCTTCGAACTGTCGGGGGGGCAACGCCAACGCGTTTTGCTGGCGCGCGCGCTCTGTGCAGACGCACGGCTACTCGCCCTCGATGAGCCGACGTCGGGCGTCGACATCGATGCCGTCGAGCTCGTGTGGACTGCAATCCGAGAACTCACGCAGCGCGGGTGCACCGTGTTGATGGTCACTCACGATCTGCTCGTGCTTCCTCACGTTGCGGACCGAACGTGGGTGCTCGTCGAGCGTGAGCTGCGTCTACGCGAAGGCGGAGACGCGACGTGATCGAGGCGTTGCAAGCTGCGTTCGCGTTGATCCGCGAGTTCTTTCTCGACGGCTTCGTCGCGCTTCTCGCGGTCGCGGTCGTCGGGCCGATGCTCGGCGCTGCACTCGTCGTGCGGCGAATGCCACTGCTCGCGCTCGCGGTGCCGCAATTGGCCGCCTGCGGGCAGGCTGCTGCGTTCTGGTGTTTTGCGATGTTCTTCGCAAAGCGTGAGGGCGGTGTCGTCGAGGAACCCGGTGCCACGATTCAGTTGGCGGGATCGGTCGCAGCGGTGTTCGCGGGCATGCTGTTGCTGATGTTCGGCTCGGCGCGCACGCTCGGAGCTCGTGCGGCGATCGCGTTCTTGTTCGCGATCGCGTTGCGGGACGTGCTCTTCCTCGAGACACCGTACGACAAAGTGTTCGAAGACCTCGTGCATCGCGGTCGACTCCTGACCGTGGATGCTTCGGGCCGCAATACCGTTCTCGCGGCATCGGCGATCGTCACGCTCGTGCTCGTCGCGACCCTGCGACGCAATCAAGTTGCGGCGTTCGATCCTGACCAAGCGCGCTTGCTCGGCGCAAAGCCTCGCGTGCATACCTTGGCGACGATGCTGCTGTTCGGCCTGTATTGTGCCGTCGTCGTGCCGATCGTCGATGCAACGGTCGTGCTCGTCCTGACCCTTGTTCCGCCGATCGCACTCCGCACGGCGGTGCCGACACTCGCTTCCTACGTCCCGTGGTGCGTCGCGACGAGTGTCGTCGCCGCGACGATCGCATTCGTCCTGGCCTGCACCGAAGGCCTCGATTGGCCGCCAGGCCCGACCTTGACCATCGTCGTCACGGCAGTCTCCCTGACGATCGCCATCGTCGCCAAAACCGTCCGTCGCCCGTGAAGTGCGCAAAACGTGCCAGGGTCATTCCACGCACGAAAGTACGGCGAAACGACCCTGGCACGATTCACGCGCGAAAGTACCGCGTTTTGTCCCTGGCACGATTCACGCGCGAAAGTACCGCGCTTTGTCCCTGGCACGTTTCGTGCGGATCAGCGGAGGGGGAGCAGGATCGGTTGGGGGCGGAAGTCGCCGCCGTTGCTGGCGGGGATCGGCTTGCCGGCGTCGTCGACGCGGATGCCTTGGGCGTTCTTCCAACCCTTCCATGCGAGGAAACGCTGTTTCTCGCTGCCGGTCAGGACTTGGTTGTTGCGGACTAGGGTGATGCCGTCGTCGAGGCGCGTGTTCGTGCCGTCGCTGTTCGTGCCCATCGGGGCGATCAGCTGCAGGAGCCCGAGTCCACCGAATCCGCCGGCGTTGGGGCGTGGTGTGGTGCGCACGTACTTCGATTCGTAGGGCGCGGCTTGCCAGGCCGTGTTGCGCCCGACGCCACCGTCGGCGCTGAGCGCGTAGTCGAAGTCCGCCTTGTCGTAGGTTTCGCCGAGCACGTGCACGGTGATTCCTTGATGCGCTGCCAGGACGAGCATGCCGCCGGAGCCGCCGCCGCCGCCACCGCCGAAACGACAACCGCCCGCGTCTTCGCCGCCGCCGCCGTTGCCGCCGTTGGCGTGAATCGTGCCGCGCACGACGATCTTGCCTTCGGCATAGATGATCAGGCAGCCGCCACCGCCACCGCCACCGCCACCTTCTTCATCATCGAAGAAGTTGGGGTTGGGACTGGTGCGATCGCCGCCACCGCCGCCGCCCGAGCCGCCGACGAGGATCGGGAGTTCGCCGACGACGAGGCGATTTCTCGCGACGTCGAACCCGACACCCCAGAAGTCGTTCTCGTCGTCCCGGTCGACGAACAGCCGATTCCCCGCCGCGCCACCGGGCACCGGCCCGAGCGTGCTCCGTCCATCGCCTCCGGCACCGCTCGTTTGTGCGATCGTGAGTCCGAAGGGCGAGAGGTCACCGGCAGAACCGAAGACACCTCCGCCACCACCCGACCCGTAGTGGGAAACCGTGGGCCCGATCGCGAGCGAGCCGCCGCGTCCTCCGAACGCGGGGAAATCGTACGGGCCGTGCCCATCCTCACCCTGAGGACTCGTCTGATTGGTCGCCGGCGAACCGGCTCCACCGCGCCCGCCGGCGGGTCCACCGGTACCGCCAGCGATGGGGACGTTGGCCGAGTTGAGCGTCATCACATGTTGACCGTCGCTACCGTCCGCGGCGAGTTCGCCATCGACGAGGAAGTCACCAGTGACGACCCAGATCATCGGATTGGGGCCGGCGCACTTCACGCGCGAGCCGCTCGGGATCGTGACGTTCTTGAAGACGTAGATGCCGTTCACGAGGGTGACCGTGCGGCCGGACTTCGCCTTGAGCGTCTGGAAGCTCGTCGAGAGTGTCGTGTCGCCGGACGGCGCAACCCACTCTTCGAGGTTCTGCGCGGTCGCCACGGAGGAAGTAGCGCAAAGTGTGAACAGCGCAAGGCCATGATGCAGGGCTGGTTTCATTTCGGGTCTCGTGGGTACGGATCGCGCGTGCAACGCGCGCGATCGGTTCATGGAGAAAGGGCAATGTGCCGATGGGTAACCGGCTTCTCGAGAGTCCGTTAGGCCCGCGTGGCGTGCGGCGTAACGGTTTCCGCACGATTGTAGGTCGTGCGCAAGAAGCGCACGCGCTGCCCACCATGCTCCGTCGACAAGATCGACTCGAGCTGGATCGCCGTGCTCCGCGCGAGGCGCGCATCCGCTGTCACGAGTGCGACGCCAGTGGGCTTTTCCATGCGACGCACGAGCGCGCCAAAACGCTGATACAGCGCCCGCAGGTCACCACTGCCGACGCGGTTCCCATACGGCGGGTTCGTCACGATCATCGCGGGTTCGTCCACGCCGAAGATCGGGGCATCGCTCAACGCGTGGTGTTCGATCACGAGCTTCGAAGCGACACCGGCGCGCGTCGCGTTGTGCCGCGCGGCCTCGACTGCGCCAGCGTCGCGATCGCTGAGCAGGATCGACCGGACCCGTGCGCGAGCCGTGCGATTCGCGAGCAGTTGCCGCGCGATGTCGCTCGCGTTCGCGTGCGCCGCGAGCCGTGTGCGTTCGATCGCGAAGCGTCGCGAACGCCCTGGCAGCAGACCGTGCAGCAGACCTGCGGCTTCGATGCCGATCGTGCCGCTACCGCAGAACGGGTCGCCGAAGTGGACGATCGAATCCACGGATTCGCAACACCCTTCCAACGCCACGCGCACGAGCGCGTGCGCGAGATCTTCACGAAGCGGCGCCTTGGCCGTCTCGAGTCGATAGCCGCGTCGCCATAACGGCGCGCCCGACAGGTCGAGCGCGAGCCCGAATCGGTCGCCCTGGGCGCGAACGCGTACGACTGGCAACGTCGCATCCGCTTCGCTCGCCGCATCCGCATGCACTTCCGCATCCGCCCGCGACTCCACATCCGCCCTCGCACGCGCATCCGAGCGCGCACGCTCGTCCGCCTGCGCAAGCGCATCCGCCCGCAGACGCGCTTCTGCCCGCGACCGCCGAACCGCCCGCGCATCGGAATCCGCCCGCGCCCGACTATCCGCCCGCGAACGCGAATCCACATCCTCGACGTCGTGATCCTCCCGCACGGTCCGTGCACGCCGCAGGTCCGACACCGAGAGTCCGAGCCGGTCGAGGATGCCATGCGCGATGCGCTCTTCGACGCCACCGGCATGCCACAGTCGACAGTGCGCGACATCGGCGCGCACGTCGAACTCCTCGTCATCGCGCAAGAACCGCTCCCATTCGATCTCGCTCGTGCGTCGACGCAGCGTCTCGAATCGCGTCGCTCGGAAGCGTTCGAATCGCAGCAGCACGCGCGTCGCGATCCCGCTGCCGAGGCACACGCGCATCACGGCGCTCGCGTGCCCGAGGAACTCGACGCCACCGGGCACGATCTTGCGAGCACCGATCCCGAGTTCGTCGAGTTCACGATCGAGCAACGGCTCGAGGCCCGGAAGGCAGGGCGCGAACAGGCGGAACGGCTTCATGCGCGCACCTCACAGAACACGGCTTTCAGATACCGCGTTTCGGGGCATTCGAGTGCGACCGGGTGGTCGGGGCCAGCGCCGCAGATCTCGAGGAGTCGCACGTCCTTGTTGGCGCGAGCCGCCGCGTCCCGCAGCATCGCGAGGAAGCGCTCTTCGGACAGCGATCCCGAGCACGAGCACGTGAGCAAGAGGCCGCCGGGACGCAACGCTTCGAACGCGAGTCGATTGGCGTCGAGATAGCGTTGCAGTCCCGACTCGTAATCGCCATCGCCATGAATCCATTTGGGAGGGTCGAGGACGATGCAATCGAAGTCCTTGCCACGCTCGCGCAACACGTCGAACGCATCCCCGTGCGCGACTTCGGCGCGCAGGTCGTTGCGCGCGAGGTTACGGCGTGCGAGTTCGACTACCTCCTCGTCGAGGTCGATCGCGAGCACGTTCTTGGCACCTCCGCGAACCGCGTGCATCGCGAACCCTCCGCCATTGCAGCAGAGATCGAGTACGCGTCTGCCACGCGCGAGCTCACCGAGCCGCTTGCGATTCTCTCGTTGGTCGCAGAAGAACCCCGTCTTGTGCCCTTCCCCGGGCGTGAAGCGATAGCGCAAGCCATCCTCGACGAGTTCGCCAGGAGGGACGCGACCGGTCTCGCTCTCGCGGATGCCCTCGAGGCGTCGAGCGTCGTTGTCGACGCGCAGTACGAGTCGCGCGCCTTCGCGGCGCGACAGGAGTTCGTTCCCGATGTCCTCGAGCGACGGCACGATGCCGAGCGCGAATACCTGCGCGACGTAGGTGTCCCCGAGTCGGTCGAGGATCAGGCCCGGCAGGCCGTCTCCTTCGGCATGGACGCAGCGGTAAGCGTTCTCGTTCTTCCCGAGTCCGAGCGTTCGTTCGCGATACCGAATCGCGTTTCGCAGGAGTCCCACGATGCCCGAACGATCGAACGTGTCCTTGCTGCGCGTCAGCATGCGCACGGTGATCGTCGATCGCGGGTTGTAGAACCCGGTCCCGACCGCGCGCCCGAGCTTGTCGAGCACGAACACGAGCGAACCGGGCTCGATCGGTCGTTCGGGCTTCAACACTTGCTTCTTGAAGAAGCGCGGGTGCCGCCCCGTGACGCGCACCCGGAGTTTGACGGTCGGTAGGGCGGCCTCGCTGCCGCGTCTGACTGGCATTTGGACGGAGAATAGCAGAGCGTCGCCCGGGCTCACCGACTACATTGCGCGACATGGGAAAGGGTGGTCCTTCGAGGAGGGGGGGACCGGAAAGGTGTCACCGCGTACGCCACGGGCGTCGCGGCGTGATGGCGCCGGTTCTCCGTACCGAGGTGCGTTCTCGCGCGTCATCGACGCGCGTGTTCGTCCCTCTACTCATAGTGGTCGCCGGCTCCGTGCTGGCCTGTGGCTCCGAGCCGAGTGCGATGCAACGACGCATGCAGGACGTGATGCACAACACCGAACGCGCCGCGACTGCGATCGCCGCGCGCGACGTGCTCGCGTGGCAAGCGGCGGCTCGTAGGATCACGCTCCTGCTGAGTGCTCCCGAAGCGCGTGCCGCGAGTTCGGAGCCGGGTTGGGGCGGCATCCTCGGCCAAGTACTCGAGGCATCGCGATCGATCGAGACCAGCACGTCGGCGAGCGCGGCGGGCAGCGCCTTCGAAGCGCTCGAAGCCGCATGCTGGCGATGTCACGATCGCTTCGTGGTGAAAGGCGCGAGCCGGCGGGTCCAATGGGCCGAGCGCTGACCACGGGCCTGCCGCCGATCTCTGGGCGGATGCGCGAGGTCGACGACGATTTCGTGGTCGAAGAGTTGCTCGCGTACGAGCCGTGCGGCGAGGGTACGCATCGTTTCTTCCAGATCGAGAAGCGCGGGCGGACGACCTTCGACGTGCTCCGCCAGATCGCGCGCACGCTCGGTCGCAAAGAAAGCGACATCGGCTGTGCCGGTCTCAAGGACAAGCACGCGGTCACACGTCAATGGCTGAGTCTCGAGTTCGCGACCGAGGAGGAGTTGCGCGGGCTCGACATCGAGGGCGTGTCCGTACTCGACGTCGTGCCGCACAAGAACAAGCTCAAGCTCGGGCACCTGCGCGGCAATCGCTTCGTGATCGTTCTGCGCGATGTCGAGCCCGGCGACCTCGAACGCTGCGAGGCCAAACTCGAAGTCCTACGCGCGCGCGGTGTGCCCAACGCGTTCGGACCGCAGCGCTTCGGGAATACGGGTTCGACTCCGGAACTCGGCCGTCACCTGTTGCGCGACGATGCCGAGGGCTTCCTGCGTGCGTTCGCCGGCGCGAGCGAGTCGGACACCGTCGCTTCGATGCTCGACAGCGCGCGCGATCGTATGTTGCGTCGCGCGATCGAGGCGTGGGCACAGCGCGGCGAAGCGCGCGACGGATTGCGCACCTTGCCCAAGCGCTTTCTCTCGCTCTGCGTGTCCGCGTTGCAGTCGGCGGTGTTCAACGAGGTGCTGTCGCGCCGGCTCGCGGAGGACGCGATCTCGATCGATCACGTCGTGGCGGGGGACATCGCCTTCTTGCACCGCAACGGTGCGTGCTTCGCGGTCACGACCGAAGAAGAAGCGATCGCGGCGGCGCCGCGTGTCGCCAGCTTCGAGATCTCGCCGAGCGCACCGTTGCCAGGGCCGGACTGCCTCCGCGCGACCGGTGCCGTCCTCGAAACCGAAGACGACGTGCTCACGTGTTTCGACGTGCGTCACGAGGACTTCGGCGTCCGTCGGCCCTGGGGGCAGAAGGGCGGTCGCCGCGCGCTTCGCGTCCCGCTCGACGAATGCAGTGTCGAAGCCATCGAGCCCACGGCGCTCGAGCTGCGCTTCGCCCTGCCGCGTGGAAGCTTCGCGACCGCGGTGACGGCCGAGCTCTTCGCCTGACCATGTCCCGCAGCGGCTTCGGTTCGCGGCTGATCCAGGCGAGAAGAATTGCACCATCCGGCGAGCTGCCCCCTTGCCTGAGCGCCGCAGGCGGCTAGTCTTCTCGCCTCGCAAGGCGGCAGAGCCGCCAGGGTCGGGGCGTGGCGCAGTCTGGCTAGCGCGCTTGCTTCGGGAGCAAGAGGTCGGAGGTTCGAATCCTCTCGCCCCGACCAATCTCATGTCAGGCTGACGACGCGACTTACGCACAGGCGCGTGCACCTGCCCTCGGGGCAGAGCAGCCGGGAATGGTGGTAGTCCTACCACATAACTCGGAAGCCGCACGCATGCCACGTCCCCGTTCGCTCACCCCGAGCTACCGACTTCACCGGCCCTCCGGTCAAGCCGTCATCCGCATCCATGGCCAGGATCACTATCTCGGGCGGCATGGCACGCCCGAGAGCAAGGAGCGCTACGGCGCGCTC
>JAGQQW010000190.1 GCA_020426005.1 Planctomycetota bacterium | reverse complement strand
CGAACATACTCCCTCAGATCGTCAACTACGGGCCATTCGTGCAGTGGCTCGGCCTTCTCGACGGCAGCGGGCGCCCATCGTCACGACCGCGTTGGAGTAGCGGCAACATCGCCGCGTTCGCTCCATTGGCAATGCACTTGCAGGTGCTGGTCCTCGATAGCACGAAGCCAGAGTTTCGGCTCGTCACGAGCGCACGCCACTTGATCATTCGGTGACGACGACCATCGTCGTGGATGCCGTGGGTTCGGGAAATCGGGAACGATCCAGAAAAAACTGGCACGAATCGGACGTCTCTGCGGTGCAGCTATCCACAGGTACTACGGAGAACCTCCCCACAGCCATGATGACTGCCCGCATTCCTCTGATCCTGGCGATCGCGCTCACTGCGAACGCCGTGTCTACCCAAACCACCTACAACCTCACCCACCGCTATCGCCAAGCGGCTTCGGTCATTCCGGTCGGCGACTGGAATGGCGACAAGCACCCAGACTTCCTCGTCGGCGATCCCGACAACGGGCGCGTCGATCTCGTGTCGGGCTATTCGTTCTTGCCGCTCAAGACGTGGAACGAGCCGATTTCGAACTCCGGGTTCGGCACCCGCCTCGCGGCGCGCGACATCAACAAGGACGGAATCCTCGATTTCGTCGTGACTGCTCCAAGCGATCAGGCGGGGCAAGGGGCGTTCTACCTGATCGACGGCAAAACGCTCGCGATCGTCAATCAAGGCCTCGGCAAGGGCGGCACCTTCGGGTGGTCGGTCTGCTTCGCGGATGTGTATCCGTTCATTCCCGATGGGATTCCCGAGGTCATCATCGGCGCCCCATCGCAGCCTTCGGGCACCTTCACCGAAGTCGGTGAAGTGCGCATCTACGAGGTCAAGAACTACAACGTGACGTTCGTTGGCAGCAGCGCCGGCAGCGGAAACAGGGAACGATACGGCGAGTCTCTGTGGCGTCCAACGGTGACCTCGATGGCAGTCCGGGTGAAGAGTACGTCGTGACCGCGAAGGGGTATTACTCGAGTCTCAGCGGCTGTGGCGGCGGCTATTTCGTGGTCAAGAACGGAATCACCACGACACGGGTCAATGGCCCATCCAGAGTTTGCTTCGGCAGCGGCATCCTCATCGACGATGTCGACAATGACAGCGAGAAGGAGATCGTCATCGGATGCGGCTTCAACAATCGAACGAGCGAAGCGCACGTCTACGACTACGACAAGACGACGAAAGTCTGGACCGCGACGCGTCAAGTCACACCGAACCCTTTCATTCCCAATTTCGGAATCGACATCATCCGCGTTCCCGATCTCAACAGTGACGGGATCGACGACATCGCGTTTGCCGGGACGAGCAGCATCCAACTCTGGTCCGCGCGCAGTTTTCTCCCGCTCGACTCGATCAACTTCGATCCGTCGACTGGATACAGCCGAACCCAGCTCGCGCACTTCGGCGACCTCGATCAGGATGGGGAGTTCGAAATCGGGGTCGCGACCCAAGCGGGTAGCTATCCGAGCTTCTCGAGCAACCTGCAAATCTGGTCCAAGAAGACCTGGCCACTCACGATCGCCGACAACTATCTCAATGCAACGAGGGGCGGAACGGTCAACCTCGACATCGATGTGGGTCCGACCTACGCAGGCCAGCTCTACATGGTCATCGGCACCGTCTCCGGAGTCCTGACACCCGGCAAGAAGTTCGGCAACGCAGCTGGCCTGTTCACGCTCGTGCCCGACGCGCTCACGTTCTTGCTCCCGAACCTCGTCAATCACGGACCGTTCGTGAACTGGCTCGGCTTCCTCGACAGCAACGGCAAGGCGACGGCGCAGCCCCGCTGGTCGAGCGGCAACGTCGCGGCCTACGCGCCACTGCCGATGCACCTACAGGTGCTCGTGATCGACTTCACGAAGCCGGACTTCAGCTATCTGTCGAACGCGCGGCACTTCATCATCCAGTGACGGCGACGAACGACCCCGCAACGCCCATCCGTCGAGTGACGGAGCTGCGTATGCGTCGCGGAGACGTCGAAAGTTTTCCCGAATTGCGAGACAGGCGCGCTCGCTCGTGACCACGAGTCGTGAGCGCGGGCGGGTCACGTGGCCCGTCGGCGCTGGCCCCCCTGGATCGCATTTCGTTTCGAAACCATGACAACTCTTCGTCGATCGCTCCTCTTCGCCGCGCTGGGTGCGGCACTTACCGCAACGTCTGTCGCCGCACAATCGGTAGCCAAACCCGCGCTTCCGACGACCGATCTGCCCCCGTTGGCGACGGCAAACGGCAGCTTCGAGCTGTCCTCCGTCACGCCGACGAACACACCCGTGGCGAGCCCCGCGTGGGGCGCATGGGCGTTCGGCTCGGGCACAGGCATCGCCTACGAGAACACGATCAAGGCGCCAGGCGATGCCCCGGACGGGGATCGCGTCGCCTACATCGACGGCCAGGGCATCGTCCAGGTCAGCGCCGATGTGTCCCCAGGCTACTACCGTATCCATTACTACTTCGCACGTCAGGTCTCTGGCAGCTCGATCTCCAATCAGGGCCTCACAATCCGGGTAAACTCCAAGCTCATTGCTAACGACGAGGATTTCTCTGGAACTTACAAGGAGTACGTCACGCGACCATTCCTGATATCGAACGACGAAATGTCGTCATTCGTATTCCAGGGCACAGACGACAGCTCTGCGCACACAGGGTTACTTGATCGAGTCCTCCTAGAGCCGTTACAAACTTGGAACTCCACTGTCTGGAATCCCACCATTCCGAAAAGCAGCACGGATGCAACCATTCCGGCCGGGTCCGTCGTGGTCCTAACTGGCAATGCGGCATGTCGGCAACTGACGGTCAACGGAGAACTGGTGGTGCCTGACACATCGGTAGCTCTAGAGGTCGCCAACATGAAGATCAGCGGTGCAAAAGCTCGCTTCGAGATCGGGCGACGCCAGGTGCAGTACGACCCGGGCATGCAATTCATCCTCAATCTGACCGAGCCTGTCGCTACGACCGGCAACCATCGATACATAATCATCGAAGAGTCTGGCAGCATCGAAATGCATGGCTGCGAAAAAACGAGCTGGACGAGACTGACTGCCACAGCAGCATTAGGCACGAAAACGCTCCAGGTTCTCGAACACGGCGGCTGGAAGATCGGCGACGCCATCGCAGTCGTTGGATCCGAAGGACAAAGCCTCCCGGGAAACAGTAGCAGCTCGTTCACAAACAGATCTGAAATGCACACCATTGATTCTATCAACGGGAACACAATCCATCTGCAACAAGCGCTGATCCACCGTCACATTGCATCGACACCGAGCTACAACAACGGGGCTTGGACCCAGGAGATGAGAGCAGAAGTAGGCATGTTGTCGCACAATATCCGCGTAATTGGGACTCCCAATAGCCCGGTCTTCAATACCGACAACGGCATGGGCGGACACATCATGGTTCGAGCAATCAACGATGCCGCGCAGTCGACAGTCCGCCTTTCGTCGGTCGAGCTGGTCAACATGGGGCAGTCCGGGCGGCTCGGTCGCTATCCAATGCATTGGCACATGTGCAGAGACGCCGCGGCTGGACACTACATCGAGCGCTCGAGCATCCACCACACGTGGAATCGCGCGGTCACAATCCACGGAACCGATGCCGTACGATTAAAAGACAACGTCGCCTACCGAAATCTCGGGCATGCGGTGTTCTTGGAAGACGGCTCTGAAATGGATAACACAATCGAAAGAAACCTCGTCGCGGCCACACTCAAACCGACGGCAGATCAATATACGATTTTGGACAGCGACGCTGGATTCGACGAAATCCAGAATCGCTCTCCGTCCGCATTCTGGATCACGAACCCGCAGAACACCGTCGACGACAACGTCGCCGCAGACACGATCGGGACGGGCTTCTGGCTGACGTTTGCAGAGCAAGTCATTGGACTGTCTGCCAGCACCACTGGCAGCGGTCATCACCCGACGGCGGTCCCCAATACCATCGACCTCACGAGCTTCCGAGGCAACATCGCGCACGGATGCCGCAATGGATTCGACATCAACGACGGTCTCAACACAGACGGCTCGCTGCGCAAGAACCTCACGTATACGCCCGTTTCGGGGATAGCCAATATCGAGAATTTCAAAGCCTACGCGTGTAACACGGCGCTCTACACGGGCCAGTCTTTCCTGCCAACTGCGCTTGTCTTCAAGAACGCGGTACTGACCGACAACGAAGTCGCGGTGCGCTTCGCGTCGAGCGACATCGTCGAGAACTCCGTCATCGTCGCCGACTCAATGAACGTGGTGTACCCCACGATCGTCCCAAACCGCAAACTGGAAGCGTACAGCGTCTACGACGGGGCTGGCACGTTGCGTGACTGCCTGGTCCAGGGCTACGACCAGACGTCTACGAGCCTATTCGGGATCGTGCCTGCAGCACTCCGTCGGACCAACCACCTGCTCGACAACGTCTCATTCTCGAATGCCCCCCAATCGACGAACATCTTCTTCCCCGAGTATCCGACCAGCAACTACTCGAGTTCCGGCTCGACAGTGCCCGTGACGACGACGCGCCCCGACGACCCTCGTAGCTGGGGCTTCAGCATCTACGACCCCGCAGGCAACCTAACCCAAATTCCCGGTACCTCGATCATCGGTAGTCATCCTTGGATGCATGTCGGCAACGAGACACCGTGGCCAAATGGGACCCATGCATTCGTCACGACGAACAAGTTCGGGCACCTGTTCGTCGAGCATCTCAAAGCCTCTGGGAACCCCAACCAGGATCCGGGCCTCGTGACCTTCGATCGCCTGCATACGAATTCGAGTCAAGACGCACATTTCGACAACTACTACATCGTCGACCTGAGGAAGCAGATGCCGGTCATCTTGAACCGTCCCGACATCACATACGCCGTCGGATGGAAGACCGTTCCGAGCAGCCTTGCAGCGTTACCCGAGATCAGTGTGCGCGTCGGAGGCATGAGCCCGACGGATCGTGTGATCATCCGATTCGATGTTGGCCGCCCGAACACGGTTCTTTACGACAGTTCGACGAGTCCTCGCACACAGCTAGCTGTCGCGACGGACCAAGACGCCGCTCTCTCGGACGAGGTCTCCAAGCCAACGTACTTCGTCGACGATGCGGGCAATGTCTACCTGCACATCGTGAATGCACCGCCGGCTGACGGTCGCTTCGAGTTCGAATGGTGATCGAAACAAGACGCTCGCTAGCGTTCGACGCTTGAACCCCGCAGTCCTCAAGCCACGGCGCGCCCCCAGCCGACAACGACATGGGGCGTGCCGGCATGAACGAAGTACTGTACGACAAGCAAGCACTCGAGAAAGAGGTCGAGCGCGCAACGCGCTTACTCCTCGGCGGTGAGCAAGAGCTGCAGCCGGGCTCGGTCGCGCGCTTGCCGCCGCCAGCATCGGTGGTTCAGATCCTCGAGTGGACCCGTGCAGGGCCCGAGCAAACGGCGCTGCTCGTCGGCGTGCGTAACAGCTTCCTGATCGCGACCTACAGCCGGCTCGTGAGCAACGTCGACGTCCTCGTGCGACGTCGCTCGGATCAGACGCTGATCCGTCGCCAGATCATGCATCGCGGCGAGGAGAACGTCCGGATCCAGGCCGACGCGAAGCTCGAGTCGTGGAAGGGCAAGGGGCCGTTCGATGCGATTCTGGTCGGAGACACTCCCGAGCCCGATGGGGATGCGCTCCGCTGGGAACTCGCGGTCGGCGGCGTCCTACTGCACCTCGAGCAGCGACCCGGCGGTTTCGTCAGGCCGCACGTGACATGCCGCTCCAGCGAACAGACGTTCGAAACGCAGGACTACGCCGAGATCTCGCTCGAAGCCGATCTCGGCACGGTCCTCCGTATGCTCGAACTGATCGACGAGCCCGTACTCCGGCTCGCCACGCTCAACTGCGATGGCGGGGAACTCGGCCCGTACCTCGTCGAACACGGCTTGCTTCCGGAGCGCGACTTGTGCTTCGCCGAAGCACTGATCGAGGGCTACGGCCACGCGTCGGTCGAAAGCCTCCTGAACGACGTCGACATCGAGGTCGTCCGGTCGATGCCGCGCACGTATCTGCAGCACCAAGGACTGTTGCCTCTGCGACACGAGGACGAGTTCGTCGTCGTCGCCGTACGCCGTGGGGAGAACGACTGGAGCGAGATCGAACCGGCATTCCACCCGCGCCGGGTCGCGCCCTACGTCGTCAGCGACACCGACTACCGACGCTTGTGGATGTCGATCGACCTGATCACGGCGCGCCAGGAGTCCGAGTCCACGAATCCGAACGAACACATTGCGGAATCGCTGGCGGACTTCGACGAGGACGCGAACTTCGTCGAAGTCGAAACTCCGCAAAGGCACGAGCACCACGATGAGGGATCTCAGGGTGCGACTCTGCACTTCAATGGCCTCTTGGTCGATGCCGTCGCACGGCGTGCGAGTGACATTCACCTCGAGTTCACGCGAAGTGGCCCTCAGATCCGACTGCGGATCGACGGCGGTCTGGTCCCCTACGATGGTCTGAAACTCAGCGAATCCGAAGGAACGCGACTCCTCAACATCTTCAAGATCCGCGCGCAACTCGACATTTCCGAACGTCGCCTCCCGCAGGGAGGCAGTATTCGCGTCAGGATCCACAAGGCGCTCTACGATCTTCGCCTGCAAACGCAACCGACGCTCTTCGGCGAGAACGCCGTCATTCGCATCCTCGCGCAGGACATGCGGGTGCAGTCGATCGAAGAGCTCGGCTTCCCACCCGAAACCGCACGCACGTACATGCGTGTTCTGCAGAACCCGTCCGGCCTCGTGCTCGTCGTCGGCCCGACCGGTTCCGGGAAATCGACGACGCTCTACGCGGGCCTCGAACTGTTGTCGAACGACGGGACACGCAAGATCGTGACGATCGAGGACCCCATCGAATACTGCCTGCCTCGCATCCAGCAGAGCCAGGTCAACGTCGCGACCGGCTTCCACTTCTCCGATGCGATCCGCAGCTTCCTGCGCCAGGACCCGGACGTGATGCTCGTCGGGGAGATCCGCGACGGCGAAACGGCACGCGAGGCGATCCGCGCGTCGCAGACGGGGCACCTGGTGTTGTCGACGTTGCACTGCAACGAAAGCACCGACGCGGTACAACGCCTCGTCGACCTCGGTCAAGACCTGCCGTCGATCGCGTCCGAGTTGCGCGCGGTCCTCGCACAACGACTCGCACGTCGCGTCTGCAAGTCATGCCGCATCGAAGTCGCACCGGACACCGAACTCGTCGACGTCGTGTTTCCGGCTGGCATACCCGACGACTTCCGGACCTGGCGAGGACAAGGCTGCTCTCGATGTGGAGGCACCGGCGTGCACGGCCGAGTATCCGTGGTCGAGTTCCTACCGTTCGGTGACGAAATGCGCGAAGCAATGCTCGGCGGCTACAGCACGCAAGCCTTGCGCTCCCTCGCCTTCGAGCATGGGCTGGTCAGCATGCGCGAGCGCGCGGTCGAACTCGTGAAGAGCGGCATCGTCGCGCTCGAGGACTTACCTCGGTTCTTGCCCTTGCATCGATTGGGCCCGGAACTCACCGCGACGACGTAGGCGCAAAGGGACGCGTTCGCAAAGAAAAGCTGTCAAAACCCCTGTCGGGTTACGGTTCGCATGTGCTTGGTTCGCAAGGAGAACATCCCACATGTCCGTGACCCTCTCACGAATTCCACTGCTCTTGGCAGTCTCCGTCGCTCTCCACGTGTCGATCGCTCGTTCGCAAACGACGTACGACATCACACACCGCTACCGCCAGGCGAAGTCCGTCCTCGCGGTCGGTGACTGGAACGGCGACAAACATCCAGACTTTCTCGTCGGCGACCCGGATGGGAACGTCGTCGAACTCGTCTCCGGTCACTCCTTCACCCCGATCAAGACCTGGAGCAGTCCGACGCCGGGATCCGAATTCGGGACGCGCCTCGCATCCCACGACATCAATGCGGACGGCATTCTCGACTTCGTCGTGACGGCACCCAGGGATCAAGGCGGCAAGGGTGCGTTCTATCTGATCGATGGCAAGACGCTCGCGATCGTCGGTCAGGGAGTCGGCGACGGCGGTGACTTCGGCTGGTCCGTCTGCTTTGCCGACGTGTACCCGTTCACGCCAGACGGTGTGCCGGAGGTCGTCGTGGGAGCACCCAACTGGCCATCGGGATCGAATGACTACTACGGAGACGTTCGAATCTTCGAGGTGAAGAACTTCAACGTGAAGTTCATCGGCGCGAAGCAGGGTGCGGGCAGTCGGGATCGGTACGGTGAGGCCGTCGCATCGAATGGCGACCTCGACGGTCGACCCGGTGACGAGATCGTCATCACGGCAAAGGGCGGTTACGCATCGATCGGCGGGTGTGGCGGCGGCTACTTCGTCATCAAGAACAACATCACCGAGGTCCTGATCCCGGGGCCGACGAAAGTGTGTTTCGGCAGCTCGATTCTGATCGACGACATCGATGCGGACAACGAAAAGGAACTCGTCTTCGGGTGCGGCTTCAACAACCGCGTAGCGCAAGTCGAGGTCTACGATTTTGATACGACCGCGCAGACGTGGATGCGCACGAGGACCGTGTCTCCGAACCCACAGATTCTCAATTTCGGCATCGAAGTCGTGCGGATTCCGGACCTCAACAACGATGGCGTGCGCGATCTCGCGATCGCAGGAACGAACGAGGTGCAACTCTGGTCCGGGAGGACGTTCTTGCCGCTCGGAGGGTTCAGCATGCACGTGAACAACGGCGGAGTTCGACCACAACTCGCGTACCTCGGTGATATCGATCAAGACGGTGTCTTCGATCTCGCTTGTGCAGCCCCGTCGGACGGCTATCCGAACTGGCTCAGCGGACTGCAGATTCACTCTCCGAAGAAGTGGTCGTTCACGCCGACCGACAACTACTTGAATGCGGCGAGTGGCGGCACGGTCACGATGAACATCGATGTCGGTCCGGCGTACGCCGGTCAGTTCTTCATGATCCTCGGCACCTTGTCGGGCCTCGGCCCCGCCAGGCAGTTCGGGAATGCCACCGGCACGTTCAACCTCGTTCCCGACGTCTTCACGGCATCGCTTCCGAACCTCGTCAACCACGGCCCGTTCGTCAACTGGATCGGCTTCCTCGACCGCAATGGTCAGGCTTCACCCCAGCCACGCTGGACGAGCGGGAACGTTGCCGCCTACGCGCCGCTGACCATGCACCTCCAGGCACTCGTGATCGACGTCACGAAGCTGGAGTTCAGTCACTTGACGAACGCGCGCCATTTCGTCATCCGTTGAAGGTTGGAAACCCCGGATGCGCTCCGGGGTGTCTTGTCTATTCGGGTGCGTCCTGCCCGTAGATCAGCACCTTGCTCTCCGTGATCCCCGGCAACCCGTCCTGGGTGCGAAGCAGGCGCGAACCGAGCTTCTCGGCGACGCCGATGCTCGCCACGTTGCCTTCGAGGATGCAGTGGATGGTGCGCTTCCAGCCGAGCTCCTCGAACGCGTAGCGAAGGCACGCGCGGCCGGCCTCGGTCGCGTACCCACGGCGCAGATGCGTCGGCGCGATCGTCCACCCGATCTCGGGTTCCGGCCACCCCTCGGGGAACCACGGCCCGACACGCCCGACCCAAGCACCCGTCTGCTTGCACTCGACCGAGAAGAACCCGTAGCCGCGGATCTGCCAGTGCCCGAGGACGCTGGCCATGCTGCGCCAGGCCTCGGCGCGGCTCATGGTCTTGCCGACGGTGTAGCGCACGGTGTCCTCGTCCGCCATCGCCGCGGCCCACGCGTCGAAGTCGCGGTCGGCATCGACGCGGCGCAAGATCAAGCGTTCGGTCTCCAGCATGTTCGTCGGTCTCCTGAGCTATCAACCCGGCACGGTCTCGAACCGAGCGCGGAGCAGCGCCCAGGACGCGAAGAGCAGCACCACCCCACCGAGGAAGATCCACCCCCACGGCCAGAGCGCGACGCGCGCCACGAGGCTCCGGCCTCGCACGGCGTGCAGCAGTGCAGCGAGGACGAACGCAACGAGTGCGATCGTCAGCACGGCCCCGAAAGGCTGCACGCGCACCGCTTCGACGGGTCGCAGGTGCACGACGAGTGAAGCCGCGGTCGTGACTCCGCACGTCGGGCACGGCTCGCCGTAGAGCAAGGGCCACGAGCACGGCTGCATCCCGAGCTGCTCGTGGGTCCCGAACCCCCGCGGATCGGGATCCGTAGCGACGACGAGCCAGCCCATCAGCGCGAGCCCGGCGAGTGCGAGGATCACGAGCAGGACGCGCTCGAGCGGCGATGCGGGCGCAGGAACCACCGTGCCAGTCTGGCACGGTCCGGCGCGAGGAAACAAGGGTCCCATTGCCCGAGGATGGTTCCAGTCGGGGACCCGTCTGCTAACGTGTTCCGCCGTTTCCTCGAACGGACACCGCGGACCGACGCTCCTCGACGGCCGCAGCTCGTGACCGAGACGCACCATGGCGCGCCAAAACTACGACCCATCCACGATCGAACCCCGCTGGCAGGCGTTCTGGGACGAACACCAGACGTTCCGCACACCCGGCCCCGGGGACAGAGACTTCGACCCGAACAAGCCGAAGTACTACGTCCTCGACATGTTCCCGTATCCGAGCGGTTCGGGTCTCCACGTCGGGCACCCCGAGGGCTACACGGCGACCGACATCCTCGCGCGATGGAAGCGCATGCAGGGCTACAACGTCCTGCACCCGATGGGTTGGGATGCGTTCGGACTCCCTGCCGAGCAGCACGCGATCAAGACTGGCACGCACCCCCGCGAGGAGACGGCCAAGAACATCGCTCGCTTCAAGTCGCAGCTGAAGAGTTTTTTTTTCAATTATGCGTCGACCCCCGAGATCAACACGACCGATCCCGGCTACTACAAG
>JAGQQW010000189.1 GCA_020426005.1 Planctomycetota bacterium | reverse complement strand
CGGCACGGTCCTCGTCCAGGACATCTTCGTGGGTAGCTCAGGCAGCTTCCCGAAGTGGCTCCGCGCGGCGGACGATGGCATCTACTTCGCCGCGAACGACGGCACGGCCGGCACCGAACTCTGGAAAAGCGATGGCACCGCCGCGGGCACCACGATGGTTGCCGACATCCATCCGGGCGCGGCGTCGTGCTTTCCCACCTCGGATCCAAGGCTACGGCCGAGCCTCGTGACCTTCGGCAAGTATCTCTTCTTCGGCGCCGACGATGGGATCCACGGCAACGAGCCGTGGGTCAGCGACGGGACCGCGGCCGGCACGATGATGATTGCCGACCTCGCTCCGGGCACGGTGCCCTCGACTCCGGAATACGGAGCGATCCACGCCGGCCGGGTCTTCTTCCGTGCGTATGCCGCCGCCACTGGACGCGAGCCCTTCCTGTGGGCGCCCTCCCTCGCGAGCGCCGTGTCGTTCGGCGAACCCTGCGCGCCCAATTTCCCGACTCTCGAGTCGACCGCGCCGGCGCTCGGCAAGACCGCCGTACTCTCGGGTCTCGGTTACGGAGCGAACCCCGGCATTCTCTTCTTGAATGCCCCGGTCGCACCCAAGACCTTCCTCAGCTGCAACGACTACATCGACTTCGCGACCGGCATCTTCATCGCCCCGGTCGCCGGCACCAACTACAGCTACAACTTCGTGATCCCGAACGACAACACGTTGACGGGCATTCGCCTGCACTGGCAGACCTGGTTCGTGACGATCCCGAGCCTCCTGCCGATCCAGACGACGAACGGTCTCGAGTGGGTCGTCGGGAAATGAAGCGCGCCGCCGCCGGGGCGCAGCCTACGCAGCGTCCGAGGTGACGGAGGCGAAGAACCCCGCCAGGACGATGTCCGCCGCGAGGCCGAGGTCGAGATCGCCGAGCGCATCGAACGCGTGCTCGACGATGCGCCATGGGTCGTCCGTGGCATCCTGCTGCGCCGCCTCGTGCGCGAGCGCGAGCACGAGTCTCAATGCGGAGCGAGCACGCAGCACCTTCGCCTGACGGATGCCTTCTTCACCGGGCTCGACGTCTTCGAGCACTCGGTGCGCGAAGGCTTGGGGCGCGACGCGTGTGCGCTCACGGGCGTCGAACACAGAACGACATCGGGCTTCGAGCTCCGAGAACTCGCCGCCGGCGAACGCGTGCGCAAGGCCGAGACTGCCGCGCGCCAGACGCGCGTAGCGTTCGACCGTCGCGGGTTCGAGCGTCGTGTGCTCGGAGAGCGCGGCGCACAGGTCCTCCTCGGAAAGTCCCGGAACCGCGACGCGCTCACACCGTGAGCGAACCGTATCGAGCAGCGCCTCCGGACGCTCGGCGGTCAGGATCAGGGTCGTCCGTGGAGCTGGTTCTTCGAGCGTCTTGAGCAGCGCGTTCTGCCCTTCGCGCTGCAACCGATCGGCGTCGATGAGGATCGCGACGCGCCCTTGTCCCTCGAGCGATCCGCGCATCAACTCGTCGACGAGATTGCGCAGCGCCTCGACAGGAACCCGCGTCTTGCCGGCCTCGCGTTCGACCACCGTGACGTCGGTGTGCTGACCGCGATCGACGCGGCCACACGGACCACAACGCCCGCAGCCGAACGCACCGCGCTCGTCGACGTCGGCGGTGCAGAGCCGCCCGCGTCCGAGCGCGCGTGCGAGCGTTCGCTTGCCACAACCACGCATACCCGTCACGAGCAACGCATGATGCGCTCGCCCGCGCCGCGCGAGCCGTTCCAAGTGATCTTGGAACGCTTCGAGTCCTCTCAGCGGTCGCGTCATGCGGGTTTCTGTCCTTCTGCGCGCTGCAGGAACAACGAGTTCACGATGTCACGACATTCTCGGTGCACGTCGTCGACGCTCGCGCGCGCATCGATGACGTGCACGATCGGATCCTGTTCGGCCAGATCTCGAAATGCCTGACTCACTCGAGCCAGGTAGGCGTCTCCACGCGCTTCGATCGCATCCGCATCCTCACCGCGCACGCGCCGACGTTCCCGCGCCGTCGACTCGTCGATATCGAGGAGGAGAATCGCATCGAGATTCACGTCGCCGAGCACGCGCCGCTGGACCTCATGCAAGAACTCGAGATCGACCATCCCGACCATTCCCTGATACACGAGCGTCGACAGATAGCTGCGGTCGAGTACGACGACAGCACCGCGTGCGAGTGCAGGAGCGATCGCCTCAACGACGAGCTGTCGGCGACTCGCGGAAAAGAGCAACGCCGCGACGAGCGGATCCGAGACCTCGACGGAGCCATCGAGAAGTACCTCGCGAAGGGCTTCCCCGAGCGCGGTCCCACCCGGTTCGCGCAACACCACGACCTCGTGACCCTCCGCGCGGATTGCATGCGCCAAGCGCTCGACCTGCAGAGTCTTCCCGGACCCGTCGACACCTTCGACGGCGAGCAACAGCGGTTTCATCTCAGCGTCGCCCTTCGATGCGCTCCCACAACACGTTGCTGAGCTTACACTTCGCTGTCGCCAGATCGATGAACAGAGCTTGGAGACCGAAGGCATGCCCGAGGTATGCCGGCTCGCCAGGCATCGCGAGCGCGATCGACGCCTGGCCGCCACTGCTGACGGGTAGCGCCACGGGATCGAGCAGCGTGAGGAGCGCAGGTTCGAGCATCAGCCGTTCGAGATCTCCGAGATCGATGTTGGCACGCACGTAGCTGAGAAGCGGCAGGACGACTTGGTCGTGCACGGCGGGCCGCGCCAGCAACTCGACGCGGTGGTCCTCGCCGAGACGCGGCAGATACGGCGCACGGATGTGACGCTGGAGATTCTGGAACACGTCCGCCGTCTCGTTGCCGAGCAGGACCAGGTCCTCGTCTCCATCTTGATCGAGGTCCCCCACGACGATCTCCGAGGTGCTCTTGCGCTCGAGCGCGAGACTCGGCCCGAGCGTCGTGAACATCGCGGCGCCGTCGTTGATCGCGAACCCACCACGCCCACCGGACCAAGCGATATCGAGGTCGCCATCGCCATCGAGGTCGGCGAGACGTACGCGATACGCGTCTCGCATCGCCGTCTGCACGGTGGGCGTGAAGACCGCGTGTCCACTCTGAATCGTGTTGAGAGCGATGACGATGCTGGTTCCACCGCCGAAACCGAGGACGAGGTCCGCGTCTCCGTCGGCATCGAGGTCGCCGGCAGACACCGACGTCACTGGGATTTGCGGGAACCGAGGAAAGGAGGACGGATCGATCGAGAACGAGCCCTGGCCATCGTTGAGGTAGAGCCGCATCTCTTGGTTCGATCCGTACTGGGACGTGAACACGAGATCGACGTCGCCGTCGTTGTCGGCGTCCAACGCGGCAACCGAGATGGACGACTCGATCACCGCGGGCATGTGCGTCGTCGTGATGTCCGTGTAGACGCCAAGGCCATCGTTGCGATAGAGACGATTGACACGAGGACGCGAATACCCTCCGACACCATCGGCGACGGCCAGATCCAGGTCCTTGTCCCCATCGATGTCGACAAGGACTGCGCCACCCGTATTGACCGTCGTCCTAGGAAACGCACTCGAGGCCAGAACGAGCCCACCGCGTCCGTCTCCGAGGAACAGACGGAGCGGACCGCCGTCCGTTTGCGTGACGACCAAATCGTCGAACCCGTCCCCATTGACATCACCGGTCACCATCGACGAGGGATAACTGTCCCCGATGACCAGTTCGCTGGTTTCCCGCATCGAACCCGTGCCGTCGTTGCGATGGATCGAAAGGCGATCGCGGAGCAGGATGGAGGAACTCATGCGAACGAGGTCGAGGTCCCCGTCCGCGTCGAGATCGATCGCTGCAGCGGCGGAATGCTTGCCCTCGGTCTGCGGCAAGGGCCACTGGGTCCCACTCGTGAACGTCCCGGCGCCATCGTTGTACGCAATCGTGATGTTGCCGAAGAACGTGTGGTTGAAAGGAGAGTTCGAGCGATACGCACCCACGACGTCCTGGTCGCCGTCCCCATCGAGATCGACGAAGCGCAAGTCGTAGCAACGACCTCGATCGACGAAGTCCGTGCCCTCGACCGCCGCGAACCGTCCTGTCCCGTCGTTGCGCCACAAGGCGGCAGGCTCGTACCAATCCCCCGCGATGAGGTCGACATCGCCATCCGCATCCACATCCGCGGCATCGAGACCGTAGAGCCAGCGATCTCCACCGGGAATCCCGGCCGTTGCGTCCGAGAAGCGCCCCGTCCCATCGTTGAGCCACAGGCGATGGGCATTCGCGTACGCGCCGAAGATCAAGTCGACATCACCATCCCCGTCAACATCGCCAGCACGCACACTCAACGCTTGGGTCGTCGCAGGGAAGTTCGTCGACGAGATGTCACGGAACGTCAGCGAGCCGTCGTTCCGCAGCAGTCTTCGCTCTCCTGCGGTGCCGGCACCGACCACGACGAGATCGAGATCGCCATCGCGCTCGATGTCGATCACGACGGCGTCGTCCAACTGGTGAAACGGGAAACTCGGCAATCCGAGCACACTGGTCCGATCGGAGAAGTAGCCCTTCCCGTCATTGACGTAGAAGCGCGTCCCGAGGCCGACGACCAAGAAATCCGGGTCGCGATCGTGGTCCAGATCGGCGACGACCACGCGTCGCGGAGCACTCGAAATCGTGCCTGGCAATCGGCCCGCTTCGCGCGTGAAGACCGCCTTCCCATCGTTGATCCAGAGTTCGGTACCATTTCGACCAGCGAGAACGAGATCGAGGTCCCCGTCCACATCGACATCCAGCAAGCCGCACGCCGACATCCCGAGTGTCGCGCCGACGAGACTCGTCTCGGTCACGTCTTCGAAGGCGTACTGGTCGTTCTGCAGCCACACCCGTGAGGGCGCCGCGGCGAACACGAGGTCGAAATCGCCATCACCGTCAAGATCGCCGAAGGCGAGACTCTCGTAGTAGTCCTCGCGCAACGGAACGTGGTCTTTCGTCAGCTCACGGAACTCGGCTTGGGAGGACAGCGAGGCGACGCAGATCGCCAAGGCAACGACGGCTCGTAGAAGCATGTGCACGGGTTCGGAAGGCAGCATGCGGCAGAGTCTGGCAGGTTCGAGGGAACCTGCCAACCGTATAGGGGCGCGCACGGTTTCGGAGCGTTCCGACGTTCGTCGATCAGATGATCGACTGCACGACCCGGCGGAAGTCGGGGTCGTCGCGCATCCGCTCCTCGACGTGGCGGACGGCGTAGCTCGCCGAGGACGGGCTGTTCCAGCCGAAACGCCGAGCCATTTCGGCACCCGAAATCCCAGCACGCCGCGCGACGAACACGACGACGTGTCGCGGCAAACTGTGCCGCCTCGTGGATTGGGGCCCACGAAGCGCATCGACGTCGCATGCGAACGCATCGGCCACGCGATGCACGATGTGCTCGAGAAAGTCATCACGCACACCACTCGAAGCGAGATCCGGATCCGCTTTCGAGGCGTCGGACGTCACGGCGGCACGACGCTCGATTTCGCCGAACGATCGCGGCGCGAGCGTCAGATCGACGACACGAGCACGATCGCGCCCATCGACTCCGAGTGCATCGACGAACGCTTCCCGAATCTCACGTGGCGGCAGTTGGATCTCATGCGTGAACCCAGCGAGCATCCGCGTCTCGAGAGCGCTGCTCAGGCGATGGATCCCGCGCGGATGATGCCGAGCAACGAGGATCGCGAGCGCCTTGCGCGTACGCAGGCCGTCGAGGATCGAACAGAGTTCTGCCTGCGTGCGCATCTTCCCACCGAGGCGGTGCACCTCGTCGAGCACGAACAACGGCGCCGACACGAGTTCGTTGCGCCACGCAGTGAGCGAGCGTGCGCGCTGACGCGCCAGGTACTCCGTGTGGAACGCGCTCCCGTCGAAACACGCCGCCGGGTTCGACACGGATGCGAGCAGCGCACGCTCGACGACGAACGTCTTGCCGACTCCGGAACTTCCGTAGACGTAGATGAGACGATGCCGCCCGATGTCTCCACGCGCGATGCGCTCGAAGAGCCGGATCAGCGGCTTGTTGGTCGCGTGTTCGAGCACCGGCAACGCGGTCGCCCGCGCGGCCTTCGATTTGAAGAGCACGCGAACCTCGATGTTCGTACCGAGCTTCGCGGTCAACAGCTTCTCGAGCCGCAACCGCACCCGATCGAGGAACGTCGGGTTGTCGAAGTTCCGTTCGGCCCGTAGGCGCAACGTCGACGCCTCGAAGTCGACGGGTCGCAGCGCGCGAACGATCTCCTGCTGCTCGCCGAGGTACTCTCGCGTGAGCGCGAGCAGTGCTTCGTCGACGCAGGAGCGAATCGGTTCGAGCATTTGGAGGCCGGGTGCGAGCCGACGACCTGGCATGCGCACGAAGCGACGCGTGCGAACCAAGGGACTCGCCGGACCACAGAAGAGGACGGTGTGGTGATCCCCGAATCGGGAACCCGATGACGGTAGCGTCTTTCTCGAGATCACTCAACGTCGACGATCAAGTCGCGACGACGGAGTGCGGCGTGTGCAAGAAAGCGATCGTCAGTTCCCGATCAGGAAGTTGACGATGTCCCCGTCCTGCATCTCGTAGTCCTTGCCCTCGACGCGAAGCTTGCCAGCTGCCTTGATCGCTTGTTCCGATCCGTGCTTCTCGAGATCCTCGACGCTGTAGACCTGCGCACGGATGAACTTCTTTTCGAAGTCCGAGTGAATGACACCCGCAGCAACCGGAGCTTTGTCTCCGGCATGGAACGTCCACGCGCGGACCTCCTTTTCGCCAGCCGTGAAGTACGTGCGCAAGCCGAGAAGATGGAATGCCTTGCGGATCAACCGCTCGAGTCCGGTCGACTCGAGTCCGAGATCCGCGAGGAACACGGCTGCATCCTCGGGCTCGAGTTCGGCGAGTTCGCATTCGATCTTCGCCGCGATCGCGAACGCCTCGGCACCTCGCTCCTGCGCGAACGCCTCGAGCTTACGGTACTCGTCCGAATCGCCGTTCGCCTCGTCCTCGCGAAGGTTCGCCACGTAGAGCACCGGCTTCGCCGTGAGCAAGAAGAGCGGTCGCAACAACTCTTTCTCGCGCGGCTTGAGATCGAGCGCGCGCACCTGTGCGCCGGCTTCGAGCTGCGCTTTGACCTTCTCGAACAGGTCGCGCTGCTCGATCATCTCTTTGTCACCGGCACGCGCGCGCTTGCCGACTCGCGTGAGGTTGCGGTCGACCGTCTCGAGGTCGGCGAATGCGAGTTCCATCTCACAGATCTCGATGTCGCCGATCGGATCCGGTGCACCGCCGAGCGCGGCGTCCGCGAAGCAGCGCACGACGTGCAACAGCGCATTGCACTCTTTGAGGTGTCCGAGGAACTTGTTGCCGAGACCTTCCCCACGGCTCGCACCCTCACCGAGCCCGGCGACGTCCACGACCTCGAGATCTGCGGGCAACACGCGTTGCGTCTCGACGTGTTCGTGAATCCGCTCAAGCCGCTCGTCCGGTACGGCGACGACCCCGACGTTCGGCGTCGCCGACGTGTAGGGCACATCAGCCTTCGATTTCGTGATCGCTTTGAAGACGGTGGACTTCCCGACGCTCGGGAGTCCGACGATTCCGCATTTCAGTTTCATGTGTTGGACGAACGTGCCGGTCGACCGGCTCAGAGGTCGGGAAGCTCGACTTTCTCACGGCGGCGATACACGATCCGGATCGGGATCTCCTTCCAATCGAAGGCTTCGCGCAGCCGATTCTGGAGGTAGCGGTCGTACTGACCGGTGAACAGCTCGGGTTCGTTCACGAAGACGAGGATCGTCGGCGGACACACGTCGACCTGCGTCGCGTAGAAGAGCTTCGGGATCTTGCCCGGGCCCTTCGGCGCGAGTCGTTCGCGTGCGACTTGGAGCACGCGATTGAGCTCGCCGGTCGACACACGCGTGCTCGCCTGTTCGTAGAGCTCCTCACCGAGTCGCATCGTCTCTTCGATGTGGATGCCGTCTTTCGCGCTCATGAAACTGAGCGGCGCGAACGACAGCCCGACGAGCTGTTGCCGGACGTATGCCTCCCACTTCTCGATCGGAACGCCAGCCTCGACCGCGAGGTCGAGCTTGTTGCCGACGAGGATGCACGGCTTGAACTGATCGATGACGAACGAGGCGAGCTTCTTGTCGACCTGACTCAGCGTCTCGGTGATATCGAACATCAAGAACACGAGGTCCGCGCGGCGAATGCTCTGTTCGGCCCGCGCCAGGGAGAAGAACTCGATCGCGTCCTGAACGCGCGACTTCTTGCGCAAGCCGGCGGTGTCGATCGCCACCCATGTCTTCCCGTCCCGCTCGAAGCGAACGTCGACGGCATCGCGCGTCGTACCCGCGAGTTCGGACACGATGACGCGATCGCCACCGGCGAGCAAGTTGACGAACGTCGACTTCCCCGAGTTGCGCTTTCCGACGATCGCGACCTTGAGTCCGTCGTGCGGCGTCTCTTCGGTTTCCTTGGCGGGCAACTTCTCGACGATCGCGTCGAGGAGGTCACGGATCCCGAACCCTTCCTTCGCCGATACGAGGTGCGGCTCGTCGAACCCGAAGCGCCATGCCTCGTGCGCCTCGATCTCGTCCTTGCGCCCTTCGACCTTGTTCGCGACGAGGACGATGGGCTTGTCGAGGCGCCGCAGTCGTTCGGCGACATCGTCGTCCATCGGCGCGAGGCCCTCCTTGGCGTCGACCACGAAGACGAGCACGTCGGCCTCCTGCATCGCGACCTCGATCTGCGCGGTGACGTGCTCCTTGAGCCGTACCTCGTCGACGAGACCGAGGCCTCCCGTATCCACGACTTCGAAGTGACGTCCGCCCCAATCGACGAAGATCGAGACACGATCACGCGTCACGCCGGCGGTCGGCTCGACGATCGACACGCGTCGGCCCGCGATCGCATTGAGCAGACTCGACTTGCCGACATTCGGTCGGCCGATGATCGCAACGCTCGAGAAGGACATGATGGTTCGTCGAAGCTCAGGCGAACCCGAGCAAGGGATGGATCTGGGGCAACACGCGAGCATCGAAGCCCGCGTCGAGCGCCGACTTCAGCATCGCGAGAAGGCGCACGGCCGGCAGGCGGCGCTGCTCGTTCGGCGTCGGCGTCACGGGTTGGAGAATCAGTACGAAATCACGTCCGAACGGTCGCAGACGTTCGAGCATCGTATGCCAGACTCGATCGACGATGGCATCCGTGAGCACGACCTTGACGTGGACGCGGAGATCGGCACGAAGCGCGGCATCGAGGCACGCGATGTGTTGGGACTGTAAGTCGTTCGGCGCGCGATCGAGCGTACCCTCGAGCTTGTAGTCCATCGCGACCGAATCGAACACGTGCACCAATGGACGAAAGCGCCCGACGTCGTCGGCGGCGGTCTCGAGGTGCATGCGGAGCCCGCGAGTTCGCAAACGTGTCGCGAGTTCGAGTGCGAAGTCGGTCCAGAGCGTCGGTTCCCCGCCCGTCAGGCTCACCCATTCGACTGCTCGCAGCAGATCGGGCATCTCGTCGATCGCGGCGACCAAGTCCTCGACGCGGCATGGATTGGCGAAGGTCCGCACCGTCTCGCCGTCGAGGCGACGGACGCCGAACTCGCGGGGCGCGCGGTAGCTTTCGGTCGTGTCGCAATACGTGCAGCGCAGTGGACAGCCCGCAGTGCGCACGAAGAACGTCGGTCGCCCGATCAGACAGCCTTCACCTTGGACGGACACGAAGGCCTCGACGAGCGGCGCGACGCCGGTTTCCGTACGCACGGCGTGCACCACGTCATCACTCCGTCACGAACTCGCGCAGGACGCGAAGCCCTTCGCGCAACATCTCGTCGGACGCCGCGAACGAGAGGCGGAAATGCGTCGCACGACGCGAGAACGCCGAGCCCGGAACGATCAGCAGCCGCCGTTCGAGGCAGCGCTCGATGAAGACTTCCTCACTCATTCCTTGGGGGTAAGCCGGGAACGCGTAGAAGCTCCCCTCGCTCGGCACCATCGGGTAGAGATCGTGCAGTTGCTCGTAGACCAAATCCCGCTTCTGCTCGTATTCGTCGCGATAGCGACTGACGTCGATGGACATCGCCGCGAGTGCGCCGTACTGGAGCGGCGCCGGTGCACACACGAACGTGTACTGCTGGATGGTCTTCATCGCTTCGAGCGCGTCCTCGGGACCTGCGACGAAGCCCAGTCGCCAACCCGGCATGCCGTACGTCTTGCTGAACCCACCGAAGACGATCGTCTTCTCGTGATCCGGCATGCGCGTGATCATCGACTCGAAGCTGCGCCCGTAGTGGAAGTGACTGTAGATCTCGTCGGACAAGATCCAGAGGTCGTGCTTGCGTGCGAGCGCCGCGAGGCCCTGGAGTTCGTTTCGGTCGAGCATTCCGCCGGTCGGATTGCTCGGTGAGTTGATCAGGATCGCGCGCGTCTTGTCGGTGATGCGTGCTTCGATCTCGGCGAGGTCCGGATGCCACGCCGCGCGGCCATCCTTCGGGTCATCACTCGGGTAGGTCTCGTAGAACGCAGCCTTCGCCCCCACGAGTTCGAGCATGTTGGTGTACATGACGAAATACGGATCGGGCAGGAGGATCTCGTCGCCGGGATCGAACAGGCTGAGATGCGCGAGCAACAAACCACCCGACACCCCCGACGTCATGAAGACCGACGGCGGTCGGAAACCGTACCGCCCTTCGAGACGGTCCGAGACCCGCTGGATGAGTTCGGGAATCCCCTGCGTCGTCGTGTAGCGATTCTCGCCGTGTCGCATCGCGGCCGTCGCGGCCTCGATCGCTTCGGGAGGTGCTTCGTAGTGCGCTTGACCGATCGAGAGATTGATCGGGTCCTTCATCGTTCGGATCAGATCGAACATGCGGCGGACGCCGCTGCCCTGAATATGATCCAGACGTGAGGACAG
>JAGQQW010000018.1 GCA_020426005.1 Planctomycetota bacterium | reverse complement strand
TGCCTGCGTCCGTGCGCCTTACGAGAGACGCCGCTACGCTGCGACAAATACAACGTACTCCTGACGCGGGACACTAGTGTCCCCTTGGATCAGCGCGTCTGACCGAGCAGGGCATGCGCGTGCTCGACGCGCAGGCATCCCGCGAGCGTCGCGCTGCCGAACGTGCGGGTCGCGATCCCGATCACGTGGCCGACGTGATCGAAGAGCGGCCCGCCACTGTTGCCCGGGACGATCGGCGCGGTGACGTAGATCGTGGCTTCGTTCTTGCGGACGCGTCCGACGGTCGGCGTCGATGCGGCGAAGTTGGATTCGAGCAGGTGCAAGCCACGTGGGTAGCCGAGCACCATGACGGGGTCGAGGCGCCGAACGGATGCGCTCTCGGCCGCAAGCGGCGCGATGACGACCGGGCCACGCACGTTGCAGCGGAGCAGCGCGAGGTCGCCGTTGTCGTTCGCGTGGCAGAAGAGCCCTTCCTTGCGAAGGTGCGAGGCACGCTCGGACATCGAAAGTTCGGCGTCGGGCGCCGTCGTGACGACCTGGAGCGTGCGGCTCACGGTGCTGAATGCCGTATCGTCGATCGGGCGACGTCGCTCGTCGAGCACGCGTTGCCCCTCTTGCCATGCGAGTGTCTCGACCGAGGATTCATCCACGCGATACCCTTCGGCCAACAAGTCCTGGGCGGATCCTGAGAAGAGCCACGGCCGCACGACGTGCTTGTTGGTGATCGCGAGTCCGTCCGTGGACACGAAGAACGCGGTACCTGTCGCGGATTGGAATCTCGCCGGCTCGTGATCGTGTACGAGTCGAAACCGTGTGTGCACGAGTAGGAGCGACGGCCGCAGGCGATCATCGAGTTCCTTGAAGCCCGTCATCTCGTCGGGCTTGCTCGCGAGGAAGATCCACGTGATCGTCAGGGCGGCGAGCAGGCCGATTGCAGTGGCGCAGAGCCAACGTCGCTCGATGCGAGCGTGTCGGTCGGCATGAGACTCTGCCTGTTCGAGCACGTGCGCGAGACGCGTGCGTGGAATGCCGAACTCGTCGGTCAAGCGTTCGAAGTAGCGACGCTCCGCCTCTTGGAGTGCTCCGTCGGAATACGCGACCCGCGCGAGCATCACGAGCAGGTCCAGCTGGCGTTGGGGATCCTCGGGAAACTCGCGCGCTCGGCGGCGACTCAGTTTGTAGTAGCGCTTCGCCTTGTACGACGGAATGCCGAGGTGGCGTGCGAACCGCTCGAGAGTCGAGCGTTCGCCATCCGACATCACCCCGTCGGCATGCGCCAGCCGCGCGAGTTCTTGGAAGGCGAAGTGCGCGGATTCCGAGGGCTCACCCATGCGCGTCATGGTAGCAGCACCTCGAACGACTCGAACACGTACCGAGTGCGTGCCATCGCCGCCCCGTCGAAACCCAAAAAGCCGCGGCGAATCCACGTTCAGGACGCCGTTCGTGACCCGTTCTTCCTCGCGAACGCGCGATGCAGATCGAGTTGGTATCGAACTGCGACCCCCTCCATACTCGCCCCGGCGGTGACAGCGGCGAACGAGCGGCGAAGCGCCGCGTGCTTTCAGGCCCGAAGTCGAGCAATCCAGATCGTGAAGGGGATCCAACGATGACCGAAGCGCTCCAACGCAGGGCGCACGAACTCGCGTCCGAGCTGCGCGACTACGCCAAAGAACTCGACAAGCGACGCAAGGCACTCGAAGCCTTGTCGGACCCTGCGGTCTGGAACGAACGCGCCGCGCGCGAACGCGCGTGCAAGGCACTCGCGAGCGACACGACGCCGCCGGCGCTCGAAGTGTTCGTCGACGAGCTCGGCCAGGGGATCCGGGACTTCGTTCACGAGCGTCGCCAGACCTTCGTCGATCGGTTCTTCGAAGTGGCGAAGGAGCGAGCCCTCACGTTGACCGAGATGGGGCAGCAGCCGCCGGTCTTCGACGCCGGAGGTGTCCAGGTCGAAATCGACTTCGACAAAGAAGAGGCGCACCTCTCCTATGGCCGCGAGCCGCTCTGCAAGACCGCTCTCGATCCTGTGCACATCCTGGATGCGCGCAAGCAGGAGACTGAGCGCCTCGAGGCTTCTTGGCCAGGTGCGGAAGTCATGTTCGACGCGTTTGCCTCGGCGTATCGGGCTCGCCTCGGGCGCGAGAACAAGCCCGCGGGGGAGCGCGTCTTCCTCGTCGATCTCCTTCCCGAGCTGCAGCTCGAAGCGTCGTTGCGTGGCTTGCGCGGAGTCATCGAGGACAAGGCGGCGCTCGCGTATTGTCTGGATCGACTCGCTCGCGAGGGCGCTCTCGAACGCGAGGGGCAGCGGATCGAACTCGGAACCGCGACCGGTGGTTCGACCAAGGACAAGAAGCGCGTCGTCTTCCTGCGCCACGGACTCGGCGGTGGGCAGTACTACCTGACCGCACGCGTCGGAGGTGTGCGATGACGAATCTCACCAGGCCAGCAGCGATGCGCATCCTCGAGAGCCTCGGTGCCTCGGGCAAGCCACCCGATCGCGGTCTGTCCGTCTTCAACGTCGGCAACGAGACCTACCTGCGCATCCTGCGTCGTGAGTATCTCGAGGGCCTGCTACCGGCGGGAGGGGCTTCGTTCCGACTCGTCCAAGGCGGTTTCGGCGCTGGCAAGACGCACTTCTTGTACGTCGTGCGAGAACTCGCGTGGTCGCTCGGGTACGCGGTCGCCGATGTCGTGCTCTCCGCGAAGGAGTGTCCGTTCGACAAGTCGCTCATGGTCTATCGAGCTGTCGCTCAAAAGGTGGCGACGCCGCCGGCGGATGAGATGGACCTGCCGCGCGAAGGGCTCCCGTTCGTGCTCGAGGACTTGCTCGACAAGAAGCGCAAGAAACTCGGCGACGAAGCGACACGCGTCTGGATCAAGGAAGAAGTGCGTCGCATTCCGTGCGACAACGCCGCATTCCGAGAGGCGGTGACCGGTTACTTGATGTCCCTTCTCGACGACGACGAGGACAAGCGTCAAGTGCTCGCAGCGTGGCTGCTCGGTCAGGAAGTTCCGCCTTCGAAGCATCGCGAATTCGGCGTCTACGAGACGGTTTCGGAGAGCAACGCGTTCCCGCTGCTACGGTCGATGACCCAGGTCTTCCCGCGCCTCGGTCTCGAGGGCACCGTCATCCTCTTCGACGAGGGTGATCGCGTGATGAGCCTCACGGCGAGTCGATCGCAACGGCTGATGGACAACCTCCGTCAACTCGTCGATCTCTGCGGGCAGGCGCGCTTCCCGGCCGTCCTCGTGTTGTACGCGGTTCCGCCCGAGTTCTTGCGCAACGTCGTCCCCGACTATCCCGCATTGCATCAGCGGCTGACCCCGGTCGCGCCGTTCAGCGAACGCAGTCCTCAGTCGCCGGTCATCGATCTCGAATCGCTCGATCTGCCGCCACGTGACTTGTTGACGGAGATCGGGATGAAGGTGCTCGAAGTCTTCGAGATCGCCCGTGGCCTGAAGCTCGATCACAAGGTGCAGCGGGACAACGCCGCGATGTTGGCGGGCGTCATCACGCGACACCACTACGAGGTGAGTCATCGACGCGTGTTCGTGAAGAGCTGGGTCGACCTGTTGTACGGCCAAGTCGCCGATGGCGAGCACGCCGTCGGTACGGCGACGATCGAGCAACTGGCAGGCGCGACGGCGTCTGCATTGGTCGCGCCCGATCCGGTCGCGTTCGAAGATCTCGGCGACGGCGGTTTCTTCGAGAGTGAGCGCGAATCACGAGGTGATGTCGACTTCGACGATACGGACGACGGCGACGACGATGACTTGCCCGCAGGCATGCACGAAGGCGACCTGTGACCCCTGACGGTGGCAGCGACAAGCGCGTGCGGCACCAGAGCTACGGTGAGGGCACGGTCACTGCGGTCGAACGCGGTGGTATGGCCTTGCGCGTGCGTTTCGATCGCTACCCGGGCCTCGAAGTCAGTTTGCCCGCTCGCTTGTTACGCCTCGTCGGGGAGGACGAGGGTGCCACCGGTGGCGCCAAGCGGAAGAAACCACGTGCGAAGAGTCGCGCCAAGGCATCGAGCGCGACGAAACCCGCTCGCTTGTCCCCCGAGGATGCCGTGCGGCGTCAGGTCCTCGAAGCCGTGCGCCTCGGCGTCGTTCCGTTGCGTGGCTTGCTCGCCTACACCGTCGGACGAGACGAAGAGATCGAGTCGGCACGGAGCATGCTCGAGGGACGTGATGGCGACCGCTGCCGCGCAGTCCTCGGGGACTACGGCACGGGCAAGACGCACCTCCTGGAGTTGATCCAACACATCGCTCTCGATCTCGGTTGGGTCGTCGGGCGTGCGTGGCTCGACCCGCAAGAGGCGCCGCCTTCCAAACCGCGCCGTGTCTATGCGGCGCTTGCACGATCGTTCGTGTACCCCGACAAACACGAAGCGGGAGAACTCGGACTATGGCCCCTGCTCGAGCACGCTGCGCGCGACGAAAAACTGCACAACGGTTTGTTCGATGGCGAGCATCGCCACGCGTTCCTCGCGCCGGCGATTCGATATGCACGTGGGCTGCTCGACGAAGTCGAGCAGCACCCCGAGTCGAGTGAACTGTCCGAGCTTCAGCTCTTGTTGACGGATTGGATCGAAGGGCGAGCCACGGGTGTGTCTCAAGAGCTGCAGCGCCGCTTGCACTCGCAGGTCGCGGTCCGAGACCGTGTGCTCGCGTTGTCGGACTTCGGCACACTGCCGCGCATCTACGGATACATGTTGTCGGGTGTCGGGCATCTCGCGCGACGATGTGGGTATCGCGGCGTCTTGCTGTTGCTCGACGAAACCGAATTGTTCTCCAACCTCGACCTCGAAGCGCGAGCACGCGCGGTCGACGTGTTTCGTGTCTTGATGTCCGCGGCCTTGCCCGATGAGGCGATGGACCTGACGTCGGTCCGCAAGGGGGGGCGAGGAATCATTCGAGAGTTGCCACCTCGTTTCGGTTCGGAGGGCAACCTCGCGCTCGCGTTGGCTGCGACACCCGGGTCGGCGAGCGAAGACTTCCTACGTGAGACCCTCGGTCCCGAGCGCGTGCTCGAACTCCGTCGCTTCGGCAAGGCGCAGTTCCGCGAGATGGGGGACCGCATTCTCGACCTCTATCTGCAGGCCTATCCGGCTGTCAATCGTCGGGTGCTCGCCGCACTCGAAGCCAAGGCCGATCAGTGGATCGCGACCGGCGCGCTTTCGAGCCCGCGCGAGTTCGGGCGCCGCACGCTCGACTTCCTCGATCAGACGCGGCACGCGGCGGCGGATTTCGCGCCGGTCCCCAGCGCAAAGAGGTGAATCTCCCCGGTTTTCCCGAGAGCGGCCTGCGTCGGATGACGGGTGCTATCGTGCGGGCACTCTCACCAAAGGAGGATCGATGAAAGATTCGAAGGGAGCCTCGATGCTCGCCTGTGTCGCGTTGGCTCTGTCCCCGTCGCTGCTTGCCCAAGCACCGATGGACGACGCGCTCTGGGTCGCATCCCGTGGCTCGACGACGCTGACGAAGTATTCACGGTTCGGCGAAGTCCTGCAGACCGTCGATATGACGTCCAACAACTTCACGCTGCGAGGTGTCTTCCGTGCGCCGGACGGGAAGCTGTGGGTCGTCAACTTCATCACGCAGACGTTCACGATCTGTGATCGCAATGGCAAGGTGATCAAGAACGTCACGACGAACAGCGGCGGAAGTCCATACGCGATCGCGTTCGACAAGCGTGGCTACGCCTACATCACGGAGACGTCCACGGTTGCCGAGTACAAGCCCGATGGGACGCTCGCGAGGTCGTTCACCGTGCCGTCTGCGGCGCTCGGGATCGCGGTCGACTACTCGACGCCCGCGCAGGCTGGCAACGTCTGGGTCGCGCACCGCAACGGTCCACCGGGACAGATCTCGAAGATCGATATCGCGACCGGTACGGTGACGACGTACACGCTGCCGACGACATCGACCATGTTGCCAACCACGATCGTGGCGACGTACGAAGGGATCGCCAAGGCAAGCAACATCTGGGTCGGCGGCGATCGGTCGACCAACCTCTACAAGCTCGACCAGAGTGGGACCGTCTCCGGGCCGTACGCCATGCCCAACGGCTACCTCTACACGTCGGGAATGGCGATCGATGCGAAGAACCGGCTGTGGGCTGTCGGTCGTGCGGGGGTTTGTGCCGTGGTCGACACCTCGAACGGCAACACTCTGAAGACGATGTCGGTCGCCCCGCTCAACAACGACTGCGGTGGCGTCGTGATGGACAGCATCGGCAGGCCTTGGATCATGGACCGCGGGTTCAGCACGCCGTGTACGTTCCAGCGCTACGACGACCAGGGCGTTCTCGAGCTGCAGACCCCGGACGGCGTCAATACGTACGGCATGATCGATGCGAGCGGATTCAGCTATGCCTACGTCACGAATCCATTCGGGGACGAAGACGGTGACGGTGCGGTGAACTTCACCGAGATCACGAATGGCACGAGTCCGTACGACGCGTTGTCGACCCCTGCGCTGAGCTTCGATACTCGTGGTGTCTCGCGCGTCGGGAACACGCCGTATCTCGACGCGGTCAGCACTGCGACTGCGCCGATGGTCGCCATCTTCTCGGCGAAGACCGGCACGCCGATCAAGGTTCCGGGTATGAACGGTGAGTTCTTGCTCGACCTGCCGACCGTGTTCTTCACGACGGCGTTCCAGAGCCCTGGCAAGCTCAACCTACCGATTCCGGCGAACAACGCGTTGGCGGGAATCAGCTATCAACTCCAAGGGCTGCTCGTCGCTGGGACGCCCACGTTCTCGAATCTGTCGGGGATCTACATCAGCCCATAGTCCCGGCGCATTCCAAGGTCGGAACCTCGACCGATCTGCTGGCTCAGGCCCGTGATTCGTCGCGGGCCTTTTTTTTCGAGTTTTCGGGTGACGAAACGGGTGTGCCGGCGCCTTTGGAGTCAGAGCGAGTTTCGGCTCGCGCAACGAGAAAACAACAGACGGAAATCAAGGCGGGACATGTGGGTGTCTCGCCGCGAGTGGGTCGCACCCAAGACCCGCTCCCCATGCCTCCAGCGTCGGTCGCACCCGTGCGGCCGGCGCGTGGAGCTTCTCTCGCACGCGGCACGCGGCCTGATATGCTCGGAGCCCACCGGACCTGACCGAGGCTGCTCGCCGCTTGACTGAAGAACACCGAGCCCTACGCGAGCAGCTCGCTCGCACTTTCGACGCGTTCTATGATCGCTTTCCTCGCTTGCTGGCGATCCAGCGTGCGGCGGCAGAGCCCGTGCTTGCGGGTCACGACGTCTTCATCGGTGCACCGACGGCGGGTGGCAAGACCGAGGCCGCGATGGCGCCGCTGCTTCAGCGGATTTTGAGCGTTCATGGCATTCGTGGCCTCGAGAGCCCGGCGCTGATCTACGTCTCGCCGACTCGAGCTCTCGTCAACGACGTCTATCGGCGCCTGACCGTACCGGTGCGGCGCCTCGGACTCGAGATCGGTCGTAAGACAGGAGACCACGCTTCGCTCGGCAAGGTCATCCCGCACGTCCTGGTCACCACTCCCGAGTCCCTCGATTCGATGATTTCGCGAATGCCGAGGCGATTGCTTCCGCTGTCCGCGCTCGTGCTCGACGAGCTCCATGCCGTCGACGGAACCCCTCGTGGCGATCAGTTGGCGGCGCTCTGCGCACGCCTTCGACGCGTTCTCGCCTCCCGCAACGCGAAGCTCCAGATCGTCATGCTCTCCGCGACCGTCGAAGGCCCGCGCGACGTGGCAATGCGCTACGCGATCGAGCCCGTTGTCGTAAGTGAGGATGGTCGTCGCTCGATGACCGCTCGGGTCGCGCTCGCCCCGTTCGGCAAGGATCCGACGAAGAAGATCGCCGAACTCGTCACGGGTCGTGGGGGCAAGGTCCTCGTGTTCGCGAATGCCCGCGCCGACGTCGAATGGTGTGCGGACAAGAGTCGTGGGAAGCCACCGTTCGGAAGCTACGTCTACGCGCATCACGGTAGCTTGAGCAAGCCCGTGCGCGAACGCGTCGAGCGTGACTTCCAGCACGCGCGGACTGCCGTGTGTTTCGCGACGTCGACGCTCGAACTCGGAATCGACATCGGCGACATCGACCACGTCGTGCTCTACGGAGTTCCGCCGGATCTTCCGAGTCTCTTGCAGCGAGTCGGGCGTGGGAGTCGTCGATCCGACGGGCTGCGCTTCTTGGCGCTCGCGCGAGATCGTGGGGAGATCCTGCGGTTTCGACACATGATGCACGCGGCTCGCACAGGACGCTTGTTGACGGACCCCGCGACGTACGACCCGTCGACCGCGCTCCAACAGGCAGCGAGTCTGATGCTGCAGAACCCGGGCCATCGGATCGCGCCGGCGCACGTGTTGGATCGCTTGCCCGACTGGCAGGCCGCGTACTGGGACGAGGCTCGGCTCGATGCCGCAATGACGAGCGCGGAGCGTTGGTTTCGACGTCTCGCGGCGCATCACTACGAGCCGACGGAAACGCTCGAACGTGCATTTCGTTCGGGAATCGTGCATGCGAATCTCGGAGGCGAGGCAGAAGTCGAAGTCCTCGAGGAGATCACGGGGCGCGTGCTCGGGACGATCGCGAAGCCGCGGCCGGAAGCATCGTCTGCCGTCCTCCTGGGTGGCGCGTCGCGTCAGATCCGCCAACGTGCCGACGGGACCTTGGTCGGCAGCGAAGCGAGCGAAGGTGAGGCGCGCTTCGAGCGCAAGGCGTCGGCGCCGATTCCGATGGCGCTCGCGACCGACATGGTCGACTGGCTCGGCCTCGACGCGGAATGCATCCAACGGGTCGAGGGCGAGGACGACACGGTCTTCGTGCACGGGCTCGGATCGATCGGCGGACTCCTTCTGCATGCGTCGGCGGGCGAGGCCGCTGTCAAGAAGCCGGGTCGTGGTGTCGCCTTCGGGCTACGACTGCGTCGCGGTCATCAGGATTGGTCGGCGCAAATCGCCGAAGCGGCGAGGCTCGAGATCTTCGCAAAGAGCTTGACCGGGCGCCTTGCGCGTCTGCTCGGCTTCGGCCCGTTCTTCCGCGATCTTCCTCACGAGGAGAAACAGCGGGCCGTGCTGGCGGCCGTGCAACCGAGGAGGATCGCCGAGCGATTGCGCGACGCATCGATCGAAGACGTGTGGGACGAAGACATGCGCCTACAACTCAGGACGCTGCTCGCGTCCTGACGCCACCATGGTCTTCAGTACGGCGACGTTCCTGTTCGCGTTCTTGCCGATCGTGCTCCTCCTCTATTTCGCGGTCCCGCGGAGGTGGCGCAATGGATGGCTCTTGTTCGCGAGCCTGTTCTTCTACGCCTGGGGAGAGACGTGGATCGTCGCCGTCATGCTCGCGTCGATCCTCGTCAACTGGGCGCTGGCGCTCTTGCTCGACGACGGCAGACCGCGACGCAAATGGGGCGTGGCGCTGTCCGTCGTGTTCAACCTCGGGTTGCTCGTAGCGTTCAAGTACGCGAACTTCCTCGTCGACAATCTCAACCCGGTCCTCGTCGCGGCTGGTATGCCTGCCATGGCGATCCCGGTGATCTCCCTGCCGATCGGGATCTCGTTCTTCACGTTCCAGGCATTGTCCTACGTCATCGACGTGTATCGCGGGCAAGCACGCGTCCAGCGCAATCCGCTCGACTTCGCGCTCTACATCGCGTTGTTTCCGCAATTGATCGCGGGACCGATCGTGCGCTACGTCGATGTTGCCGAGCAGATCGAGTCCCGGACGTGCAGTGCGGATCTCTTCGCGGACGGTGTGCGACGCTTCGTGTTCGGTCTCGCCAAGAAGATGCTCATCGCGAATACCGTCGCCTCGGTCGCGGATCGGATCTTCGCGCTTCCGAACGAGGAGCTGACACTCGGGCTCTCGTGGCTCGCGACGGTCTGCTACAGCCTGCAGATCTACTTCGACTTCTCGGGCTACTCGGACATGGCGATCGGACTCGGTCTCATGTTCGGCTTCCGGTACCTCGAGAACTTCGCCTATCCGTACGCGGCGGATTCGATCACGAAGTTCTGGCGTCGCTGGCACATGAGCTTGTCGACCTGGTTTCGTGACTACGTGTACATCCCGCTCGGCGGCAATCGTGGTTCGCGCATCGCGACGTATCGAAACCTCGTGATCGTGTTCTTCCTGTGTGGCTTGTGGCACGGTGCCAGCTGGACCTTCGTGCTGTGGGGGATCTACCACGGTGCTTTCCTCGTGTTCGAACGACTTGGCGCCGGTCGCATCGTCCACGACGCGCCACGCGCACTGCGTCATGCGTACACTCTGTTCGTCGTCGCATGCGGCTGGGTCCTGTTTCGCGCGACGAGCATCGATCAGGCGCTCGAGTTCTATGGCGCGATGCTCGGGTTCGGTGCAGGCAACGGCATTGCCCATGAAGCCGGCGCGTATCTGGATTCGGAGGTCATCCTGACGATCCTCTTGGGTGGCGTGGCGGCAATGCCGGTTCTGCCGTCGATTGGTCAATGGGCGCAACGCGTTCTTGATCGAAACGAGGCTGTGCCGTCGGTCACCGGGGTGCTCGCAGTCAGCGCAATGCGCGGCCTGCTGCTCTGCATCCTCGCTGTGCTCTTCGTGGCTTGTGCGACCAAGCTCGCTGCTTCCACGTACAACCCGTTCATCTACTTCCGCTTCTGAGCGATGAAAGTCGTCCACAGAATCTACGACATCGCGACGGTCGCTCTCTTCGTTGCCGCGATCTGCGTTCCGGTCTGTTATTCGGTACTCGGGCCTGCGCCCTCGCCGACGTCGGAGAAGCGCCAGCTCGCCGTGGCACCGGGAGTGCCACGCTCGTACGCCGACATCGAAGCTTTCCCTCGTGCCTTCGAAGCGTGGTTCGACGACCATTTCGGCTTGCGGCAAGACTTGGTGTCGTGGCACAACTCGGTGCGTTATCGCGTCCTAGAAGTCGGGGACGATCAAGCCGTCGTCGGCAAGGATGGGTGGCTCTTCCTCGCTGAGAGTGTCGACGCCTGGCGCCAGGAGGCTCGTCTCTACACGAGCAGCGAACTCGCGTTCTGGGCGCGCACGATCGCAGAGCGCCGAGACTTCTTGGCAGAGAGGGGAATCGCGTACCTCTTCTTCGCAGCACCGGCCAAGACGACGATCTATCCCGACTATCTACCGAGTCGAATCAAGCCCGTGCGGCGACCGCGAAGACTCGAACAACTCGATGCGTTCCTGCGCGGTGCGAACGAAGTCGCGTGGCTCGATACGACGAGCGCGGTTCGTGACCAGCGCCAGCGTCTCGAGAACGAAGCGACGGATCATCATGTGTCGAGACGACTCAGCTATTGGCCACTCGACACACATTGGAATCACCTGGGTGCCTTCGCGGCCTATTCGGCCGTGATGGCGCGGCTCGCGCAGCTAGTGCCCGAGCACGCGACGGCGCTCGAGCCCTACTCGGAGACCCGCGGGACATGGAGCGAGCGGCTCTGTGAGAGCGGACGCGATCTTGCCGAGATGCTCGGCTTGGCATCCAGCGAGCAGGCGGTCGACTACTTGTTGTTGCCCGACGTGCTGCCGTCGTCGTTCCCGCAGATCACACAGCTCGACGGGTCGAAGGACAGCGTGTCGACGTGGGAGCAGGCGGGCTTGCCTCGCGCTTACTTGCTGCACGATTCGTTCCTGCAGAACATGCAGGCGTACCTGAGCGCTCACTTCTCTGCGGCGTTCTACCGGTTCGTACCCGAGTTCGACGTGTCCAAGATCGACGCGGTTCGGCCGCGCTTCGTGATCCAAGAGTGTACGGAGAGACTCGTCGTCGCCAAGCTGCCACAGAATCCGATCGCTCTGCGCCTCGTGGACGATCCTCGCGATCGTGCGAGTCGCGTGGCGCTGAGTGCGTCCGAGCTACGTGGGGTCGCGATTCGTGGCGGCTTGACGCTCCTCGCTGGTCACCTCGTCCCACACGAAGACGACGCGGAGCTCGAACTCTTGTGGCACGCGTCGAGCGACGTCGAACTCGAACATCGAGTTCGATTGCAGTCGAGGACTGCTCGGCGTCACGAGTCCGTGGTGCGGGATCTCTGCCCGTTGCGAACTCGCGCCAAGGCCGGGCAGACGTGGCGTCAGACGATCATCGTCGATGCATCGTTTGCATCGGGTGAACACGTGTGGCTGTCGGTGATCGAGAGTTCGGGAAAGAACGCGACCTACGAGAACGAGCCTGCGCGCAAGGTCGGCGTCGATCTGACCAGGATGTTTCGACGCGATTGATGTCCTCGGAAGGCGAGAGGGAAGCGGAAGCCAGAAGCTCCTGTCATACTCTTTGTCCATGGCAGCTGAGACCAGGCACTCTTCGATACCCTCCGAGCGACCCTCCGAGCCGCGGGGCACGCTCGTGCTGCGCACGTTCGCGATGCCCGCGGACACCAACCCCAATGGCGACATCTTCGGTGGTTGGATCATGTCGCAGATGGACATGGGGGGAGGGATGCTCGCGAAAGAAGTCGCGCACAGCCGCGTGACGACGATCACCGCCGACAAAATGACGTTCGTGCGCCCGGTGAGCGTCGGCGATGCGGTCTGTGTGTACGGAGAGGTCGTCCGCATCGGCACCACGTCGTGTGACATTCGTCTCGAAGTGTGGGCCAAGGACCTGATCGACGAGGTCGAGTCCGACCGTTGTCTCGTGACGACAGGAGTCTTTCGCTACGTCGCGATCGACAAGGACCGTCGCCCGCGTCCGATCCCGCGCGACCCTCGGTTCGACCATGCGCGTGTGAAGAAATGAGCTGTGGCGTCGCATCGCCGAACTACCGACGGGATACTCGGCGAGCGCTAGTCGTTGACCGGGCTCCAGGAAATCAAACGTTGCGCTGAAGGGGCTTGCGATTCTCTTGCGTCAAAGCGCCGAGATCCTTGCGTTGCGCATGCTGATTGCTGCAGTCCTGACTTCGCCTGAAGTACGCAGAGAATCGGTGTGACCGGTCTCGCGGGGTGACATAGGAGGCGCGTATGCGGTCGCTCGAACGAGCGAACCCGCTCTCTTCCCCTCACTCCTTTTCTTCCCTGAGGACCGCATTGATGCGTCTACGCACCTGCTTCGTTTCTTCTCTCGCGTTGGCTGCTTCGGCAACCGGGCAAATCACCGTGCCTTCGTCGGTGGCCACAACGCGTCCGACACTGTCGCCGTTCTATACGTCTAGCGTCTTCTACAGCACGACGTCGACGACGACGGCTCCTGCGTCGCGTAGCCAGACGATCATCGACCTGAGCGACCTCGGCAACGTCGCGCCCTTGGTCGCGAAGTCCATCGCCGTGCGTCGCCCCATCGGACTCGGGAACAGCAACCCGGCGATGACGACGAACGCGACCCTCGTTCTTTCCGTCTCGACCGCACTGTCGAGCGCCGCGACGACGACGTTCGCGACCAACTACGGAGCGTCGTCGACGACCGTGATCAACACGGCCATTTCGCTGCCAGCCTCCGTCAACCAGGCCACGTGGCCCGCGCCTTGGCAGCCGGCGTTCCCGTTCAATGCGCCGTTCGTGATTCCGCCGACCTCGGCCGGTGGCTCGCTCGTCATCGACCTGACGCAGGTGCAGACGACCGGCGCGTCGTCCTGGTATGTCGAATACACGACGCCGGACCTCGGCGGCCGTTCGACCAACGGCGCGGTTCCTTCGCAGTGCAAGTTCAGCGGCGGTACCTACAACAACTCGCTGAGCTACACGACCGGTGGTCTCCGCCCCAGCGGTGGCTCGTGGTACGTCCAGTACGGCGGACTCCAGCCGAACGTCATCGGCGTGATCGCGCTCAGCGCCTTCGGTGTCGACAACAAGGGCACCTGGCCGCTCCCGCTCGACCTGACGCCACTGGGCGCGACCAACTGCTCGTTCAACGTCGGTCTCGAGATCGGCTTCCTCGGCGCGCTCACGGCGAGTGCGAGCGGCACCGCCCGTACCCCGACGATGACGATTCCGGCCGGCCTCGGCGGCTCGGCGTTCTACGATCAGACGATCTGGTTCGACGCCGCTGCCAACACTGCCGGCATCGTCAGCGGCTGGTCCAGCAAGTGGAGCATCGGCACTGGCCTCGGCGCACCGAGTGCGTTCGTCTACGCGACGGGCAACAACCACACGAGCGCCACGGGTACGATGATCACGGGCGCTTGCCCGACCTGGCAGATCCAGTGACGTGCACTGCGTGATCTCGGGCGCGTTCAGCGACCGACGAGCACGCGCAGTCCATTGCTGAGCGCGAACTTCTGTAGAAGCGCGCCGGCATTGTCGATCGAGATTGCCTGCGAATAGAACTGGATCCCGAGGAGTTTGGGATCCAGCGGCACCGGCAGGGGGATCGACACGACGCCACTGGCATCGGCGACTTTGCCCTCGGAGATCGCGCCGGACAGATCGACGAGCAACGTGCACGGTGGCAGCGAGATCGCGGCCGGCTTTGCGCTCACGACTTGTATGGCGATGCCGTTCGGCATGAGCTTCGAGATTTCGAGCGCGAAGCTCGAGTTCCCGATCGCCGGTGCCCCGACGGCCGTAAGCCGTGGGATTCCGGCGCCGCCCTTGCAGCCCACGCCGTATTCCTCGACGAGCGTGCCACCGAACTGCACGAGCGAGAATGCGTAGGGTTCGCCGCCGTGAATGCCGTCGTCACCGTGAAACACGACATTGCCGCCGATGGGCACGAACGCCCAGGCGGGCGTCGTGGTGTTGATCCCGGGCGTCTGGTCGAAAGCGAGCTTGGTGCCTTGATTCGTTCCGTCCGTGAGGAAGGTCTCGATTCCAACGTTCGGATCGCGTGCACGGAACAGAATCAGTGCGCCGTCACCAAGTCGACTGTTACCCATCGGTTGATGCAAGCTCGACGCCGCCGGATGGAGGTCGGCCAGCCGGAACGTACCGGCCACCGTTCCATCGCTGACCCACGGTTCCCGATCGCCGTTCGCGTCCTCGCCGTTGAAGAAGATACGACCGTCGCCGAAGCCGAGCGGCGCGAGGTGTACCGGTGCAACAGCGGACGTGACCATGATCGTCGAAGTCGCCACACGCCTCGAGATCGGCGAGTCGGCGGTCAAGCACCGCTTTCGAAAGGGCGCGGCGCTCTACGCCAAGCGCCTTTCGACCCTGTTGTCACAGAGTGCGCCGAACGACGCGACAGATCCGGCGACATGAGCGAGCTCGGCGGAGATCTGACCGAAGACGTTCTCGAGGACTTTCTCGATGACGTCTTCGACGCCACGAGTTCGTCGATCCAAGATGGTGAGGATTTCGATGCAGGACCTTGGATCGCTCGCCGCCCTGATGCTGCCGACGCGATCCACGCGATGATCGAGCTGGCGCATCGCGTGACACCTCGACCGGCCGAGTGTCACCCGCGGTTCGAGGGTTACGAGATCCTGCACGAACTCGGGTCCGGATCGATGGGACGCGTGTTCCTCGCGCGCAAGCCCTCACTCGGCGGACGGCTCGTGGCGCTCAAGGTGCTTCCATTCGAGGCGCGTTTCTCGCGCGATCGACATGCACGTTTCGTCAACGAAGCGCGCACGCTCGCGCGCATTCGGCATCCCAACATCGTCGTCGTGTATGACGTGCTCGAAACGCCGCACCGGGTCGGCTACGCGATGGAATACGTCGCCGGTACGACGCTCGCGCGCCGGATCGCTGTACGACCGGCAAGTCCCAAGGAGGTCTGTCGGATCGGCATTCAGATCGCGTGCGCTCTTGATGTCGTCCATGAGAACGATCTCGTCCACCGTGACGTCAAGCCTTCGAACATCCTGCTTCGCGAAGATGGAACCGCACTTCTCGCCGATTTCGGACTCGTGCTCGACGCTCACGAGACGATGCATACGGCAACCGGTGCGTTCCTCGGCACTCTGCGCTATGCGGCTCCGGAACAGTTGCGAGGCGACGCCGTGGACGCGCGTACGGATGTCTACGGACTCGCGGCGACGTTGTACGAGGCCGTCACTGGTGTCCCACCAATCGATGGCAAAGCGCCTGCCGAGATCGCGCGACACATCGAAGAAGGTCGAGTACCCGCGCTGCGCCGCCGAGATCCTACGTTGCCCGTCGACCTCGAAGCCGTTCTCGCCAAGGCACTCGCTGTCGATCCTGCGCACCGCTACGAATCGGCTCGTGCGTTTGCAGATGATCTCGACCGCGTGATCGATTTGCGTCCAGTCGCTGCACGTGGTGCCTTCGCCTGGCACCGCGTGCAGCTCTTCGTTCGGCGTGAACGCACAGTCGTTGCAGCGGCGCTGCTTTCCATCGTCGCCATGGTGCTCGTCGCCACGGGGCTTCTGGCATGGAGCGTGCACCGTGCAGAACGCATCTCGAGAGCGCACTCCGATCTGCGAGCCGCGCGACGCACCGTTTTGCTCGATCAGTTGCGGGTCGATACATGGATTGCAGTCATGGCTTCGGAGCCCGCTACGCGACCCTTGCAACGATTCGGAGCCGCCGACACGGCGCTCGAAAAATACCGGGCAGCGCTGTCGGAGATCGACGATCCGGTAGCTCATCTCGAGATGGACATGCTGCGGCTCGCGGTCGAGGTCACCGATGCAGAATCGCAATTCGCTGGCACGCAAGATCGCGACTTCGAGACCTATCCGCAGACCGTTCGTGCCGCACAGGAGTGGCATGAGAGCGGCGTCGCGAGTGTCGTTGCGGAAATCGACACGATGTCTTCGGTCGATCGCCGAGCTCTCGGTCTGCTCGCGTATTTCGTAAGGAGTCCAGAAATCGCGCTTCGCTGCCTTTCGCGGGGGGACGCAGGCGAAGACGAGTCGCCGCTCGTCGATGGGCTCGTCGGACTCGCACGCTATTGGCGCGGTCGATACGGCGCTGCATATCCGAGGCTCGTTCGTTCGCTCGAAGTCTTCTCAGACTGTGGTTCGCTGCTCGCGTTGACAGGGACGACGGCGTTGCGTTGCGACGAGATCGTCGCGGCAGAGCGATACTTGGCACGAGCCGAATCAGCTCCTACCCCGGCGTCGCATTCCGAACTCCAGGTCCTGCGCGGTGATCTCGCGCTCTGTCGCGGTGACGTGGAAGGGGCCAGTGCGTGTTACCGCAGCGTGTGGAATCTCTACCGGCCTGCGGATTGGCGTCTCACGGAATTGCTCGAGCGCAACGGGGCTTGGCTCGATGCGGCCAATGCGTACGTATGGCGTGTCGTCAACTTTCCTGGCGATGTCGCTGCGATCGATGGATTGTTGCGGGCATCGGATGCGTGGTGGCGACAGCAGGACGACGCGGCGAGACGCCGATGGATGGAGATCGGCTTCTCCGGTCGTCTCGTGGGTGAGATCGAGTCGTGGTTCGGGTTCTTGCATGCGATTCACGTCGCGGCCGCGAGGAGATCGAGTGTCGCGCATGCTGCTGCGACCACGGATGCCCTCTCGATCGTCAACGTCGCCAATCGGTTCGCCGCTGGACGACTCGACGCCCGAGACGCAGTCGAGTTGGACGATGCTGCACGAAGAGAGTGGATCGCTTGGTTGTTGGACGGAAAGCAATCACCTCCGCTCGATGTGGACCGTCATCGCGATCGCGACCAGCCGGCCCTGACGGAGACGCCCGTATTCGAGGTCAACGAGCGTGATGACGTGATGTGCATCGAACTCTTCGAGCACGCCGATTCGCACACTCGGGCGTTCGTTGCAATCCGAGATCGAATCACCGGTGAAGCGCGTGTCGAGATCCGAGATGCGGTCAGCGGTGCGACCCTGCGCGTGCTTCGCGGGAGTTCGCCGCGGAGTGGTTTCGGCGTGTGCATGATCCGTGTTCCGGATCTCGATGGGGATGGCCACGCCGAGGTCTGCATCTCGGAGCCGGGGGTTCGCTTCGGCGAACTCGCGCGCGTGGTCGTGTTCGACGGACGAACGTTCGATGAAGTTCGCGTCTTCGAGTCGAACGAGGGCGGAGACCATTTCGGCTATTCGCTCGCTTGCCTATCGGGCGCCCAGGAACCTGTCCTCGTGATCGGGGCATACCGAAGTTCGAACGTCGAGCCCGGCGCTGGGCGCATCGACGTGTTCGGACTGCGAACCGGAGTGCGACGGTTCACGATCGACGGGTCGGTGGCGGGCGCAGCGTTCGGGCTCGGCATCGTCGGCATCGGGGATCTCGATGGTGATGGGGACGAGGACTTCGCGACGGCAGCATCCCACTTCAACGGTCCAGGCGTAGGTTCCGTGCACGTGATGTCGGGGCGCGATGGGCGTCGCCTTCGCAGGATCGATGGCGGATGCCGCGGCTTCGGTGTCCATCTCGCTGCGATCGAGGATCAGAACGGAGACGGAATACGAGACCTAGTCATTGGGGAGACCCGGGACGGTGCTCCCGATGATCAGCTCGGCACGAAGCTGCACGTCGTTTGTCCTCGAACCGGAGCGGTGCATGCTCGCTTCGATGCCGGTCCGGTGTTCCGGCTCGAAGCGCCGGCAGACTTCGACGGCGATGGCAAGCATGAAATCGCATGCATGCTTTGGCGCCGTCGCGTGCCTCGGGACCCTCTCGTGCGCGTCTTCGATTGCGATGGGACCCGTGTTGGCGAGCTTGCAGGCGCACGCAGCCTGAGTGTGCTTCGTACTGGCGGTGCAGGGCTACGCCTCCTGGCAGGATTCAAGACGTGGACGATCGATACTCTCGTGGAGTGGGGGGCAGAGCTCGGCCGGAGCTACGCGCATGTGGACGCGCGAACGTTGTTCCGCTGATCCGTGCAGAATGTCAGGTATCCTCGGGAGCCGTATGGCGAACTGCGACTCTGACCGATGGACCTCCGAGCTCGGCGACGCCTGTGCAGAGGTTGCGTTTGCATGAGTTCCTCACCCGAAGAGGAGTGCAGCCTCGAAGCTGCCGTGCAGCGTGTGCGCGAGGGAGACCGAGAGGCCGTCGGTGAGTTGATGGACTCGTGGCGCGCGGATCTCGTGCGCTTCGTCGAGCGTCGCGCGGGGCCTGCCCTGCTCGGCGTCGAATCCCGCGAGGACATCGTGCAGAGTGCCTGCCGTGAAGTGCTCCGCGGCGTCGACGGCGCCAAGATCGTCGATGGCGCCGAGGGCTTCAAGGCTTGGCTGTTTCGCGCAACACTGAACAAGATCATCGATCGGCGGCGCTTCTGGGATGCCGACAAACGCGATCGAAAGCGACGCGTCGACGTGCAGTGGTCCGACGCGTCGATCGATGAACTGAAAGCGCGTATCACCGGTCCTGACCGTGCTGCCGAGCGGAATGAATTGTCGGATCGCATCCGAGACATGCTCGCACTCTTGCCTGCACGCTACGAAGAGGTCTTGCGGCTAGCGCACTTCGATGGGCTTTCACGGGCGGAGATTGCCATGCGCCTGGATCGGACCGAGATGTCCGTTCGCAGCCTGCTCGCGCGAGCGATGGCTCGGCTCACGAGACTCATGCACCAGCACTTCGGTGATTGCCCTCGAGACGAGTCGAGCCGCGAGTGATCGCGACGTAGCGTTCAGCGGATGAAGAAGTGTCGCTGATTGGTCAAGAAGCTGAAGTCCGGCTTCGTGTAATCGATGACGAGCACTTGTAGGTGCATCGGCAATGGCGCGTACTGTGCGACGTTCCCGCTCGACCAGCGAGGCGTGACGGTTGCCTTACCGTTGCTGTCGAGGAACCCGAGCCAGTTGATGAACGGTCCGTAGTTGACGAGGTTGGGTAGCAGGGCCGTGAATGGGCCGAAGTTTAGTTCGAAGGCGCCGACGGCATTTCCGAACTGCTTTGGCGTTCCCAGGCCAGACAGAGTGCCGATCGTCATGTAGAGCTGGCCCGCGTACGCCGGTCCCGCGTCGAGTGCGAACTCGACGGTGCCGCCGCGCGTCGCGTTGAGGTAGTTGTCCGCGGGTGTGAACGACCATCGCTTCTGCGACCAGATCTGCACGTTGCTCGTATGTGCCGGGACACTCCCGGATTGTGTGCCGACGCCAATCTCGAAGACCCCATCCTTGTCGAGGTCGCCGAAATAGGCGAGCTGCGGTCGACTGAAGAAGTAGGTAGGACTGTACTGGAAGCCGCCGATGGGCAAGAAGCTGCGACCCGACCAAAACTGCACGTCTTCGGTTCCGGCGAATGCGATGTCGTCGATCCCATCGCTGTTGAGGTCAGGCACACGAATCACGTCCATGCCCATGTTCGGGATGTAGGGATTCGGGTTGATCGTGCGTGTTTGCGTCCATAGCGACGTCGCCGTGTTGAAGTCGTAGAGTTCTGCCTGGGAGGTCCGGTTGTTGAAACCGCAGCCGACGAGGATCTCCTTCATATTGTCGTTGTCGACGTCGTCGATCAGGACCGCGCTGCCGAAGCAGACTCTCGTCGGACCGTTGACGCGGATCGTCGTCGTCGCGTTCTTGACGACGAAATATCCACCCGCGCAGCCGCCGAGCGAGCTGTAGGAGCCCTTTGCAGTGATGACGAGCTCGTCACCCGTGCGACCGTCCAAGTCGCCGTTCGAGGCGACGCACTCGCCGTAGCGATCTCCTCCCGCGCTTCCGGAACTCGCCCCGACGAAGGTCGCATTGAAGTTCTTGACCTCGTAGATCCGTACCTCGCCGACGCTTTGCTGTGTTGCGGACGGCTGTGAAGGCGCACCGACGACGACCTCGGGAATCCCATCGGGGATGAACGGGTAGACATCCGCGAAGCACACGGAGTGCCCGAACGTCCCGCCGTTGCCGATGCCCTGGTTGACGATCGACAGTGTCTTACCGTCGATCAGGTAGAACGCACCTTTCCCGCCTTGGTCGTTTGGCGCGGTCACCACGAAGTCGAGCGCGCCGTCCTTGTTGATGTCGTGCGCCGCGAGTCGGTTTCCAAAGCCCGAGTTCTGCTGCGGAGCAGTCCACGTCTTGAGCGTTTCGAAGGAACGCCCGGAAACGAGGTAGACCTCGCCCGCAGTCGGTTCGCCGACGAGGAAGTCTGGGTGCGTGTCCCCGCTGACGTCGCCGACGGGGATGACGGCTTCGCCGTTCCGGAAGCGATGGGTGAGGTTGTAGGTGGTTTGCGCGATGACGGTGGACGCGCAAACGGACAGAGCGAAGGCAGTGACGATTCGTGTAGGGATCGCGATCATGGTGTCGGGAGACTCCTCGGTGGGACCCATCCGTGGCAACGCGGCTACACGTCGATCGATTCGCGCAACGATGCCCGGCCGGGTTTTGGTATCGAGGGGACAACCGAAAACGCGCGCGAGACGTGGCGAGAATTGTCTGACTTTTCTTTGATGTATCGTGTCGCTGACCCATGACCGACCTCGACTCGACACCACGAACCTCCGATGCCGATGCCACACTGGCGGAGCGCCTCCTCGCGCGTTGTTTGCTGGCGCAGTCCGGCGACCGGGAGCGCAAAGTCGCGGAGCTTTGTGCTCGGTATCCGGATGCCGCCGACGAGCTCCGAGAGTTGTGGGAGCAGTTTCGCGACTTGCGCGGGGCCGGCTTCTTTCGTGGGCGCGAAGGAGAAGAGCTCGGCGATTTTCGCATCCTGTCCAGGATCGGCGAAGGCGGTATGGGCTTCGTCTACTTGGCAGAACAACGTTCGCTCGGACGCAAGGTCGCCCTCAAAGTCCTACGACCCGAGCTGACGCTCTCGGACCGTTCGCGCGAGCGGTTCCGACGTGAGGCAAGAGCCATCGCGAGTTTGTCCCATCCGAACATCGTGCCAGTGCACGCCTACGGCGAGTGCGAGGGCTTCGGATTCCTCGCGATGGAGTGGATCGAGGGGAGAAGCCTCGGGGATGCGCTGGCGCGACTGCACCGTCAGCATCCAGCCAAACTCACGGGTGTCGATCTCGCAGTTGCCGTCGGTGCGCCCATCTATCACGACGGTGAAGTGGAGACCCCCGAGTTGTTCCGCGGAGGGTGGGCAGCCGTGTGCGCGAAGATCGGTCGTGCGGTGGCCGATGCGCTCGATCACGCTCACGGACGAGATGTGATCCATCGCGACGTCAAGCCATCGAACGTGCTCGTCGCACGCGACGGGCGCGTCTTGTTGCTCGACTTCGGCCTCGCGAAGACGGGCGGTGAACTCGGCATCACGCGCACGGGTGTGCAGCCGGGTTCGCTCGCGTACATGGCCCCGGAACAGGTTTCGAGTTCTGCGGGCACGGTCGCCGCATCGACGGACATCTACGCGTTGGGGGTCACGCTGTACGAGCTCTTGACGTTCGAGCAACCATTCGAGGCCGATACGCCTGTCGGCCTGATGCACAAGATCGTCGAGGTCGACATGCCCCGCGTGCGCGTACGCAATCGCAGCGTGCCTCACGACCTGGAGACGATCGTCTTGACGGCTGCCGAGAAGGGCGCAGCAGCACGCTATCGAAGCGCGGGGGAACTCCGCGCAGACTTGGATCGGTTCTTGATCGGCGAGCCGGTCTTGGCACGCAAGGCGTCATGGGTGCGGCGGTCGTTGCGGCGTCTACGGCGGCGCGGTCGGCGTATTGCGATCTCGGCGGCGATCGTCCTGACTCTGGCCGTCGTCGGTGTGCAGGCAGTGATTGCTTGGCAACGCCACGAACGACGGCAAGCCGAACGATTCGAAAAGGAAGCGACTCTGTTCTTGGAGGAGGGAGTTGCAAACCTCGGAATGCGCGGGATCGAGCCATCCGACCTCGAACCACTCGCGCTAGCGTTCTCACGGAAGCCTGACATCCTCGCTCTCGGGGCTCTCGTCATCGGCGAGCACGCGGTCCGCGGTGTCGATGCCGCTCGTTCGCGCATCGAACAGGATCGGGACCGGTTCGCCGCAACGCCTGATCTGCGCTGGGTCGAAGCCTCGATCGAGCGTGCGGCCGGCAACGCGGACGTGGCACAAGGTCTCGAACTCCGCGCGCCGATCGACTCGGTGCAATCGAGTTTGCTGAGAGCGTGGGCAGCGCGAGAATCGATCGTGCGCGGTGAGCACGGCGTCTTGCTGAAGACCATCGACCTGTTGAGGACCGCACGTGCGCGAGCGCCAGAGCCCGTGCGGCTCTTGGATTGTGAGTTCGCGCTTTGTCTCGCTCTGGATCCACGACTCGAACTCGATGAGGAGCGCGCGACCGTGGCCGTAGAACTCGAACGGCGTTGGCCGGACAGTCGGCGCGCGCGGGTCCTCGCGGGCTTCGTGATTCCTGTGCCACGAGCTCCGGCGACTGAAGATCCCAACGCGGAGGCTGCTCGAGGTGTCGTCACGAATGCCGTCGAAGCTGCGAGCGAGGACGAAGTCGCCGTCTTGCTTGCGAAGCTCGGCAAGCGCAAGGCCCTCGATCTTGCGCACGCATGGGAGACACGGGTCGAGCTTTCCGACGCTTGCCAGCTTGCCGCATCGGAGATCTTCCGCATCTTTGGTGAACCCGCACGTGGCCTTTCCCTGTTGCAGAGTCGCGCCGAGGGTCCATGGCGCATTCCCTACGGACTCGAGCTCTGGCCTCGCGTCGTCGACTTGGCCTGCCGCATCGATGCGGGCGTGATCGAGGACATGAAATCGGCTCTCGAGGCCGTTGGTGAGTCGCCTGCGGAGCAAGCGCGGCTGGCTGTCCAGAAGGCGAAGTACGATGTCGCGAACGGCCGTCACGAACTCGCACGTGTCTCGTTGCGCGCGGCGGTCGACCTTGTGCCCGACTTGTTCGAAGCTTGGAAGTTATCGGCGCGCGTCGATTACGAATTGAAGCAGTACGACTCTGCTGTCGCTGCGTCACGACAAGCGACCCGACTCGGCCGTGACGCGAGTGTGTGGCGCCTCCTCGGCAAGTGTCACGAGTATCGGCGTGAGCCGAACGAAGCGTTGCGAGCGTATGAGGAAGGACTGCGAATCACGCCCGAATCGAACAAGCTGAGGATGTACTATGCAGGCGCTCTCCGTCGCTTCGGCAAACCTCATCGCGCGCTCGACCTCTACGAGCGCCTCGTGAACGAGGCTCCCGCCGACCCAGAGCTCTGGATGGGCGCCATGAGAGCCGCGCTGTCGTGCGGCGAGCGAAAACTCGCGGCGCATTGGCTCGAACGGATCGAGTCCCATTTCGATGATCGCGAGCTCCTCGACGATCAGATCGCACACATCGCGATTTGCCTCCGAAGTACTGCCAATGCACAACAAGCCTTCGATCGCGTGCGTGCGCGTGCCGAGCGTCCGTCAGCAAGTAGTTTCTTGAGGACCGAGTTCGCGCACTGCCTCAATGCGCTCGGAAAACCAGACGTCGCGATCGACATCTTGCGCGATGTTCTCGACAAAGAGGAGAACCCACGCCCGTGGGGTTACTATCTCGCACAGCTCCTCGCAGGAGCGAAGCGTCAGCGTGAAGCCGTCGAAGTCGTGCACGCAACCGCGGTCGCGGATCCAGACAGCTCGGTTGCGGTTCTCGAGGTCAGTCGAATCCATGCGAAGGTGGATCTCGACGAGGCCATTCGAATCTTGGAGCGCTACGCCGCCTCGGGTCGAATGACCGTCGATCTGTTCTACGACCTCGGTTGGTACCGGATGCGACGGTATACCCAGCAGCCGAGTCGACCCTCGTTCCCACGACGAGCCGAACTCGTCGATCTCGCGCACGCGGTCGATGCGTTCTGGAATGCCATCGAGATCGATCCCGATGCGATGCTCCCGCGTTTTCGCATCGCGAGTTGTTTGCGGCGGCTCGGCTTCTTGACCGAGGCTCGTCTTCAGCTCGATGCGATGCGGGATACTCCATTCAAGGTCGTGCGTTTGTCGCGCGTCGAGAAGATGAAGGCTTGGGTGCACAAAGAGATCGAGCTTTGCGAACGCGATCAGGCATACGAATTCTCGCGTGGTCGATTGATGCAAGTCACCGCGGTCAGTAGCGCGCGAACCGCCGAGCAAGCCGGACGGCTCGCGGTCGCCGCGAAGTTGTGGCAAGAACTCTGGCGGCAGGCCGAGTACGGATTCGATGCCGTCGATGGTGAGGACTTCCGTTTCGATGCTGCCCGCTGCCTCGTCATGGCTTCGAGCGAAGAAGGTGTCCCCGACACAGAAGCCGCACGATTGCGCATGCAGGCGTTGGCATGGTTCGAGCAACGCCTCGCCATCGTCGAGCCGCTGCTCGCCTTGCCGCGCTTGCGCGAACTCATCGTTCCGTGGCTACGTCGTTGGCGCGAGTCGGAAGCGTTCGTGGTCGTGCGCACCGGGCCCTTCGATTCGTTCCCTGATGGCGAGCGCGATCGCTGGCATCGCGCGTGGAAGAAGCTCGACGCGCTGTTGCAGTGAGCGTGATGGCGACGAGTTGCTCCGCCTGCTGAACGCCACCGAGATACCACGATCAGTCACGGTCGCGGATTCGAGCAGTCGGCGTACGTGCTGCTATGATCGCGCAATCGTCGGCCCCCTAGCCCCCTGTGCGATCCCGGAGACACCGGGAGATCGAAGAATCGGAGAACGGAGTCGAATCATGGGAGCGAAGAAGTTCTGGGGGCGAAGCCCACTCGATGCAGTGAGGCCGTGTCCAGTCGGACGAGCCGTGTCTCGCGGCCTGTTCCTGGTCGCAATGGCGTTTGGCCAAGCGGCTGCACAAGAAGTCGTTGCCGATCCGACGACGGCAGACCACGTGTGCACCGTCGATCTGTCCCGCATCGGCACGATGCGAGATCTGTTGTCGAATGCACTGATTCGTGGTTTGAAGAAGCCGGAACGGAGCGTGCGAGCGTTCTTGGATCGAACTCGGCCAGCATGTGCGAGCGCGCAGGAGTTGTTGTCGAAGACGGCGAGCGAATTCGGTCTCGACGACACGCGCATGCGGAGCGAGGTCGAGCGCTTCCTCCACATCAACTGCCGCGACGAAGCGCTCGACGAAACCTATCCGGCCCGCGCGTCGGACCATGGCGACGAACGTCTCCAAGTCACGCCGTTTGCAGGTCACGTCCTCGTGCACGTGCTGCTGCATGAGCTCGGGCACGCTCTGATCCGTGAGTTCGACCTGCCGATCCTCGGCAACGAGGAGACCATGGCCGATGCGTTCGCGACGCACTATCTCACGGCCCATCTCCCGAAGCTCGCGCTACCTGTCCTCTCGGCACGCATCGAGTCCCTGCTCTTCGAGGCCGGCCAGGTCCCACGTGCTGAGTGGCCGGTCGGCGGCGAGCACGGCAGCGACGCGCGTCGTGCGCACCAGATCGCGGCGCTCGCGCTTGCAGCGGACGCCAAGACGTATGCACCCCTTGCCGGACTCTGTGGGATGTCACCCGATGAAGTGCACAAGGCCGTCGACTTTGGCGCCGAGATTCATCGTTCTTGGCGACGCATCCTGCGCCCGCTCTGGATGCCCGAACGAGAGGCGTCGCGCGAGTTCCGCCTGCGCTACGAAGGTGCGACGATCGAAACCCTACGCAAGTCCGCATCCGTAGGCATCCTGACGTCCGTCCTTCGTCGCTTCGACTGGCACTCCCAGGTCACGCTGCTCTTCAAGAGCGGCGATGGCGGAGCGGCGTGGAGCCGCTCGAAGCGCACGATCACGGTGCACGCGGGTTATGTGCAACGGTTCGTCCACCAAGGTGAGCGGATTGCGGCGAGCAAAGCCGAGGCGAGCAAAGCCGAGGCGAGCAAGGTCGAGGCGGCCGAACGACGTGAGCCTCGCGAGAAGCGCTAGGGAACGCTCAAAAGTAGGCTCGAAAGGACGCGATCGACCAACCACCCGCAGCAGGGCGAAACACGAAGCGCGCCAAGTCGCGCTCTCCGTGCAGGCGGCCGGTCCGGGACACGACTCGGGGCGACACTGTGCACGCGTCGCGCGTGATGTCGTAGCGAGCGTTCCCCTCTGGCCGCTGCCAGGCGGATCCGATCAGGCGGCGACGATGCAAGTAGTCACGCAGGTTCTCGAGCTGGAAGCAGATGCCGTCCTCGTCATCGATGTTCTCGACGATCTCGTCCCCTTCCCATATCTCCGGTTGGACGATTGGCCGGAGGATCGCGAGGGCGCCGTCGATTGCCGCCACCTCGTCTGGTCGCTCGAGTTCGGCGGCAAGCGCGTCCATTGCGGCCGTGACCGTTGGCCAGACGACCGGGACCTCGACTGAGTTCGCGGTCGCGCACGCTGCGAGGGCAAGGAGCGTGACCAGCGTGGTGAGGCTCGTTCTGTGCACGCTGTCGCCAACGGCGGCTCGTGGTTTCCGTTCAGTCGTGTCGACTCGATTCCGAGCATTCCGGCGATTCTGTCGCGCAAGAGGCGCCCATGAGGTGCGAGGATCCGGTTCGATCGAGTATTTTCGAGAAACCCGGGATCGATTTCCCCGCGAGCGAGATCTTCGTTGCATGAACAGCCTCGTCAAGGCAGCACTGACCGAGCAGCAGGAAGCGCGCCTGCATCGCATCGCGTACGACTTGCTCCAAGATCCCGATCTTGCCGAGGACGCGGTGCAGCACGCGCGGATCCAGGCGGCTCGCGGTGCTCCTGCGGAGCCGAAGGCGCGAGGGGCGTGGCTCACCCGTGTGACTCGCAGGCAGAGCAGCAAGCTGCTGCAGCGCGGCCTGCGTGAGCAGCAAGTGCAGCGCGAAGCGGGTGCCCGGCGCGCGACGACCGTTCCGTCCGCGAGTGACGTCGTGGCGCGCTCGGAACTCTACGAGCACCTCGATGGCGCGATCGCGCGCCTTCCAGATGTGTATCGGAAATGCGTCCAGCTCCGCTACTTCGATGGCCTGCCTCCGCGGGACATCGCAGAGCGGCTCGGGATCCCGGTCGCGACCGCCCACAGTCGGATTCGTCGCGGGCTCGAGCAGCTGCGTGCCGATCTCGATCGCAGTGCAGGGCGTAGTAGTTGGCGGGCGGTGTTGTTGCCTGCGCTGCCAGCGAAGTCAACGTCTCACGGCGTATGGCTCTTCGTGCTGCTCGCGATCGCCGTCGTGTTGCCGACGGCGCTTTTCGTGCAGTCTTGGACCAGCGCTCCTACAGCCGGGCTCTCGATCGATGGCGACTCGACGGTCGTTGCGAGCGCGGTCCCGCAGACGAACGGTTCGCGCGCTAACGAGGACGGAACGGCGACGCGGATCGCGGCGGGCACACGCAGCGGGCCAGGATCGCAGCAACAGTCGTGGCCGCTCACCAACCCGTTCCCGGACAAGATCGTCGAGGGAACCGTGCGCGATGAGTTCGGTCGACCGGTTCCATCCGCCGAGATCCTCGCGGGGGTCGCGCCAGGATCGTGTTCTCCGACGGGCACGAAGACGGACGAACAAGGGCGCTATCGAGTTCGAGTCAGCTACCTGTGTTTCAGTGTCCGAGCGCGCGCTCCCGGGTTTCGTTGTCCGCGTGCCGGTACGATTCTCTCCGCGATCGTCGCTGCCGGCAGCGAGGCGCCGCCAGCGCGCATCGACCTGAGGTTGATTCGTGGGGCGGGGCGACTGCGTGGTCGAGTGCGACGGAGCAGTGGCGCTGCTGCTGTCGGAGCCGAGATTGTCGTGCGCAGCCTCGCGCGGTCCATCGATGCTCTCGAAGCGCACAACCCGATCCTTCTTCGCACGGAAGCCGACGAAGGCGGTCGCTTCGAGATCGAAGGCGTGCCGCCCGGCAAGTGCGAGATCGGTGCCATGCTGTGTGATGAGATCGACGAGTTTGCCTCGGCGACTCGTGAGTTCACGATCGGGTCGGTCGTGGACGTCGACTTGGTGACGAGACCGGTGTTTCACCTCGAGGTCCTCGTGCTCGAGCATGATGGGACTCCGATCGAAGAGGCGATCGTGTCGACACGCGAGGGGCGGCATCGCTTCGGATCTCCGTGCGATACCGACCGTAGCGGTGAGGTCTCGCTCTACGACATCCCCGCGGCAAACGCAGTCGTGATCCACGTTCGCACGCCCGACGGTCGCGAGCATTCGCAGATCGTCGCAGGAGTTGCTGACACGGAGCAGGCTGTCGTGGTTCGCATGCCGGCGCCGCGTCGCGCGCCGGTACATGTGCGGCTCGTCGGGGTCGACGACGAACTTGCCGAGTGCTTCGAAGTTCAGGCTGCGGACAGTTCGAAGCCAGCGTCGCGTCGCACGTCGCGGTGGACCCTGGAGCACGGTCATGTGCTCTACGACTGCCCCGACTTCGCGGATCTTCGTGTGCGCAATACCGATACGGGCCTATCGCACGCATTCGCGAAGCACGTCGACACCCGAAGTGGACTCGTGATGCTGTCGATCGAGACGCGCGTCGCGCGCGTCGATGGTGAAGTGACGGGCGAGATCGAGGGTGTGCCTTCCGAGTTCGCCATCCTCCGTTTGCGGTCGAAGCACGAAGACAGCCTCACCTCGTCGCGTGGACTCGGATCGTTCGGCTTCGCGGGAGTGCCGTTCGGAGACTACGAAGTCGTGCTCGATACGCCGATCTTGCCGCGAGTCGTTCTCGGGTCCGTGCGCGTCGCTTCCGAGACGGTGCAGGTCCCACCCCTGTCCGTGCCTCCGGCGGGCATGCTGCGCTGGACGGCTTCGCGTCGCGACGACATGGTCGAGCTGCGCGACGCGAGCGGTGCATTGGTGCGTTCGTGGGTGTGTCGTGCCGAGCAGACGATTCCGCTGTGGGCGGGGGATTACGAACTGATGGCGGGTGTGCAGAAGCGCAGGATTCACGTCCTGCCCGGGCAGGAGACGCGCGAGGCGTGGTGAGACGTGGGTTCGCGTGGATCGAAATCGTTTGTCATGCCCCGGCGGGGGTATCCGCGCGACTCACTTCTTCGGCGCGAGAACCAAACGGACACTGTGCGTCGGCTTTGAGAGACGAACCGGTGTCGGATCTTGGTTCGTGACGAATAGCAGTTGCGTGTCGACCGTCTTCCAGCACATCAGGTTCACGGTTGCGCCGAGTTCCGGAAACGGCAGGCGGAATCGTCCTTCGTCGTCGGTGTAGACGCTGCGGTGGTGCAACGCCGGTGAAGTGTGACAGAGTCCTTCAAAAAACGGCTCGTGCCAGCGTCCGAGTTTCTGGTGGTAGCCGCAGTTGGCGACGACGCGCGCACCTTCGATCGGTCGCCCCTCCGAATCCGTGACCAGACCTTCGATCGTCGACGCGCGCTGCAACTGCAGCTGTATGTGCTTCGCGTTCCGATGCTCGTCCTCGATGCGCGCGAACGCGAAGCCTGTCTTGTCTGCGGCGAAGATCGCGAGGTTGGTGATGCTCTTCATTCGTAGAGTCGTGATGCCGCGCCGATCCGTTCGATACGTCGGGTACGTCCACGGAGCATCACGTTTCGTCTCGCCGACGTGTACCCATGCGTGTGGGGCTGGCGAACCCGTTTCGTCGACGACTTCGACATCGATGCTCTGCAACATGTCGATTCGCAACGTTCCCAGATCGACGTCTCTGCCGAGCTTCGATCCTGGTTGAACACACGCGAGATGCGCTTCGTCGCCAAATCCATCTTGGTCCTTTGGTACGATCGCAGTGACCCGATAAGGCGCGTTGTCGAATCGTCCTGGTACGCGAAACTCGCCCGCGCTGTTTGTCGACGCGACCCAGGGTTTGCTCGTCGTGAAGTGCCCCGATTGGTAGACGAGGATCGGCATGTCGCGTGCCGGTGTGTCTGCATCGACGAAGAGACAGCCGCGCACGGCGTGTCCGGTAGGGTGCAACTTCACGAGGATCGTAGGATCGCTCCGCACCATATCGATGCGTTCCATCATTCGATAGACGGCTTCGGCGTGTCCCTCCGCCCAAATACGGAGGCTCGGCTTTGGGTCTTCGAGCTTGCCGTCGTCGTCGAAATGCAAGAACAGTCCGACCTTCGCATGGCCGTCCGCATCGGTGCGAGCAAACTCGCGGCTGTCGTGAACATCCGACATCGAGCCTGCCGAGTCTTGTGGCCCCGCACAAATCACGGCTCCGGCCAGCGGCTTTTCGCCGGTAGCCGAGACGACACGGATATCCACCTCGGTGGGACAGGGTGGACGAATGACGAGGACACGCTTGTCGTCGTCGTCGATCGACACGCCATGATAGAACCCGTTGTCCTCGTACAAGCGCTTCGTCTGTCGAAAGAACGTCTGCCACAGCCGCCGACCGTCCGCTGTGAGCACTTCGAAGTGCGAGTAGGTGCCTGGCATCGGCGGTAGGTCGCATTCGCGATTCTGATCCAACGTGAGCGGCACGACGAAGGCGGACCGTGGACTTCGTGCGAGCATGTGGAACGTCAGCGACTCCGCATGGGGAGTCCCATCCGAAAGCACGACGCGAAGGTGAATCGGAACTTGCGGCTCGCGCCGCTCGATCAGTTTGATCGGTCGTCCCTGCACGGTGTCCTCGACGATCTCCGACATGCGGTAGCCGCCTTCGGCGAGAAGCTCGTGCGCCCAAGTCGAGTAGGTTCGAAAGCCGAGAATCATCGCTTGGAAGCGTCCGCGATCATCGGTCTGCACACGTACGGTGTCGGGCTTGCCGACGTGCCAGTACTCGGGAATCGGGCGTGCGGTCAGTGTGACGGTAGCGTTCGCCCACGCAGTCCCATCGAGACGGAACGCGCGACCGAAGACACGCGCTCGCTGACCGGCGGCCTGGGAGGCAAGCAGGGTCACCATCAGGACGACGGCGATGGGGAAAGTGTGCTTTCGGCAGACATCGATCCGATTCCTTCGATCCATCGTGACGATCCTCAGTAATCAGCGCTTGCCGTCGACGACGAAGCGATCGAGCCCTTCGAGGTTCGCCGTCCCTTCCATTTGGAAGAGCACCGAGTTGCTCTCGCCGCGCTTCACCTCGAACTCGCGCTTGCCGAGGTGGGAGGGGATCTTCGACATTGGAGCGCGATCCGCTTGGAACAACCCGAACATCGAGACCGAGGACGTCGCGACGAGCGTGACCGGACCTGGCGGCAGAAAGAGCCGCAGCTGGCCGGGATGATCGCCGACCCAGATTGCATGGGTCGCGCGGGATTCGGAGGCCCACGGCATCTGGACCGGTTCTTCGCCAGAAGCAGCGTCGAGTCGTGGCAAGCTCGCGCCGAGCGTCGTGCAGTCGGCTCGGCCTGAGGGGCCTCGCAACACGAGCCGGACCGCTTCGAGTTCGACGGTCAGAGGCTCGTCGAGGCTCGTGTCTTCGGAGACTGCGATGGTCTTGCTCCGTTGCAAGACGATGCCGGTGACTGCGTCGATGACTTCGAGTTGGTACTCACCGGGCTCGAATCGGAAGGCGAAGCTGCCGTCGCCCGACGGCAACATGCTCGCTCGCCCTGACCAGGCAACTCCGGTCAGACTTCTCCGCCCGAGCATGCTCAAGAAGTCTCCTGGCTTCTTCGGCAGGATCTTCTGGACGCCGATCAGAAAACGATTCCGCGGGACTTCGCTCGACGAAGATGCTCGGAACACTCCGCGAAGCGTCACGAAGAGCGTTTCCGGGGCGGTGACGTCGAACTCGGATGCACCATCGCGCACGTCGAGTTCTGCGAGCTGCAGGGTAGGCGTGCCCTGCCAAGGATTCCTCGATCCTGCGCCGCACAGACGCAGTCGATAGTTGCGCAGCGGTCGAGCCGAAAAGTCGAAACGACCATCGGCAGACAAAGGTGCTCGCGCGAGCGACCGCACGTAGTCGGGTCGATCGGGCAGTGGTTGCGCGAGATCGAGGTAGCAGTCTCGCGGAGGCTCACCGTGCCACACGACACGGCCGCGCACGGGCGTGGTCGTGGGTGCGCGAAGTTTCACATCGTTCTGGTGACAGGACGCTGCGAGCGTGACGGTCACGGTCTCGCTTTCGTCGTTCCAGACCGGATCCAATGCTGCGCGCAGTTCGAAGTTGCCTGCCCACATGCCGTCGAACCGAAAGCGGCCGCGCTCATCCGTCGTGCATCGCAGACGCAGCCGAGGCATCCCTGGTTGGACGTCGCGCGCTTCTCGACATTCTACCGTGATGCCTGCACTGTTCTCGCCCTCGACCACGCCTTCGATCGTGCTTTCGCGGACAAGGTGTACGGTGAGCGGAAAGGCCCGCTCGGCATCGACGTTCGGAAGGAACGCCGGAGCGAAACCGTCTGCTTGGACCAAGATCGCACCGAGATTGCCATGATCAACAGGTGGTGCAGCAACGTGCGCGACCTTGTCGCGTGCGATGGACGATTCGTAGCGGCTCGCGGTCAAGAGGTGGTGCCGAGTCAGTTCCTGTGGTTGTTGCTTTGCCCAATACGCGACGGCGATGAAGGACTCGAGTTCTGCCCCGGTCTCGTCCGTGGCCCGCAGTTCGAGGGTTCGGTTCGCTGCCTCGGGCAAGCGCAGCTCGATGCCGTCGCAGGGCTCGCTGCGCAATCCAGCGTCATTCGCTCGATGCCAAACGCGCGGCCCGCGCCCCTCGATGCGCGCAAGGCCTGGGTAGCGACGAGGCACGGCAAAGCGACCATCCGCACCTGTCGAAACGATTTGACAAGGGTGATGCGATTCGAACGTCAAGCGGCGCGAACGGTAGTCCCAGGTCACCGATGGCGTGTAGCCCTGGTAGTCGACACAGGCCGTGCCCTGAATGCCGTTCCCCTCGGCATCCACGAGACGCCCGCGAAAGTAGCCACTCTCCGTGAGTTGCACTTCGAGGCCGTCCTGTGACCGATCGCTCGAAAGGTCCCGTTCGATCGCGTCGAAATAGCCGTCGGCGCTGATGATGAGCGTCGTCGGTCCCTTCGAGGCGCCCGACAGGACGAAGCGCCCCTCCGCATCCGTCGAAGTGACACAGGTCTCGGCCGGAGCCATCGGGCTGTGCGTGTGGATCGAGAGCGCCGGAATCGCTCGCACGGTAGCCCCGGCAATTCCGCGCCCCTGTTCGCTCCCTCGACCGCGACGCGTGACGACGCGCCCACGAAGCTCACGCCCCTCGGTGAGCACGATGTCCGGTACGTCGTATCTCTCGCGCAGATCCGTCACCCGCGGTCCGAGGTCGGACGCCAGGTAAACGCCCCAACGGACCGTGGCCATCCCGGGAGCCGAGAACGCGAGACCGAAGCGACTCGTGCGCGCCGTCTCGAGATCGCGCTCGAACTCGAAGTCGAACTTGCCTCGGTCGTCGGTCGTATGCACAGCCTCGTTCGTGCTCGGCAAACCGACGTCGTGCAGCCATCCGTCGTGGATCGTGACGCCGGGTAGCGGTTTGTACGTCGGATCCACGACATGCCCGCGGACGTGGACGCGGACCGTGTCACGAGGCGCGTTCTGCAGGAAAGCGCCGAGACTTGCGGCGACGAGCAGGAGTGACATCGACGTGCGTAGCATCATGTTCATGATCCGAGTGGCGTTTCGGCGGCTGCTCGAGGTCCGGTCACTTGCCGAGGACATGGCTTCGAATCACTTCGACGTCCGCGATCGACTCGACGTTCAAGACTTCTGAGTTCGTGATGCCCTTCCGAACCGTGAACTCGCGTCTGCCCAGGTCGTGCGGCACTAAGGGCCGAAATGCACGTGTCCGATCGTTCATCAGCATGCTCGTGATCAACCCCTGACCCTCCACGACGACGTTCCCGTGCGGTAGCAGAAGCTGGATCTGTGCAGGCTGATCGCCGACCCAGATCGTGTTGCTCGTCGGCCAGTCGGCGCCGAGCGGGGTTTCCAGGTCCGGTAGAGTTACGACGACCCGAGTGCAGTCTGCGCGACCATCAGGCCCTCGGAGCGCGAGGCGGACGGGCTCTACGGCGACGACGAGTGGTGCTTCGAGTGTCGTGTCGCTCGTGACATCGACCTGCTCGTGGCGATACAGCACGACGCCCCTCGCTGCGTCGTAGACTTCGATGCGGTACGAGTCTCGAGGCAAGGAGAACTCGAAGTGACCGTTCTTGTCGGGGCGTGCGCACACCGCGCCGGCCCAGCGCCGACCACCGAGTGTTCTCGCCTGGTGCAAGGGAGTCGCGTCTTTCGGATCCGTCTGGTTCTCGATCCGTTGTGCCGCGATCACGATGCGGTGCCACGGGATGCTGGCACAGGGGGTGACGATTTTCCCGCGCAACGAGACGAATGGGTGGGCGTTCTCGACTTCGATCAACTCGTTGTTCTTCTCCGCAATGTGAATCTTCGCGAGCGTGACGACACCGGGAGACGTGAACATGCGCATCGAGTTGAAGAGGCGAGCGCGCAGCAGGTAGGTGCCGGCATCGAGAACCGAAGACTCGAAACTGCCATCGGACGCGACCTCGAAGCGACGCCGGACTTGTAGGTACTCGGGCGAAGACGGGGACGGCCGTGCGAGTTCGAGAAAGCATGGGGGTGGCGACACGGCCCAGTGGATCCGACCGCGAATCTTGATCCGCACTCGACGCGCGATCCGGATCTTGCGCACGCGATCCGTCGATGTGAGTTCGAGTCTCTGCGAGGCTCCGTCCTCGTCGATGACGACGAAGTAGTTGCCAGGATGCAATCCATCGAATCGAAATCGCCCCTCGTCATCCGTGATGCGACGCGCGATTTGGCGCGACGGAAGCGAGTCAATGTCCTGACATGTCACGGTGAGGCCCGAGACGTCGGAGCCCTCGACACGGCCTTCGAGAACGCATACTTCTGCGCGCACTCTCTGATCGATCTCGATCGCGTTCTCTGCGACGCGATCCGTTGAGTCGGCTGGCAGCGTGAGCGCGAGCCGTTGCGCCGACTCCTTGCGAACGCCAGCGTCCGAATGTGTCGATCGCCACGATGCGTCCGATGCCGCGATGTGATACAGGCCTGGGTAACGCCGTGTGATCGAGAAACTACCATCCGGACGCGTGCGCGCGATTTGACAAGGTTTCGAAAGGGCTGCGCTCCATCGAAACGAACGCATGTCCCAGCGGGTCGACGGTGCTTCGTCTTCGTAGGTGATGCCAACGAAACCACGGATGCCGTTGCCGCTCGAATCGCGAAGCTGGCCCGAAATGCGCTCGCTCGCGGTCATTCGGATCGCATTGTCGTCATCGCGCACATCGGACTCGACGAAGTCGAAGTAGCCGTCGGCGCTGATGATCAGCGTCAGTGGCATGCTGGATGCACCCTCGAGGACGAACTCGCCGAGGTCGCCCGACTTCGCGAGACTGACTTCGCATGCTTGCATGGTCGACTGTGTGAACACCTCCATCGATCCGACAGCGCGCACCAGCGCTCGCGGAATCGCGATTCCACCACGTGCGGTCACACGGCCACGCACGCGTCGGCCTCGAGTGAGAACGATGTCGCCGACGTTCAGAGCCTTGGCGATTGGCCCCGCAGATGATCGTGCAGCATCGTCGAGAAGGGAGCCCCATCGAACGGTCGCGTAGGTTGGTGCAGAGAAGGCGAGCCCGACGAAGTCTGTCCGGGCAGTGTGCAGCGCGGCATCGAAGCCGAACGAGAAGTTGCCCTCGGCGTCGCAGGTGTGCACGGACGCATTCTTCACGTCCCGCAAACCGACGTCGTGCAACCAACCGTGCTGGATCGTAGCCCCGGGAATCGGCCTGCAGCTGACATCCACGACACGCCCGCGGACGTGGACGCGGACCGTGTCACGATCTGACGCTGTGGTGGTTTGTGCACCGACGCTCGCGACGGTCGCGGTCAGCGCCGTGAGTCGTACGAACGCATCGAACATCGGTGAGCGTGCATGCATGGGTGGGCCTCCGCCGTGCGCATCGTAGCGCGGCGCCCTGATGCTGCACTTCATGCGAGGGCCACGGCGAGAGAATCTCCATGCTCCCGTCCTCGTGCCGACTTAGATTCGCCCGCATGAAGACGGACGCACTTCCTTCTCCACGGTCGCTCCTCGTGCGCTGGCGTGCACACTGCATCTTCGATCGGCTGCTGTACGAACGGGACTACCATGACTGGCACCTCGAGGCCGAAGCGGATCACGGAGTCCTGTCCGGAACTTTCGACAACGGCTCTGGCGATCAGCTCTACGCGCATTGGTTCGCGGATGGATCGTGCGTCCTCTGGGGGTTCGCGCACGAAGCGCCGATGACCCCGTATCGCGTCGATCCACCCGAGCCGTGGCCGGGTCTCCTCGCGACCTTGCCTGAGCGGTTCAAGCCGTTGCAGCCCATGGAAGGGCCCGAGCCAGCGCCGCTCACCTTCGCGGTCTGGATGTCGGCGGGCGAGTGGACGCGAGATCCGCTCGAGTTTCCGCTCGACGAAGCGGATCCCGACGGTTCGAAGGATCTCTTGGAGCCTCTCCTCAGCGACGAGGCCGCCTGTGACTACACATGCGACATGTACGAAGTCGAACCGAGCCGACGTGAGGCCATCCTCGCGGTGCTCGCCAAGGGAGATGCGGACGCAGAACTCCTCCGCGGGTTGTGTCCGGACGCGACCGACGATCTCGAGAAACGGCTGGCTGATATCGCCGACTTACCGCACTGAGCGCAGCTGTAGGACGATCGTGTCGCGCTACCAGGTCGCGATCGATTCCACCACGACGACTCGTGGTGCGTGCGGCGGCAGCTTCGTGATGTCGTTGAAGTCGGGGTCGTAGCGATAGTCGCGCACCGGCGGCTCGCGGCGCACGTAGGTGAACGGCGCGTTGGCGTAGCGCGAATGCCAAGGCACGACGATCGAGCCGTGCAGGGTGCAGACCGCGCTCGTCGCCATCCAGTTCTCGTGGAAGCGCGGCAGGTTTTCGAGGCCGCCGTTGTAGAGACCCGGTCCCGTCGGCGTATCGCCGGTCACCACGGCGACGTTGTAGCGCGTGTTGGTCGCGTTGACGAACACCGCGGGGTCGTTGACCCATGCGTTGGACAACAAGTTGAGCGCGTCGCTGATGACCGCGGCCTTGACCGGTGTGTCCGTATTGAAGTCGCCGTTGAGGTAGATCGGGCCATCGGTGGCGACGGTCATGTCGGCTTGGAGTTTCGATGCGTTGTGGAGTTCGACTCCCTTCGCCGCCGTGCCCGTGCCGATGCCGTGATGCGAGACGTAGAGCAATCCGTCGGCGGGGTAGACACCCGACGCGTTGAGCGCCGCCATGTCGATGCGCGCAACCGGTGAGAAGCCGCCTTGTCGATAGTCGTAGATCGTGCTGATCGACACCGCACCCGCGACCGAACTCGTGACGTCGAACCCGCCGGCGTACGCAGCGAAGCTCGACCCGTCCTCGGCGACGAGGATCGAGAGACCAGCCTTGGCGTGCATGGGCCCGACCGAATGCGTGCCCGTGCCCGGAGTGACCGCGGGAACGTAGCGCTTGTCGTAACTACTCCATTCCCAGTCGCCCGAACTGTCGGCGACGAACGGATCCGTGCTGAGCGGAAGCGGCGGTTGTGCGCGACTTGCACCGTTGGCGCCGACGCGCAATGTCGTGTTGCCAGAGCCGGACGCGTCACTGAGCCTTTGTGCACTCTTCACCTCGAAGGGTGCCCAGTCGCCGGCGTCGTCGAAATCATCGTCGCCGTTCGCGTCATATCCGTGGAAGTCCGAGTCGAAGCCGGTGACGCTCGGCACGCCGAGCATCGTCAACTCGTCCTTCGACTCGAAGTTCTCGTAGTCTGCAGGGACCAGCGGATCGAACGGGTTCTCGACCCACTTGCGAAAGCGAACCGGGTTGGAAGGCGTCGGTGCGCCCTCGGGTTCCCATCGCCTGCGCATCGCGCCGGCGACCCGCATGTGGTTGGTATCGAGTGTGATCGTGCTCGAGCTACTGCCGATGTAGAGATCGGCGTTGGTGTGAATACGCCCGCGAATCGTCATCGGCGGGCTCGGCGTGATCAACAGGTCGTTCTCGTAGAACACCGCGTATTGAAAGAGACTCGTCGTGCGCGCTGCCATCCACGAGTTGGCCGTCGCGACGACGCGTGCGCTCGTGGCCTTCGCCTTGACAAGGTAGACGTCCGTCACAGTTTGGATGCCGACGGCATCCGTTTCGATGTGACCGGTCGACTCGACGGCGACGGTGAACGGAACGGGCACGCCGTCGATGTCGACGGTGCCGTTCATCGTCGGAGGTTCTTCGTTGGCGACTGCGGTCCGAATGCTGTCCGCGATGACGGCGAGTGCGGTTTCGGCGAGGAACTGCGCTCGCAGTTGATGCGAGCGCGTCACGGTCCGCTGCGTCGAAGCCACCGAGCTCAGCGTCGTGGACATCACGAGTGCGCCGATGACGAACGCCAGGATCGTCGCATAGACGAGCGCGCTGCCGCGTTCGCCGTCCCTGTGCTGGATGCTCGCTTCTTGCATCATTCGATTCCGTTGCGCATGCGCACCAACGTCGTGAGTTCGCGAGTTTGCGGTGCGCCGCTCGTGCCGAACGCGTGCACCGAAAGCTGGATACGGATACAGCCGACGGGCACGACCCAGCCCGAGCTCTCGGGCGTGTCGAAGGCGACATGGGCGACGTGGTCGACGAGGACGCGCTCGCGCGTGCCCTGGCGACGAAGCAGACGTGTGCGTCCATCCACGACGTCGACCGCGTATTCGACGAGATCCGCGCTCCACACGAGCTTGGCGTTTAGGAGATCGGGAGCTCCGTCCTTGTCGGCGTCCTCGGGCATGCACAATCGAATCGTGCGATGCGCGACCGGCGGTGTGCCCACGGAGACATCGACGGTCGCCGGATATTGTGTTCCCGAGATCGTGACGGCGCCCGTGCGGCGGAGATCCGTAGCGATCGTCTCGAGCGCTTCCGAAGCGCGACGGGTCAACGCCGCGTCGTTGCGCGCGATCTTGTCGGCTTGTTGTGCGTTCATCATCAGGTACGACGTTACGCCGACGACGATCACCGTGATCACGAGACTGACCATGACCTCGACGAGTGTCATGCCATGTTGGCGGCGCGACGTCATTTGCGCAGCGCTCCCGTCGCGGTGAACGCGTTGACCATGCCGCTCGGATCGCGCCACTCGATCTCGAAGTGGATCAGCAGGACGGCTGGAACGGGTCCCGGCGCCGTGTAGTTGGGAAACTTGACGACGATTTTCTCTCCCGGCAGCGCGCGGTCGGTGAATGCCGCGACCGGTTGGTCGTGCACGAACGGACTACCGGTTGCGAGGATTCCCTCGATCGTCATCGCGAGCGCAGTTTCCATGCACGAGCGCAGTTCGCTCGTCGCGATCGCGCGTGCGCGGCTCGCCGTGCTGACCTTCACGTTGCTGATCTGCGATTGGAGGATCGCGGTGAGTGCAATGACGAGGATCGACGCGGCGACCATCGAGTCGACGAGGCCGAAACCCTGTTCGCGCGAACGCGGTGGTGGAAGCGCTGCGGGATCGGTGGTCATCGACACGTCGCTTCGATATCTGCGCCGGCTTGGGTGTTCGCTTCGACGCGAGCACGGTCCTCGAAGGTCGCGGTCGCCTGGGTTGTTGCGTTCGCATCGTCGGGCGCGCGCGCAGCACGTTCGAGGATGTCGTTGAGGTCGTCGGTCAAGTCCGTCAAGAAGTCGCCGTCGCGCAAGCGCACGCGCGCATCCATGTCGCCATCACGGAAGGACTGCAGCGTTCGCCGAATGCTGTAGACAGGCCCAGCGACGCGATGCGAGAAACGCAGCGCGCAGTAGGCGATCACCGCGAGCGACACGACGACGAACCCGATCCCCGCCACGAGTACCCAAGGAAGACTCGGCAGCTCGACTGCGAGTTCGTTCGCTTCGAGCATCACTTGCGTCACGAAGAAACACATCCCCATCGACGTGATGAGCACGGCGAGCCCCGCGGGCCAAGCCTGTTCGACCACGATGCGCCACTGCGTCCGCTTGTTGACGACGATGCTGCGACGTCGATTGGCCTGCTTCGACATGAGAGTCCTCCGCGGGACGGATCGGCGTTTTGCATGCGGATCTGCAATGGAATCCCGCGGGCCGTATCGATTCTGGACGGGGTGGCGGGATGGGCCGATGGCATCGTTTCGATCCATCGTGGAGGATGAAACCAATCGTCGATCTGGTGGGTATGGTCGCGAGTTCTCGGTCGGCCGAGAGCGCCGTCATAGCATTGATGGTGTGCAGGATCACATCACCCATGACGAGGCTCGAACCATCCATGATCGACTCGCGATTCCGCACGTTCGTTTGGCAGACACGACTCGTCGTCGTGCTGGCCGTGTGGTTTGCCATTGCGGGCAGTGTTGTCGCGCAAACCGTCACTGCGGTATGGACTGCAACTTCTGACCTGTCGGCGGCAGCGATCGGCTCTGATGGATTTCGTTCCGCCCGCATCGTTTCGTCGACGCGCATCGGTCGAACCTTGCTCAGCGCCGATCGCGCCAACGCGCGGGCAAGCGTCCACTGCGTTGAATACCTGACAAACGGCAATCACGCCTTCCAGCTCGACGAAGTCGTTGAAGCGTCGGGGACGGCAAGCCTGACTCACGCGGGCAGGACCGGGGTTCACCGGACTGCCATCCATCTCACGAGTCCGACACCACTACGTGCCTTCGTGACCGTGGACGTTGCTGGTTCGGGGAGCGGATCTGGGTCATCGCAGGTGTGGGACTACAACGCAGCCGTGCAACTCGATCAGCAGTTGCTCTTCTCCATCAGCAAGTCCGATCGTCGACCTTCCTTACGGATTCCGATCGTCCTCGGCCCTGCCGGCACGACGATCGAAACACTGACCGGCGCGCTCGCGGCATCTGCTGGTGGGCTCGCGCGTAGCAGGATGACGCTGCATATCGGGGTGGCGATCGAGACGAAATGCACCTCGTCTGCCTATGGAACTTCGTGCGCTGGAATGCTCACGATGGTTCAGAATTTCGATGGCTCGGTCGATCTGCGAGTCGCGACCGGTACCTTGCAGCTCACGCGCGGGTTCGGCCTCATTGGCCTCAAGCGACAGAATCTGAGGATTGCGGGAACCAACTGTTGGCTGCACACCGATGTCTACATGGCCTTGCCCTTCACGACGGACTGGTTCGGCAGTGCGCGGCTTTCTGGCTTCGTCGCACCCGCGTTCCGCGGCAGCTTCACGGCGCAGGCGGCGCTGTTTCCAGCGAGTGGGATCGGTACGACGCAGGGACTTTCGGTTGCTTGCCAGTGAGCGTTACGAACAGCGCAGCGCTCTCATTCGGGTGATTTGTGCGACTCCGGTGACGGGACCGCTGTGCGCTACCGCTTCTCCCGCGTCTGATCTGAGTGCTCACAATCGTTCGACGTAATGCGATGACGCAATACGTCCTCATGATCGTAGAACGACAGAGAGGGGATACTCGGCATGTCGCCTCCGGCATCGAACGACAAGACGATGCGCTCTTTGTCGTCGTTGCCTTCGCCGCGCGCACCGTTGAGTTGCAGGAGCGGAAACGTGTCGTGAAACAGGCTCATCGATCCACGTAGTCCGCCTTGCGAGTCGAAGGTCGAGATGACGACGTTGTCGCTTCCCATGGAATCGTCCTCGACGGTCATGGTGATCCGTGGGCGGTCCTGCTCATCGACGATCGTGAGTGATCGCGTCCGGATTCCGTACGCCTCGGATCCACGAGTCTGCGCAGGGTATTGCGGCAGTTGGTAGATACACGAGACCGTGAGCAGCGGCGCCAGAAGCAGTGGTGCGAGGATCAGCGACGACGAGATTGTCGAACGGTCGGACATCTTGCAGCGAACGTGTCGCTGGGTGTTTCGGTTCGCCGGCGTGTGATCGCGTGCGTGAACAGAACGGGAGATCGGTTCGTGCGCGAGGGTGGGTGCAAGGGGGGGGGCTGGTCGGTGTCGCGAAACTCTGCTCACGATAGCGGAGCGAACTCCTGACGGGGGATACCAGGACTCTTCCTCACATGGTAGGAGCGACGGCGACTGCCCACTAGAATCCGTCCAACCGTTCAGCTCCATGAGAAGCCACTGATGAACCAACACGTGAATCGTTCCTTCGTGATCGCATCGATCGTCGCCCTGCTGGCCACGAGCCTTCGTACTCAAGACGAAGCCGCGCCCCCGAGCCTCAAGCTGCCGCAGCACGAGCGCTTGGCGCCTCTGGCCGGGACATGGCGCACCGAGACCAAGATGGCGCCGATGCCAGGCGTGCCCGGTATGGAGAAAGCGACCGAGATGGTCGGCGTCGAGCATGCCGAACTCGTTTGCGACGGCACGTGGCTCAAAGTGTCGGGCCTCGGGACGTGTGCAGGGCAACAGTGCGCAGGCATGTGGTTGCTCGGCTACGACCCCTACGCGAAGAACTACACGTGCATCGCCGTCAACAACATGGAGGAGACACCTTGCTGCCTCGACGCGCGCTTCGACGAGAAGACGAAGACTTGGCACTTCCAAGGCAAGACCTCGATGGGCGAGTTTCGCAGCGAGTTCGCGATGGACGGACCGGACAAGACGGTCGAGATCGCGTATTCGAAGGACGAAGACGGCAAGGAGACCGAGTTCATGCGCACCGTGCGCACGCGCATCCCGTCGGGCGAAGGCTCGAAGACGGCGAAGCCGGTCGTGGCCAGCGACGACGCTTCGTCTGCGAAACTGCCCGCGCCGCTCGCTGCTCTGCTCGCGGACTGCGGTACGTGGGACGCCGACTTCACGATGCAAGTGACCGGTCAGGAAGAGATGACATCGAAGTGTCGCGAAGTCGTCGAGGCCGTTTGCGGCGGCAAGTGGACGTGGTCGACGTTCACCGGCGAGATGATGGGGGCGCGGTTCGAAGGGCACGCCTTGACGGGCTACGAAAGCAAGGGCGACAAGGTCGTCAGCTTCTGGATCGACTCGATGAG
>JAGQQW010000188.1 GCA_020426005.1 Planctomycetota bacterium | reverse complement strand
GGGAGTGCAACGCAGCGAGGGGCGTCGATCCGCCCCGACAAATGCAACGAACTCCTGACGGCGGACACTAGATCACCGTCCCCGATGCGCGATGCACGAGTATATCGACGTCGCGGAGCCGAGATCGCGCGTCGGTAGTGACGCACGCAGCCTCAGGCGCGGGAATCCGGGTCGCTCCTGCCGGGCAGGCACCTGCGTCCGGCCCGTGCCGGAAACGCGTTCGGGTCAGTGCCGCCCGACCTTGGGCGCACCGCGCTCGGTGCTACTGCGCGCGATGACGTGTGCGAGGGTGTCGCTTCAGCGCGCCCGCAGCGGCGCATCGCTCGCAGGCGTGCGCGTCAGGTAGTCGATCAGGTCGACCTTCGTCAGCAGTCCGAGCACGCGATGCTCGCCGTCGACGACGATCGCGACTTCGCCGCGATCGAAGATGGCTGGCAGGTCCGAAGCGCTCGTGTGCACCGAAACGGTCGCGACCTTGCGTTCCATGACTTCGGCGATCGACGTGTCGTTGCTCGCGCGACCGTCGACGATCACGTGCAGCACGTCCGACTCGGTCAAGATGCCTGCGAGACGCTCGCCGTCGACGACCGGTAGCTGCGAGATCCCACGCTCCTTGAACGTGCGGATCGCGTGCCCGACCGGCTCCGACAAGTCGATTGTCAAGAGCTTCTGCGGCGGCAGTGCGCGCATCACGTCGCCGATCGTGCCGATCTCCCAATCCGCCTCGAGGAAACCGTTCTCACGCATCCAGCGATCGTCGACGAACTTCGTGAGGTAGTTGCGCACCGAATCGGGCAGCACGACGACGACGCGCTTGCCAGGACCGAGGTCGCGCGAGACCTGCATCGCCGCCCAGACCGCCGCGCCGGCCGAACCGCCACAGAGCAGACCCTCTTGGCGGATCAGTTGGCGCGCGATGCGGAAGCTGTCCTTGTCGTTGGACTTGATCCAACGGTCGACGAGACCGCGATCGAGCACGTCGGGGATGAAGTCGTAGCCGATGCCCTCGACCTTGTAGCTGCCGATCTCACCCGGTCCCGCGAGGATCGAACCCTCGGGGTCGACGCCGACGATCTGGCAGTCCGGAAGCTGCTTCTTGATCGCGCGAGCGATGCCCGTGATCGTGCCGCCGGTCCCCGCCGTCGCGACGACCGCGTCGAGTTTGCCGTCGCATTGCTCGAGGATTTCGACGCCCGTCGTTTCTTCGTGTGCGATCGGGTTCGAGGGGTTGCCGTATTGATCGAGGATGTGCGCGTTCGGCACGACTTCGCGCAACCTCTTCGCGACACCGATGTGGCTGTCGGGGCTGTCCCACGCCGCCTCGGTCGGCGTGCGAATGATTTCGGCTCCGAGCGCTTCGAGCACGACTTGCTTCTCGCGACTCATCTTCTCGGGCATCGTGATGATCATGCGATACCCGCGCACCGCAGCCGCGAGCGCGAGGCCGATGCCCGTATTGCCGGAGGTCGGTTCGATCAGCGTGTCGCCAGGCTTGATGCGCCCTTCGCGCTCGGCATCGAGCAGCATGCGCACACCGATTCGGTCTTTGACCGAACCACCGGGGTTCATGAACTCGCATTTTCCGAGCAGCTCGCCCGGCAGATCACGGCCGATGCGCTGGAGGCGGACGAGAGGGGTGTTGCCGACGGTGGTGAGGATCGAATCGTGGATCATGGCGCCCGCATCATCGGGCCCGTGGGCCGCGATTGGAACCCAGCGCTCACCCGCCTCGCACGAACCGCGTCCTCGCGTTGCCCAGTTGTGTTGGTAGGGCCGGTCGGTTCCGGGACAGAATGTCCGGATGCAAGGGCAAGGTCAGACGATTCGCCGGGGCGCGGGATTGCGGGTATTGCTGCTCGCGGGACTCTTCGTCGCAGTCGTCGTCCCGTTCGCCTTGTTCGCATGGCTCGGTAACCGAGAGCTGATGCGGGCGACCAAAGACAATCTGGGCAGGCACCTGCTCGTCTCCGAGGCGCGCAGCACCGCGCGACGGATCGCCGATCGGCTGGCGCAGGCGCGGGAACTCGCGGTGACGTTCACATCGGCCCCCGTGCTCCGTCGGCGCTTCGAGGATACGAACGAAGCGCGCGCCGCCTTCGAGCGCTTTCACTCGCGAGTTTCGGACCTCGTCGGGTCGGTGTTGTTGGTGACATCCCGGGCCGGTGCGGAGCCGAGAGTGCTCTTCCCCGACGTCAGCGGCGACGTGCGCGCAAGAAGTCGCAAGGTGCTCGAGGCCTGGGTGAATGCGAGTTCCGACGGGACCCCGGTTCTGGTCGCGCCGCTACCCGATCCACTCGACGTGTCGGGCAGTCTCAGTGCTCCACGAGATCCGACATCGTGGGTCCTGCCGTTGATCCTTCCGATGCGGGACGACACGCAGGTCTCGCTCGGAGTGTGCGTCTTCTTGTTGCCGCTCGAGGCGGTGCAAGAAGAGATCGAGCAGACTCGCCGGTCGCTCGTCGAAGGTGCGAACATCGCGAGCGCGACCCTCTGGGTCGCGGATCGGAGCACGGGGCGCTTCCTGCTGCACACGGATCGTGCGCTCATCGGTGGTCCCTGCGAACGGATCGACCTGATCGGGTTCGAAGATGCAGGAACGAACGCCTTCGCGATGGCCGCTCTGAACCGCCCGGGTCTGCCGTCGTGGAGAGTCGGAATCAGCGTGAGCGCGCTCGAACTCTTTCAGAGCGTCGACACGTTGAGCCGGTTCTTTCTCGGACTCGTCGTACTCGTGCTCGCGGCGACACTCGGAATCGGCGCTTGGATTTCGCTACGTGCGACGCGATCCCTGTCTCGACTCGAGTCGACGACGCGCACGCTCGGCGCGGGCGACCTCGCCGCACGTGCCGAGGTCGCGGGCCCGCGCGAAGTGCGCGCGCTCGCAGAAGAGTTCAATCGCATGGCCGAGCGACTCGCCGCCGAGCAAGAACGCCTGAAGCATGCGGAGCGCGACCGCGCGTGGACCAAGATGGCCAGGCAAGTGGCGCACGAGATCAAGAACCCGCTACAACCGGTTCGCCTGCATGCCGAGTTGATCGCGCGCGCTGCATCGGGCGGGTCGCTGGATGAAGTGCAGCGCGATCGCGTCAAGGCTTCCGCGGACGTGATTCTGCGCCAAGTGGATGCCCTGCGACGCATCGTGGCGGACTTCTCCGAGTATGCGCAGGCGGCGCTGCCGATGAAGGAGCGGATACGTTTCCGCGCGGCCACTCCGCTCGCCGAACTCGTCGCGCTCTACTCCGTCGGTGGGGCCGATGGAGTCTCGGTCGTCGTGCACGACGAAAGTGGGCATGCCGAACTCGAGGGTAGCCCGCTCCGGCTCCAGCAGGTGCTCGTCAATCTCGTCAAGAACGCGATCGAGGCGAGTGAAGGGCGCGCCGAGGCGCCTGTCGAAGTGTTCGCCACCGTCGACGCGGACCGCTGGATCTGCGAGATCCGCGATCGTGGTCATGGACTCCCCGAAGGCGACGCCGAGCGTCCATTCGAGCCTGCCTTCTCGACCAAGCCCGGAGGCACTGGCCTCGGACTCGCGATCTGTCGCCGCAACATCGACGCGATGGGTGGCGAGATCGAACTCCTGCCGCGCGAGGGCGGTGGAGCGATCGCGCGCGTCACGCTCGCGATCGCTGCATGAGTTCTCAGGTCCCGAAGATCAGCTTGAGCTGCGACGACGTCGTCCAACCGAAGTTGTTGGCGGTCGTATCGAGAATCCAGAAGTGGTTGTAGAGCCGGAGTGGCGATAGACCGCCGGGGACGGTCAGGCTGACCTTCGCGTTGCCGCTCGCGTCGGTGACTGCGGGGAAGACGAACGTCGGATCGTTCCAAAGGTAGCAGCCCTGGGCGCCGAGCGGTGCCATGTCGAATGGCAACGGGATCGAGGCGAACTTCTGGAAGTCCGTGCCCATCATGAGGAGCACCGGCCGCGTCGCGACGGCTCCGGTGAGTGTGATGTCGAGGGGCTTGTTGCTCTGCGGATACGTGCTCGCACCGATCTCGGGCGTCTGGCTGTTCGAGCCCTGGCACCCGACACCCACGACGACGGAGTTACCGTCCGCGAGGAGGAGACCGAGCTTGCTACCGCTGGTACCGCTCGTCAGTGGTGGCGAACTCTGGTTCGACGTCCACTGGTACTTGAATGCGCGGTTCGCACCCGTGTCGTGGAGCGGATAGTAGAAGTTGTCGGAGGTCGTCGTGTTCGCGATCTTCCAGTTGATGAACTCGATGCAGAGATTGTTGGCGCTGCTCAGCGGGACGTAGAGGTAGTCCACGGGCATGCCGATGCCCTGCCACTTGCCCGCATCGAAGCGAACGCGAAGCGGACCGCGGTAGACGGTCTTCGGGTTGGGGTTGTTCGTCGCCCAGTTCGTGGTCGGCGTCGTCACCGACGTGACGCCCATGATGATCTCGATGTCGTCGTAGATGATCTCGAGCGGACCGTTGGTCGGGTCGCCAGTGACGAGCAAGTCCTTGATGACCTGGGGGCGGCTCCCGAGCAGGGACGCAGGGATGATCGTCTGGTAGCGCAGGCCCTTGCTTCCCCATGGGAACGCATTGCGGCTCCCCGTGAGCGCGCTGTTCGGAAAGTAGGCGACGTTCTGCTGGGCGAGACCGCAGTCGACCGAAGCGAAGAGGAAAGCCGCGGCTAAAGGAAGGATCGATCGCATTCAGAATCTCCTGAGAGTGGAAGGAAGAAGGAAGCTGCTGGCAGTGAATTCGGGGAACGCGAATGCCGAGACGACCCTCGAGGTCTTGCGTGGTCACGAGGGGCGACCGTGCGTCGGGGCGTTTCCCCTACGAGAGTCGCTACCATAACACGAGCGCGAATTGTCGCCGGGCGATGGGTTCCATTTGGGCGTCCCCGGATTGGGTCCAGGAACAAACTCTGGATTTCCTTCTCGCGCGCTTCTGCCCCGAGACTCTGCATGCGTCGTGCCTCCCTGATTCTCGCCCTGCTCGCAACGCTCGGGGTTCTCCTGTTCTGGCTGTTCTCGAGCCGTGGAGACATCGTTTCTGCGCCATGGACGACGACGGAGCGCGCGCTGGAGCCGGACGGAGAGATCCAGGCCGAGAGCGATCGCCTCGTTGCCCGGAATCTCCCCGAGGCGGATCGCGGAGACACGCGCATCTCCATCGACGCGTCCCGCGGTGGCGTGATCCGCGGGCGAGTCGTGCAGGGCGAGCGTGCCACTCCCGTCGACGGCATCGAAGTCCTGGCGCTCGATCGGCATCCCGCCTTCGCGGACTTCGAGGTCCGCCTGCGCGATTTCATCGAGGAGGGGTTCTGGAAGTCCCGCGAGCTGCCACGTGCCGAAGTGCTCGCGCGCACGAAGAGTCGGTCGGACGGTACGTTCGAGCTGACGGGACTCGCGCCCGGTCGGGTGTTTCTCGACGCTCGCTCCGATCGCGCATACGCGCGCTCCTATCCGGCAGTGCGCCTAGCGCGGAGCGAAGTGCGGGAGGGCGAAGAGATCGTCCTGAGCCCTGGCGGTCGCGTACGCGGACGAATCCTCGATCGAAACGGCGAGGGCATCGCTGGCGCTCGGATCGTCCTACGACCGTCCGCTGCATCGTTCTTGGCGCAAATCACCTCGCGTTCGTTCCGTTGGTTCGAACAGCAGAGCGACGAGGACGGCACATTCGATTTCGTCGGCGTGCCGCCCGGCCAAGGGTACGCGTTGACCGGCGTTGCCGACACGATCGCGTTGACACAGGCGCGAGACGTATCCGTCGTACTCGGTCGGACCGTCGACGTGGTCTTGCGAGGATCCCCTGGCGCTCGCATTCGAGGGACCGTGCGGCGTCCTGACGGCGAGGTCGCGGCAGGAGCACTCGTCGGTTTCGCCTATCTCGACCTCGCGCGCGTCTTGTTCTCGGTACATGCGGGCAACCCCGTGCGCGCGGATGAGAACGGCCAGTTCGAGATCCCGCACGTCGGAGCTGGACAAGTCGCGGTCACGGCGCTGAGCAAGGACCTCGGCCTCGCTCCGATCGAGCGTTTGGCGATCGTCGAGGGTGCGACCTACGACATCGAACTCTCGTTGTCACTCGGCCGCGAACTCGTGGGCTACGTCGTCGACTCGGAAGGCAAGCCGGTCGAGGGCGCCACGGTCCGTGCGAGGACGCTCGAACAGCCGCGTGGATTCGACCTGAGCCTCGTCACCAAGCTCGTGCGCTACGAAGCGACGACGGATGCCGAGGGACGCTTCGAACTCCAGGGCTTGCTCGCGAACCGCTTTTGGATCGAAGCCGAGCATCCGTCGTACTTGCCGACGACGAAAGTCTGGCGCGAACGGGATCAAGAGCCGGGTGCCCGTTTCGTGCTCGAACTCAAACGCGGAGCGTTCTTGTCGGGTCGCGTGATCGAAGCCGCGGATGACCGACCCGTGCAGCGCTTTCGCGTGCTCGCGCGGAGCCAGAACATCCGTCGCATGCGGGTCGGTCCCGAGTGGGGGCGTCCGCCTCGACAGCCGAATCCCTACAACGATCGCAGCCCGTGGCTGCGCAAGGGCGAGTTCGAGATTCAGCACGAGAACGGCGAGTTTCGCGTCGGTCCACTCGAGCCCGGCAAGATCGCGTTGTCGATCGACGCCGATGGCTATCTCGAGAGTGATCGTGACGAGCTCGAGTTGAAGCCGAGCGAAGAGCGGACCGGGATCGAGGTTCGACTCGAGCGTGGTGTCACTGTTCGCGGTCGCGTGACCGACGGCAAGGGTGGTCCCGGCATCGCGGAAGCGCAGGTGACGTGGCGCCGAACTCGAGAAGGCCGAGAGGGTCCGAGCTTCTTGCCGTTCAAGATCGACATCCAGCCCGAGGACTTCGACTTCATGGCGCTCGACTCGACGTTCGGATCGCGATCCGTGTTGACCGATGCGCTTGGCAACTTCGAGTTCCGAGGCGTTGCAGGAGGCGCGATCGACGTGTTCGCGCGTCACCCCGCGTTCGCGAAGAGCGCGAGCAAAGGCGTCGAGATCACGGCGGGTCGAGACCGCGAGGACGTCGTCATCGAGCTGTCGCGCGGTGGCTCGATCGCGGGCACGATTCGTGATCTCGACGGAAAAGCCGTGACCTCGGCGACGATCGTCTGCTTCTCGATCGCGAGCGGTGTGATCAAGTCCGCGACGAGCGATCCTGTGGGCAGCTACCTCATCGAGGGGCTCGCTCCCGGACCGTACGTCGTGTTCAAGGCGCATGTCGATGGCGCATTGAGTGAGATCTTCGCCAAGATGCTCGGCAGCGTGCGTCTGAAGTCGACGACCGTTCGCGAGGGCCGTGTGAGTCGCGTCGACATCGAGGACCGCACCGAGGGCGGTGTCGATCTCTTCGGGCTCGTCACACGCAACGGAGCTCCGGTCCCTCGAGCCGTCGTGACCTTACTCGGTCAGGATCAAGGTGGTCCGTTCGGCATCGGGTTACGGACTGGAAACGCCGACGACAAAGGTCTCTACGAAATCGCTTCCGTGCCGCCCGGAAACTACGTGTGTCGGATCACCGAGTACGGACCGGAGCATCCGGAAGTCTCCACCATCGATGTCACGGTCGCCGCGGGAACGAGGCAGCGTCTCGACCTCGAAATGCCTAGCGCCGTCGTTGCCGGCATCGTCGTGGACCCCGATGGTCAGCCCGTCAGCGGCATTCGTTTGCGGGCGATTCGCGCGGACGGCGCGCCCTCTCCGGGCGGATTGCTCGCACTCGCCAGCGAGTTCGGTGGCGCCTCGCGCAGTCGGAGTCGAGCGGATGGGCGATTCGAACTCGACCGCTTGGCGCCGGGCACGTGGACCGTGCGCGCCGAACCGTCGGGCAGCCTCGCCGATTCGTTCGCGATCGCGGAAGTCACGGGCCTCGTCGTCAGCGCTGCCGAACAAGTCAGCGATGTGCGAATCGTGTTGCCGCGAGCGGCGATCGTCCGCGGCATCGTCAAGGATGGACTCGGCGAGATCGTCGCGGGTGCGACGATTCGATTGACGCCACACGGCGGCGCAGTGGCTCCAGTCACGGAAGAGCAAGAGGTCGACTTGACGCGCGGTGCCGTGGACGCGACCGCGTTGAGGGGGATCGCGAAACAACTGCGCGCATCCTCGCGAACCGGGCGCGACGGGCGCTTCGCGATCCGAGGTCTCGAGCCGGGGCGTTATGACGTCACGGTCGAGAAGTCGGGGCTGAGCGCGAACGAACGGCCGACCATCACCGTCGTCCTCGGATCGAATCCCGACGTCGAACTCTCGATGGTTCGTTCGGGGAAGCTCGCGATTCGCGTGCTCGATCTGGAAGGCAACACGCTTCCGCAGGGCAAGATCCGAGTCTTCGACTCCAAGGGGCAGCAAGTCGGGAAGACGAAGAGTCTCTTCGGGGTGATGGCGTCGCTCTTCCGCGGCAAGCAGGATGACGGCGGTTCGGATTGGCTCGACATGGGCGAGCTCGCTCCGGATCGCTACACGTTGCGCGTCGAGCAGAACCTCGATGGCGGTACGACGAGCGTTCGCGAGACGTCACGGGTCCTGGGCGAAGGTGAGAACGCGCGCTGGGAAGTCAAGATGGCCGACTTGATCAAGTGATCAAGTAGCGCCGCCGGAGGCCGCATCGAACGGAGCGAGTCGGTCGGCGCCGACGAGTTTCTCGAAGTCCGCCGGAAATGGTGCGACGGCCTCGACGCGCGCGCCGGTGACCGGATGCGTAAGTCCCAGCGCGGTTGCATGGAGAAGCGTGCGCTTCGCGCGAAGCTTCGAGTTGCGCCGCCCGTACTTGCGGTCACCCACGACTGGGCAGCCGATATCCGCGAGCTGAACGCGGATCTGATTGCGACGACCCGTTTCGAGCCTGCATGCGAGCAACGACATGCCATCGAGCCGCAGCAGGACGACGTATTCCGTGCGCGCGATGCGGCCGCCCCTCGTCGTGACGCGCACGATTCCGCCCGCGTCCTTGTCGAGCCTGCTCTCGATGAGTCCGCTCGGCGCACGTGGACCACCGTGGACGACGCAGTGGTAGACACGCTCGGCAGCATGGCTCTTGAAGATCTCTTCGAGGCCACGCCGTGCCTCTTCGGTGCGGGCGAACGCGATGCTGCCGGTCGTTTCTTCGTCGAGCCGGTGCACGGCGAATACCGCCGCATCCTCGCCGCGGCTTACGAGCGCGGCAGTGATCCTGTCGGTCAAGACCGGTTCGCTCCGTCCGGGCGCCGAAGTGCTGAGGATGCCCGCCGGTTTGTCGACGACACCGAGATGTTCGTCCATCCACAAGAAGCGATGGTTCTCCAGTGCGCGCGCCATTCGCGGCAGCATATCGAATCCGGGGACTCAATATCACGTGACCCGAAGTCGATACGCCGGTGGGGGAATCGTGAGTGGCAGAGGCGAGTAGTATCGATAGCCTGCATGTCGTCGTTCTGTCCCCGTCGAGGACGTTCACGACGCGGATCGAGTCCTTGTTGCGGGACGACGGTGCGACTTGCGACTTTGCGCGCGACATCGACGAGGCGGCTCCATTGTTGCGGGGGCACACGTGCGATGCCCTGATCGTCGACGGGGCATCTGCCAGCGAAGCGACGGTCGCGTTCGTCGAAGAGGTGCACGAGTTCTCGCCGTGGCTGCCGATCGTCTCGATCGACGCGCCCGATTCGCGCGGACTGCGGCCAGGCCCCGGCCTGCTGGTGCTCGCCGGGACGACGGACTTCTGTCGGCGTCTGAGCGAAGAAGTGCGCGCACGTCGCGAGTGCCGCCAGAGTGCACGACTCCTTCGCTGTGTCGAGGATGCCCGTCGCCTAGGGCTGCCACTCGGGCACGCGCCGCTGTGGCGACACGCGATCCGAGGCATCGACGATGCGATTGGTCGCGGCGGGCCGATCGTGCTGATCGGAGAACCGTCGACCGGACGACGAACACTCGCACGCTACGTGGACGAACTGCTGTCTGCAGGTGGTCACGACGATCCACGAGCCACTCTCTTCGAAGTCGATACTGCGTTCGATGCCGAACTCTGTGCGCACCACAGAACGGTTTACGTCCCCGAGTTGCGTCGACTCGATGCCGACTGCCTGGGAGAACTCGCGCGACTCCTCGCGAGTCCGAACGGCCCGCAAGTCGTGCTCGCGACCACGGCCCCCGATGTCACGCTATCTCGGCCGATGGTGAGCAAGCTCTTCGAGCGACGAGCTGTGTCGTTCGTCCACGTGCCGCCGCTACGTCACCGTCGCGAGGACATCGCGATGCTCGCGACGGCGTTTCTCGACGAGGCGGCTGGAGACGTTGCGCACAGCGGCTTCTCGCTACGTGCCATTGCACTGCTCCAACTCTGGAGTTGGCCAGGAAACCTCCGCGAACTCGCATCCGTCGTCGCCCGCGCGTGGGAACTCTCGGGGGGGCGGCAGATCGGAAGACGCTTCCTCGTAGGGCCAGGCGGCAAACTGCCATCGTCGCTGCAACTACGAGCGCAGAGCCTGGGCTACCACGTCGATTCGATGATCGATGCCGAAGTGCAGGACATCCTGCCATTCGAGGCAGAAGAGAGGCGCATCCTCGCGCACGCTCTGGCAGCGACGAAGGGGAACGTCACGCAAGCTGCCGAGGCCCTCGCGATCGGGCGGGCGACGTTGTATCGCAAGATCCGGCACTACGGGCTGCGCATGCGGCGCGATTAGCACGACGTTGTCCGGTTCTCGCTGCCCCATCCCTCAGCTCTGGCTCCGAGAAGCGCGGGGGCGGACCTGCCGCCGGCTCTCGTCACCCACGCGCCGGTCGCCCAGACAAGGCGACCGACCGACGCGAGGGCGACGAGAGGCGCGGGGCAGGTGGGAGGGGCCGTCCAAAGTGACGGGGCCGCGACCGACAGCGTAGGTCCGACGAAGTCCTTTCGATCGTTGCCTTCTCAGTGATGCGTGGTAGCTTGGTCAACGATATATCTGCCGAATC
>JAGQQW010000187.1 GCA_020426005.1 Planctomycetota bacterium | reverse complement strand
AGGACGTGGCACAACGACTTGCTCGACATCGACATCCCCGATCGATCGAATCCGACGTGCGTCCATCGCTGGCAACCGTCACCCGGATCGGTCCTCAAGCCCGTCTTCGCTGTCGAAGGGCTCGTCCAAGGCTTCGTCGACGGTCACGAGTACGAGATCTGCTCGGGTCACTACGGCAGCGGGTGGAACCGCATCAGTTGTGATTGCCGCAACCGTTGGCAGCCGCAGTCGTTGCAGAAGGCGCTGCGCTATTCGTGCAACAGTTACTTCGGTCAGCTCGGCCAGCAGCTCACGTTCGAGGGTTTGCAACGAGCGCTCTTGCGCTTCGGGTTGCTCGCCGGAACCGACAACAACATTCGCGTGCTCGGGCTGCGCGTCGATCCTCCCGGTCCGGTGCCTCGGGAGCGTCGGTCACTCTTGCAACGCTCGATCGGCTACGGCTGGCGCATGCCGCCAATCCTTCTGGCGCGTGCCTATGCGGCGCTCGGTACGGGTCGATTGCCACCGCTCCAGATCGTGGCGCGCGTGGACGGCGAGGCCGTCGATCGGCCACCGAGCACTCCGCTCGACGTGGGCGACGACGTTCTCGATCGAGTGCGTCGCGGCATGATCGACGTTCCGCTCTCGGATGGCACCGCTCGCCACGCCGGCCTGCAGGGGGATCGTGTCGCGGCCAAGACCGGGACAGCCGAGGTTCTCGGCAAAGCGGCGAACAACGCGTCGTTCGCGGGGTACATGCCGTGGGATGCCCCGAGGCTCGCGTTCTGCATCACGTTCTGGGAGACACCGCCGAAGATTCACGGCGGTGACTTCCCGGCGCGCGCGCTCGCGATCTTCCTGCGATCGCTCGAACAACGGCCTGCTCTCCATGCGATGCTCTTCGGCGACGGAGTGCGACCACGGTGAGGCTCGAGGTCGAATCGAGGATCGCGCGGTTCGCCGGCGTGTTCGCGGGGTTCCCGTGGTACGTCTTCGTGCTCGCGTCCGTGCTCGCCGGCGTCGGATTCGTGTTCGTGCATTCGGCCACGATCGGGAGTGATGACTTCGCGGGGCAGGACAGTAAGCAAGCGATGGCGATCGTCGTGTGCGGCGCGGTCGCGATCGGGTTGTCCTTCGTTCCGCGCGCGTTTGCGCTGAACAACGCGTTCTTGCTGTTCGCGCTCGTTCTCACGGCACTCGCGCTCTTGCCGTGGTTCGGGGTCACGCTGAACGGAGCCAGACGTTGGTACGGAATCGGGTCGGCGACGATCCAACCGACCGAGTTTGCCAAACCGATTCTCGTGCTCGCCCTCGCGCGCTGGTTACGACTCAAGAGTCACGGCGGCTTCGTCGACGTCGTTCTGATTCCGCTGATCTTGACGCTCTTGCCGATGTATCTGACGCTGCGTCAACCGGATCTCGGGAGCGCGTTGTCGATGTTGCCGATCCTGTTCGCGATGTCCTGGGTCGCGGGGGCGCGGCCACTGCATCTCTTCGCGACGATCGCGCTCGGCGCGCTCGGTCTCGTTGCCGTCTTGCCATTCCTGCAGAGCTACCAACTCGAACGCATCGCGATCTGGCTCGGCCAGGACCACCTCACGCCTGCCGAGTGGCGTGGCCCGGGCTACCAACTGATGCAGAGTCTGATCGCGATCGGCTCGGGTGGCGTGTCTGGCGACGGGTTGTTCGAAGGTCTGCAGAACCGCTACGACTTCTTGCCGTATCGCAGCACGGACTTCTTGTTCGCCGTGGTTTGCGAAGAGACCGGCTTTCGCGGTGCGATGACGGTGATCCTGCTCTACACGTTCTTCTCGCTCGCGATCGTTGCTTGTGCATACCGCCTGCGCGATCGCTTCGGGCGCCTGCTCGCTGCCGGAGTCGCGACGTACTTCGCAGCTCACCTCTTCATCCACGTCGGTGTGTGTACGGGATTGCTACCGCCGACCGGTTTGCCACTGCCACTGCTCAGCTACGGCAGATCGTCGGTCGCGAGTGCGTGGTTCGCGCTCGCCCTCGTCGGGCATGCGGCGACGGCAAAACCGCGCGACCTGTCCGAGGACGCGATCCGCTGAGTGTTCGCACGTTCAATCGTCGACCGGGATTTCTCCATCGAGGAAGTCGGAGTCCCCGTCGCCGATCGGCAGCACGAGCGACCAGACACTGGCAAGGCCGGGTGCAAGACGTGGCACCGTGAACGTCAACGTCGTCACGAAGATGGCGAGAAGTACGACACCTGCCGACGACCGCAGAGGAACGCGGGACTCCTTGTTCCGCGCCGGGGGGCCGTCCCCATCGGAACCCGGGGTGCCTCGAGTCGCGCACGGCTCGAGCTCGAAGGGGAGGTCGGGAGCCGCGCGCCCTTCGGGCGTGAGAAAGTTGGACCAGGAGAAGCGCTCCGCCTCCCCCGGATCGCCAGGAAGTTGCCGGTAGTCCATGGCTGCGATCCTCGAGGATGGAGCGCAGCTTACGGCGCGACCGGAGCATCGCAAGCATATGCGTCGATGCGAATACGAGGGCTGGTGCGATCTTCAGAGAAGGTCTTCGAGGCGCGGGGTCTTCTTGGTCGTTTCTTCCTCGAAGGCGCGTTCGAACGAGGCTCCGCGTTGTTTCTCTTCCTCTTCGAGGAGCGCGTCCGCATTTTCGAGCAGGTCGCCGGCATCTGCGCCGTCTCCCAGCGAGAGTATGCGTCGGCGGTCGGGATCCACGAGCACCGTCGCCTTGCAGCAAGGACACTTGGTCTTGAAGCGTGACGTCATGGAACCCTTCATAGCGCGAATGCCCGGGCCGGCCGTGTGCCCGCCGAAAAAGTCGGGACCTTCGACCTCATCGTGGCGTTTTGCGCGTCTTCATGGCGATGCTCCTCACGACTTCCGGCAAGCGTACTCCGCGGGCGACCCTCTCGATCGGCTCGCGGATGGCGCGATCTCACGGGCCATTGGACCGCGCCGGGGTTTCCGGTGAGGATGATGTTCGAGTCATGAGTTTGTCCGAGCCGACCCAACCCGAAGACCGCGTCGCCGGATTGCACCGCGGGGGGGAAGCCCGGCATGCAGAGCCGTCGCGCGAGCGCGTGCTTCCGCGTGCATTGCAGGATGCTCGAGTCGATTGGCGTGGCGACGATGCGAAGGAACTCGTCGATCGCATCGTCAGCGGTGACCCGTCGGCGGCGAGCGAACTCGTGGATCGCTTCCAGGGTCGAGTCTTTCGACTCGTGCGCCGCATGTGGTCGCGTGATCGACAACTCGTCGAAGACCTCGTCCAAGAAGTGTTCTTGCGCGTCTTTCGGGCCCTGCCGCGCTTCGGACAGGACTGCGCCCTCGGCGCTTGGATCCACCGCATCACGATCAACGTGTGCATCAGCGAACTTCGCAAGCGCAAGGCGCTCAAGCGCGATCGGCGCACGCTCAGTCTCCACCAGAGCTTCGATGAGGATGGGGACGGCTTCTCGTACGAGCCCGCAGCCCCGACGTCGATCCCGGGGACCGACACCGAACGTCGGGAGCTGTTCGAAGCGTGCCGGCGCGCTATTTCGGATTTGCCCGAACTCTGGCGTGTGATCCTGACCTTGCGCGATCTGGAGGGTCGGAGCTACGACGAGATCGCCGAGATCCTCGACCTTCCGAAAGGAACCGTTCGATCACGTCTCCACCGAGCACGAGCGCGTGTGCGTGCCCGGCTCGACGGAGAGGAGGGGGTTCGATGAAGGACCAGTTCGATGGACGCCCGGAAGATGATCCGGGACGTTGGCCCAACGACGACTTCCTCGACGATGGCTACGCGTTCGATGCTCCCGATGCCGCGGAGGACAGCTCGGACCCCGAGTGGTTCCTCGATTACTTCGAAGGCGTTCTCGAGCCGTCCCAGCGCGGACGTTTCGATCGCATGCTCGCGGCGGATTCCGCTCTCGCGCGGCGTTTCGATTCGTACTGTCGTCGCGTCGAGCTACTCCGGGCCGTCGGGGACGCCGAGAGTCGGGTCGATGGAGGGTCGGCGCTGCGCGCGCGTATTCTCGCCGACGTCGCAAGGCAACTTCCGCCCGTCCGCCGCAGCGGCTCGCGCTTCGCGTGGGTCGCGTCGGTTGGCCTCGCGGCAGCGAGTTTGGTCGTCTTTTTCGCGCTCGAGCGATCTGGGCCGTCGCCGGATTCCGTCGCTCGCTACGACGAGACCTCGAATCGCGAAATCATGGAGACGGCACTGCCTTCCGAGAGCGCGCGTGACGCCGCCGAGCAGCCGTCCTTCGCGAGAGCGACCAGGTCCGCCGATCCGAAGGCGCAAGACTCCAAGGCAGCCGAGCTGTCTTCGGACGCGTTCGCCGGAGCGGTCGCCAAGGGGGGGCTCGATCGCGAGCGCAAGGCGATCGCAGGCGCGGACAAGGCGGACCTGAACAACGATGTGTCGCTTCGCGTTCTGCACCTCGGCGAAGGTGGACCCCCGAAGAGCGCACCGGGCGACGCGAACGATCGTGATGCCGGTTCGTCGAGCGAGTCGGGCGACTTCGAAACCGTTTCGATTCTCAGGCTCGCGGAAAAAGAACTCCTCGCGGGAAGCAGAGCGGGTGCGCTCGAGGACGAGTCGCCTCACGATCGGTCGGTGACGCAGCCGTCGAGCCGGAACGAAGAGCTGAAGAAGGCCAGCAACGGCCCGGTAGCCGGTGCAGGTGGGGCCGGTGAGGTCGGCGCGTTCGCAGGCCGCACAGGCGGACGAGAACGTGGCGATGGCGGGCAGCTCATGCGAAAGGGCAGCAAGCAGCTCGATGCCGAATCCGGCGTCGCCGCCAAGCCGGACGACATGAGAGTACCGAATCCCAAGGGGCCGTCATCGCCGGGACCATCGGGGCCGATCCAAAAGGGACCCGCGGCGGGTGGCCCGACGACCGGCAGTGTGGCGGTCGGTGCCAAGAAGAACCCTGAACCCTCTCCAGGCAACCCCACGCTCCTGTCGCAACAACCCCAGTTGGGCCAGTTCGCAACCGGAGACCTCCAGTTTGCTGCGTTGCACATCGAAGTACCACGTGCAGATCTACCGCTCTTCTACGAGTGGGTTGCGCGTAGTCAGCTCGAAGCACAACCGCTCGTCGGCGGAGCGAATCTCGTCGCGTTTGCGGCAACCACGCCTGTTGGATGGATGGCCGAACGCGAGATCGACAAGCTCGGAGGTGCTCCCGAGCGGCGCGATGACGACGACGCGGTGCGTGGGAAGGCGATGTTCGATACCGGCAACGTCAGCATTGTCGCTCCGCCCCGGCCGAGTGAGCTCGATCGCCTGCTGCGTATCGGCGGGGAGCGTGCCGCGCTCGTGCGCGGTGCTGCTGCGCTGCTCGCGAAGTCGGAATGGAAACCAGCCGAAACCGTCGTGCACTTCGGTCTCCCGCGTGCCGAGTTCATGATGGGGCGCGGCATCGAACTCGCCAAAGGCGCGCCGAGCGAGCAGGCACCGCGTCCGGCTGCCGAACGGACCGCACGACAGCAGACCGAGTACGAGCAAGCCGAGGCCGGTCTAGCCGAGCACGACCAGAAGCTCGAACAGCGAACCAAATCGGTCGACTTGGATCGTGGCACAAAACCGGGCCCCGTCGATCGACAAGGCGAACTGGCTCGACGAGTCGATTCCGCCGGAGCAGCCATAAAGGACGGCGCTGGCGCTCGCGATCAACGACTGGGCACGCAGCTTTCCGAACAGACGCAGCGTGCGCGACTCGCGACACGCGCGCGGCTTGCGGACACGGCTCGAGCCTCCTCGATCGAGTCCCTCATGATGTTCGGTCAGATCCACGAGGTGCTCCGACGAGCGGCGAGTGCGAAGAGTCCGTCGCTCCTGATCTACCTGCGGGTTCTCGAGGACGGTTCCCAGGCCGAGGGGCCCGTGCGCCAAGCTCCGTACGTGCCGCCGGCGACTGCACCCGAGACGGAACGCGTCCGCGGGAAGAAGTAGCGCGAGGATCGCGCGCGTTCCCGCGGAGACGCTCTACTTGAGTTCGAGCGGTGTTCCGTCGATGCGCGCGAAGCGTGCACGAAGAACCGCTTCCGTGTCGCCAGTAAGCATTGCGAAGGCGAGGCGGTGTCGCCCGTTGCCGAGGCGCACCAAGCCCTCGAAGCGATCGGCTCGATCCGTACCGCGATCCGTGCTTCCGATCTCGAGCTTCTTGCCGTCGAGGAACGTCGCGAACGGTGCTGAGCAACCGACCTTGAGGATGGCTTCTCGGTCGCCGTCGACCGTGAACTCGGTCACCGCGAGCACCACACGCTGGTCCTTGCGCGCCGAATCGTCACCGATCGCGAGGCGCTGGGCCGTGATGTCACGCCACGACACGGCCCCGTCACCGGTCTCGATCGTGCCTTCGAACGTCGTGGCTCCGACACCGGGCAGGTCTGCGCGAAGCGCCTCGACGCCGGTCCCGCGAAGCGGGGCGAGGACGTGCCACGAATCCAAGAACGGTGTCTCCGTCCACACTCCGCCCTTGGCGACGTAGTCATCGATCACAGGGCGAACCGCCGACCAGAACGCGGCGCTCTTCATCGTCGCGCGCGAAGGCGTGTTCGCACCGACATCGACGAGCACACGTGCGAAGCGTGGCTTGTCCCCGTCGAGCAAGAGGCCGCGGAATGCGGCGACGTCCATCGGCGCGCCGACGTCGAGTCGGCTACCGTTGCTCGGGCCATCCATGCGATTCGTCAGGATCAGCGTGTCCGAGGAGGCGACGACGGGACGTTCGAACTTCCAGTTGCCCGGTCCGTCGCGTTTCGCGAAGAACGCTTCCGAGTCCACCGGCCACTCGGCGACTTCATAGATCGGGGCATCGAGGGTCGGAAGACGCATGTACAGGGTGGCGCCGACGTTGACTGCGGCATCGATCCAGTCGAGTCCGGCAGCGCGCTTGTTGATCGCGTCGTATTCGACGCGAAAGCGCATGCGGCTTTCGGGGACGCCGGTGGCGTCTGCGGCCTTCTTGGGGTCCTGCGGGTAGACCGGCTCGAAGACCCGGTCGACGAAGATGTCGAAGCGATGCGCATCGTGCTGCGCGCCTCGCAATGCCCACCACGTGGACTGACCGGGTAGGCGCAACTTGATCCGCGCGTCCTTCTTGGACCAGCCCGGACACGTGACGTAACGAATGCCGTTGAGCGCGAAGAAGATCGCATCGATGTTGACCCCACTCTCCCAAGGGCGGAGCCGGTTGGGATACTCGGCGTCGTAGCCGGCGATCGGGCGACCTTCAGGATCGTAGAGTTCACCCCACTCTCCAGCCGGGCCCGCCATCCGAACGAGCGCCTGGAGCGCATCGTCGCGTCGCGCATCCTCGAGATCGGCGAGCGAGTAGAGCAGGAGTCCCTGCACCGATCCCGTCACGTAGCCGGTCGTCGGGGTCATCCCGACGCGACCGTCCTTCTGCCACAGTTCGTCGAGGGTGTGTTTGAGATTCTCGCGGTTCTTCTCGCCGATGGCGTAGGTGTAGCCGATCCACTGCGGACGCAAATTGACCGGTGCGTACGGGGCCGGGTGCTTCGCTCCGGTGATCGGTGAGACGAACGGCGCGAAGCGCTGATGCTCGGGATCCCAGAAGACCGACTCCATCTTGAGCAGGTAGTCGACGTGATACCGGTCGAATGCCGCCTTGTTGGGACTCGCCCAGCCTTCCTTCTCGCCGGCCTTGCCAGCGTTTCGCTTATCGAGATCCTCGACGAGTTCGCCCATCGCGTTGATGGTGATGAGGTAGAGCATCGAGTTGTCGAAGCTCCGCGCGCGACGACCCGGCGCATCGGCGGGTAGCGCTGCGTCCTGCCCGACTCGATCCGGCCACAGACTGAAGAACGCACCGTGCAGATAGGTCTCGTCGCCGTGCGTCGGGAACGATGCATCGGCGCCGGCTTTGAGGGCGTTGTAACACGCCTTGAGGAAGGGCCAACGCGCTTCGAGGAAGTCGATGTCCCACGTCGCGCGATAGTACCACTCGTGCTGGAGGATGACCCAGGACGCGAGCTCGGTCGGCGGAATGCGCAGCGTGTCCCAGCGGATCGTCTTCTCGATCTCTTCTGCCTTGCTGACGTCGAGGTCGAGCGGGAAGTGGTTTTGCAGCGTCCCGGTTACGAGCGTCGCGCGATACACGTAGTCGAGCAGTTGCTTCGCTTCGGTGAAGAGGCCGTAGCGGAGGAATGCGAGGATCGGTCCCGTGTTGTCGCGGATCCACGTGCCGCGATAGCTGACCATCGGGGCGACGCCACCCGACTCGGCGCAACGTTGGACGAGCATCAAGACCTTCCAATCCTCGACGAGGTCGGTGAGACGTTCGTCTTCGATCGTGAGTCGCGCGGTATTCGACAAGCGTCGTTGCCAGAAGACGTGCATCGCGTCGAGTGCGGCCAACGCGTTCGCTTCGTCGATCGACTTCGCTGCGTACTCGCCTCCGCCGAGCTTCGTTCGGAGTGCGAGCACGAAGCGCGCCTTCGCGCCCGCCGCGAGCGTTCCGAGGTCGATCTGCAGGTTCTTCTCCGACGCGGTCGCGGCACGTGAGGAGACCAACTGCGCTTCGAAGCCCTTGCCAGGATCGACGCTCGAAAGCGTGCTTCCGTCACTGCGCTGTGCGTGCGTCCACGTGGCGCGCACCGCGAGCTGCCTCGGAGCGTTCGAGCCGTTGTGCACTTCGACGATGCGCCACAGGGCGTCGGTCGTGAAGGACGCGAAGGTCAGGGTCTGCAGCGAAATGCCATCGTCACTCGCGTCCTCGCCGAGGACCGCATTGACGCCGCGGGTACGCCACAGACGTTGTTCTGGGAGTGGGACGACTTCGTTGCCCGAGACCACGTCGAGAACGAGTTCGCCGAAGTGCCCTTGGGGCGCGTGAACGGCGGCCGTCTGATAGCGCGGACCGGTCAGGCCTTGGAGGTGATTCGCCCGGCGACCGAGGCCTTGGTAGGCGAAGACGTGACCGTCCCCGACCGGAAAGACGCCGCGCACACGCTTGTCCACCGTCGCGCCTTCGTCGAGCCGGACTGCCTGGCGCGCGCTGGATAGGTTCTCGAGCCACGGTCGGTCGAGCTCGAGGCGCGGCAACTTGTCCTGTGCATGGCACGGACCGGAGAGCGCGGACGTGGAAGCGAGCGTCGCGAGCAGGCTCAGGCCAAGTCGGCCGACGCCGGCTTTTCGGAAACGTGGAAGGGCAAGAACTCGCATACGGTCTCCGAAGAGGGGATCGGACGATTCGTGAACACGCGGTTTGGGAAGCCCGATAGGAAAGCAGCCAGAGACCCAGCAGGCTATCGGATTCGACGATGGAGAGGATTTCGCGCGTGAGACGGACCGACGCGGGACGCTCTCGAAGACTCCTCGAAGTCTGCGACGCGAGGGCCGGCGCGAAAGCACGTGGCAGCCCGCGTGGCAGCGTGCGTGGCAGCGTGCGTGGCAGAAGGTGGCGAAGCTGTTGGAGTTTCGACGACAGCGCCAATAGCTTGGAATCGATGTGCACTCTGGTCGTGTGCCGCGCGAAGCGGGCTGCCTACCCTCTGTGCGTCGCCGCGAGTCGGGACGAGGACCCCGAACGCAGCGCAGCGCCACCGGGGCTGCATTACGTCGGGAGCGTACGCGCGGTGTTTCCGCGGGATCGTCGCGACGGAGGTTCTTGGGTCGGTTGCAACGAACACGGCATCGTCGCTGCCATCACGAACTTCACGGATCCGAATCCCGGCGAGTCGCACGAGGTCCTGAGTCGCGGCCTCGTCCTGACCGCTGCGCTCGGTGAGGCGTCGATCATGGGGGCCGAGGGCGTCGTCCGGCGCCTCGTCGAAACGCACAGCGTTCGCGGCTTCGGACTCTACCTGGGCGACCGGGATGAGGGGATCTGGGTGCACGGCGGCGGTGCCCGCGACTACGAGACTCGCGCGGCTTCGGGGGATCTCGAGGTTCTCGGAAACGATCGCGAGCCGGGTTCGACCGAGATTCGTGGGCTTGCCGAATGGTGGGCAGAAGCCAGTGCTCCCGAGGCCTTCGACATCGAGGCGATCCTCGATCGACTCGTCGTCGTGCTCGCGACCGGTCGGGCGCGTGCCACGTCCGTGTCCTCCGACCCCCCCCGGCGCGCGATCGACGCCGACGGCACGTGGCCGGTGTGCATTCAGAGCGGTGTGCCGCGTACGACGCACGCGACGTGGATCGCGGTGCCTCGCGGCGACCATCCGTGGCACATCCGCCATGCCCACGGCAATCCGTGTGTCGTCGCTCCGCGAGACTATTCGTGGCTTGCTGCGCGCATGGTCGCGGGCGACTCCGAGCTCTGAACCGCCGTTCTGAGCGAGTCGTGCTGTCAGAATCCCCCGGCTCGTCAGCTTCGTGAGCGTGGGGGGGCAGCCGGTGCTTCGGACGAGCTTCTCGACGCAGTTCGCGAAGCGACTACTTCTTCGAGTTGCCCTTCTTCTTGCGTAGCTCGGCCTTCAGGGCCTCGAGGTTCGCGGCGGCGTTCTTTTGCGCGAGTTCGTAACGCGCCTTGTCTTCCTTCGGCAGCTTCTTCTTGTCGAGCTGCTTCTTGGTGTTCGCGATCGCGCGTTCGTACATCGCCTTCGCCTGATCGAGATCGCGGTGCAAGTGGTACTGCAAGATCACGGCAGCGTCGTTGAGGAGCTGCGGGTCGTCCGGCGCGTGATCCAGTGCCTTCGCGTATGCGTCATGGCTCTCTTCGAAGAGGCCCGTCTCTCGACACAAGAACGCGTAGTTGTTCCATCGCGCCGCGTCGTCCTCGAGCAGTGCGATCGTGTGGTTGAGGTCGCGCGACATCGGTGCGTTGCCGCGCTGGAACGCGAGGTCGGCGAAGTACTTGACGTAGCTCTTGTTGACGTCGCGACTGGGTCCCGAGTCCCGCACGGCCTGCGCGAGGAGTGCCGCGTCCTTCTGCGCGAAGAGGCCGAACGCGAGCAGCGACATGTCTTTGTCGTCGAGTTCCCACGACGCGCGCCCGTGATAGAAGAG
>JAGQQW010000186.1 GCA_020426005.1 Planctomycetota bacterium | reverse complement strand
GCCAGCGCACGCGCTGCATTCGACGACGCCGCGGAGTTGCACCGACTGGCAGTCACCGCGACAGGTCCAGACCGGGCCGAACGCGTGCACGAGGCGATCAGCTCGCATGCCGTGGCTCAGGATCTCGGCTACGACCCGGGTCGATCCGCGTTCTTGATTGCCGGCCTACACGCCATGACGGGTCAGTCGCGCCGTGCCTTGGTTGCTCTCGGCGAAGCCATGGACGCGGGCTTCGACGACGTCTCGATGACGACTGCTGCCACCGAACTGGATGCCGTGCGTGGCGATCCCGGCTTCGCGCGAGCTCTCGACCGCATGCGACGACTCGCGGCGCTGCGAACGCGTGGACGAGAGCTCTACTTCAAGCGCGGTGACTACGCCCAGGCGGAGCGTGTCTTCCGTGAGGTACTCAGCGAGTGCCCGAAGGACGAATACACGGCCACCCTCATCGGTGCCGCTCTGCTGCTACAGGGCAAACGCGCCGAGTCCATCCCTTGGCACCTACGCGCGCAGCGCACCGTGCGCTACGCCGCGTTCGGCCACTACAACATGGCCTGCATCGCTGCTCGCCGTTCGGATGCCGCGACCGCGTTCGTCGAGCTTCGGATCGCGATCGACGGCGGCTTCGCCGATGCCGAGCACATGCGGAACGATCCCGACCTCGAGTTCCTTCGTGCCTACCCGAAGTTCGCCGACCTGATGCAGTACGCGGCGGAACGGAGCAAGGCGCGGTGATCGACGGGTGCTCCGCTTCCCGGTTGCGATCCAGTAGGAGTCTCACCGTGACGACGACCCGACTCGCCTCGTATTCGTTTGCCTTTGGAACCCTCCTCGCTCCCTTTGCCTTCCCGCAGGCCGATCGGGGGCATCGCGCGGAGCCGCGCCGAGCGATCTTCGGCCTGGTTACCGACGCGAATGGTCATCCGGTTAAAGGCGCGACGGTGCATCTCGTGGGCGCTGTCGCGTCGCCCGTTTGGAATGCGCCTCCCGACGTGCTGCGCACGACCACCGACGAAGTCGGACGGTGGCGAGCCGAGGCGCGCGAGTGTGTCGAGTACACCGCCTGGGCCGCGGGACACGAACTCGTGAGCGAGGCGGCGAACGGTGTCGTCCCCGGTCCGAGTACAGAACTCTCCCTGTGCCACCCATCGTCCCGGTCGATCCGGATCGCTGGCCTCGAAGCCTGGCGGGACCGCGAGCCCCTGAGCGCGCGGCTCTGGCTCGACGGTGGTTCGCGGCACCACACCATGGTGCCGATTCGCGACGGATCGATGAACCTGCCCGCGGAGTGGCCGCACTCGTCGTTCTTGATCGAACTCGTCGGTGACGACGGTGCGTCGATTCACGTCGCCCGTCAGTTGGCGGATGCCGACACCGCGACGGTCGCTGAGCCGCGTGAGGTCGAGATCCTGGTCGAGACTCCTGACGGCAAGCCGCTGGCAGGCGCCGAGATCTACTCCGAGGATGTGGTGCGTGCCCCGCATGCGGAGATCGGCCCAGCATGGCAACGCTTCGAGTTCGTCGTCGGCAGGACTGGAAACGACGGCCGCCTCCGTGCGCGCATCGGCACTGCGTGGGAAGGCAAGCAGCCTGACCTCGCACTGTTCCTACGCGCGCGCAAAGCCAGCTACTCGGATGTGTGCGGCGGATGGGGGTGGGAGCGTCGGAGCTTCTCCGAGGGGCTGACCGACGACGCCGGACCCGATGCCCCGGAGACGGAGGCCGGCGTGCTGCGATTGCGAATGCGTCCCGCCATGAGCGTTCGTGGCCGACTCAGCGACGGCGCTGTCGCCGTCGCGGAGTGTCCGGTTGCAGTGACGGCACGACGCAGGATCTACACGAGAGATCGAGCGAGCTACTTCGTCTCCACGATGGTCGTCACGTCCACCGATTCCGATGGTGGCTTCGAGCTTCCGAGGGTGACACGCGAGGAGATCCAGCGCGTGCAGTTCGGAGCGCACGACGCCATTTGGGGTAACGATGTGCCTACCACACCGGCGCCGGGTCAGCCCCTTTTCGCTCCCGTCACCGGAGGCGGTCGATTGGAGTTCGATCTCGCGCGCACGGCACGCGTCACCGTTCAGGTACTACGTCCGGACGGCGGACCGGCGTCCAATGCCGTGTTGATCGTCTTGCCGATGTGCGACGCCCCACGCTTCCTCACGGTTGACGATCCGCGATACCGCGTCGATCGGGCGGGACGCACGTCGTTGCTCCTGGAGCGCGACACGCGGTGGTTCGTCTTGGCGGTCGATGGCACTTGCGTCCAGGCTTGTGAGGTCGATCCCGAAACGGTGTCGGGAAGGATCGAAATCGCGACCCGCGAGCTGCAAAGGCTGCGGGTGCGAGTTTTCGATCGCGATGGTCGGCCCGCGGCGGGGGCGCGACTGAGGTACGACCACTTCGGTTGCGACTCGGGGGTGTCGCAGTTCGAGACCCAGCTCGCGCTACTCACGAGTCGGCTCTACATCCATTGGTTCGAGCGCACCCTGACCAATACCGACGGTTGGCTCGAGTTGCCGATGTTCGCCGAGAGCCCGATGAAGTTCGAGGTGTACGCGAAGAAGGATGGCAGAAGGTCGGAGACCTGGCCGCTGCGCTACGGCAAGAAACCGATCGAAGTCCGACTCACCGCCAATCGGTAGCGGGTGGCTGGACGGAGGCCCCTCGCCGAGCGCCTTCTGCTCGATCAGTACTGACTATAGGCAGGAGATCCGAGCGTGAGCGTCAGAGTGCCCGTCGTCTTCAGCTCCATGATTTGGCAGTGCACCTGGGGCCATGCCGTCGTCCACGGGTAGATCGCGAACGATGTCGTCTTCGGCATCAAATCGGACACGACGATGCCGCTCGCGCTGAGTGGATCGAGCCACAGGAGTCCGCCGAAACCCGGAATCTTCACCCCGGTGGAGAGTGCCTTGGTCGAGAACAGATAGATCGCCGAATCGGAGGTCGCTCCGAACGTACCGCGGATCACGATGCTCTTCGGTCCGAACGGTACCGACTCTAGGTGCCAGTTTGCCGCTGGCAGTGTGACAGGAAACAAGAAGCACGCATTGCCAACCAGACGGTAGTAGTTCGACGCGTTACTGTCGTAGACCGTCGTCGTCGTGATCTCGAGGTCGTAGGTGCCTGCCTTGAGTGTGCCCGTCACCATCCTCGTGTCCGGTCCCTCGTTGGAATACCCGCTTGCTTCGAGCGCGACCGTCGTTCCTTGCTTCAAGCGAGCGCGAAACGGAATACCACCCGTTTGCCCCAGTTGCCACGTGTCGACGTGGATCATGAGTTGGTAATACCCACTGCCTGGCACGGTGATGCGCTGCAGGATTCCCACGGTCTGTCCTGCATTTGCGTACTTGTCGACCTTCGTTTCGATCGCGACCGGGTTCCATCGCACGATCTGCGTCAAGGTCGGATTGACGATCGACCAATTGGCCGAACTCTGAAACCAAGGATTCTGGACGAGGTTCTGAGCCGGCGCGTTCGAGGCTGCGGCGGTGAGAAGCAAGAGAGTCGGCGCGACGATGTTCGTGAAGCGAATCACGGCATTCCTCCGTTGTTCAGAGCCATGAGAGTGACGTCCATTGACGCCGTGCACCTGGAAAACGCCGCAATGCGCATGCCACTACGGCTTCTCGCGATTGCATGTCGCAGGTGCAGACTGTCGCTATCTGCGTGCGTCGTTTCCCTCGCTGCTACCATGCGCGCATGTGGCCGGTGATCCTCACGTTCGGTTGGTTTCCGCTGTTCTTCGTATTCATGGCGATGTTCGTCGATCGCTGTCGTCGAAGCTTCTCCGAGCCCGCACAGGTTCGTGGCGACGGAGTCAAATCCCTGACGCTCGGTGCTGATGCCAAGGCGTTCTTCGTCCTGGCAGCCGTGTTGCCCAGTGCGTTGGCGCTCGCCTCATGCGGGCTCTACGTCTTGTTCGCTCTAGGGCAGCCGGGTTGGGCAATCGCGTTCTTCCTGTTCGGGGTGCTCTGTTCGATCGCGATTCTCGTTTGGTCGCGGTCCGTGATGCCGGATGCGACCTATGACGAGGAACGCTGGTGCAACTCGCGAGGACGTGGAGGTGTTTGTCTGCGCTGGTCCGACGTTTCGATCTTCTCGTTCGACTCCTTCACGTGTTGTTACTTCGCGATCGGTTCCGAACCCGGCGAGAGCGTGACGACGAAGGTTCGCGTTTCCGCATTCGCGCGTGGCATTCTCGAGTTCGAAGATCGAGCACGAGAACAACTGGGTGAGGGCAAGGTGCAGTCCGCCATTGCAGCGGCGCACCGTCGGCGGTCCGCTGCTCGTACCGTCGCGAAGGCGCAGTGATCATGCACGCTCTATCAAAGCGGCTCTTCGATCTGTCTTTCGGATTCGTGACTGCTGGCTGTCTTGTCGGATTGACGAGAGTCAGTGCACAGGACGACGTGGTGCGCGCACTCGCGTCGCACGCGATCGCGATTCGCGTCGCGCCTTCCGCGGGTGACGAGTTTGCCGATTTGGAGACGCTGCGAGATCGCTTGGCGAACGTGCGATGCGTCGCGATCGGCGAAGCGCTTCACGGCGATGGCATCACGATGCGAGCCAAGATCCGACTCGTGCGCTTCTTGCACGAGCGCTGTGGATTCGACGTGCTCGCGTTCGAGAGTGGGTTGTGGGATTGCGAGGCGGCGAATCGCGCACTGCACGCCGGGACGAATGGTCTTGATGCCGCGCATTTGGGTGTCTTCGGTTGTTGGACACGGAGCCTTCAGTGTCATGACCTCTGGAGCTACCTCGCAGAACGAGCCAAGACCGACCGCCCGCTCGAGTTCTGTGGATTCGACTGTCAGCCCACAGGGCGCGCGAGTGCGACGTTCGCAAAGGACTTTGGGAGGCGCGTTGCAACGATTACCAAGCTCGACGAAGAGGATGTCGTCAAGCGTGTCACGGACATCGCTCGCGCGTTCGATGCCGATGCCGCGGCACCGAAGTCCGACGTCGTGGACAAAGCGCTGCGCCCGATCGAGAAAGCGCTCGGTGCAGCCGAGAAGGACGACGAGCGCGCATTCCTTCTACAGGCCCTCGTGAGCATGCGAGGGATGGTCGATGTCGTTCGGAATCGCGAAGCGTCGAGCGCGTCCAAGCGTTTCAATCCGCGCGACGAAGCCATGGCCGACAATCTGCTGTGGTTGCTCGGTGACCGCTATCGAGAGCGCAAGGTCATCGTGTGGGCGGCGACGATGCACGTCGTTCGCAAAGCGGATGGCATCCAGAGTCCGTCGACCGCGAACTACCGCGGCTTCGCGCCGATGGGCTCGATCGTCGCCAAGAAGCTCGGCGACGACTACTTCGTCATCGGGTTCGATTGCGGTGGCGGATCGACGGCGGCGTTTCCGTGGTCGGCGCGCTTTCGTTTGTCGCTGCCGTCCTCTGGCAGCCTCTCCGCGCTCGCAAGCAGTGCAGCGCTTGGACCTTCTTGGATCGATCTGCGCAGGGGCGTTCCGTCCTTCCTCGAGAAACCGCTCGTTGCACGACCGCTCGGTCACAGCGAAATGAGAGCGCGTTGGACCCGTCATTTGGATGCAATCGTCTATCTGCCCTCGATGCGTCCGTCTCGGCCTCTCGACGGCGAGCCGATGTCGACCGGGGATCCTGTTCGTGATTTCGAACGTGCATGGAAGAGCGACGTCTCCCGAATCGAAGCCGGCAATGTCTACGCCGAGAAGGGCGCGCCTGCTGCTGCGTGGGAAGACTGGGTCGATTTGCACGTGCCGGGTCGCGAGCAACTCGACGATGCGCGCGATCGCTTCGAGGCGTGGACGCGTGAACAACCTGAGCATCCGAGCCTCGCGTGGCGCGTACACGAAATGCGTGCGGCGATCGCCGACAGCCTCGGGGATCGGCCTGGTGCGAAAGCCGCGTTCGACGAAGCGGTCGCTGCCTATCCGGACAAGAGCTTCGCGAATCCGGCGTCGATGAGCGGATTCCAGCACGTCATCAATCGACGTGCGGCGTGGCTCCTCCTTCACGAGGGGCTGGACGCCGCGATCGAATCGATCACGACCCCGCTCGGCTCCGATGCGCGTTTCGACTACTTCTTCGCAGCTCCCTGGAAGCGCTTGCTCGACCCGGCATCCTTGCGGCGGTTCGAAGGTGCGATCCTCGCTGCACTCGATGCGCGTGCCGAGACATTTCCGGACGATGCGCGCTCGATCGCCGCGCAACGGCGCGCATTGAGATCTGGCCGCTGATCGAAGCGCGAAGAACCTGCCTTGCAGGTTCGTTTCACCGCACGATCGTGATGCCGCGGAGCACGCCGCCGCCACTCACGATCAGGTCGGGTGCGCCGTCTCCGTCGAGGTCGCCACCGCTCGCGATTCCCTCGACGCTCGCATCGCCGAAGCGTGCGCCTGCGAACGCGAACAAGCGCCGGCCCGACCTTGGTTCGAACGCGATCGCATGTCCGCCGCAACTCGCTCCTGGTGCCGCGGCGAAGAGATCGCTCCGCCCATCGCCGTCGAGGTCGCCAGCATCGACGAGGCGTTGTCCAAAGCGCCCTTCGCCTTCGGCGCTGTGCAGAACTCGAAGCGAGCGACCCGTCGCGCCCGAGAAGATCGTGACGACACCCGTTGCGGGTCCGTCGAGCCGACGGAAGGGCGAGCCAATCGCGAGGTCCGGTGTACCGTCACCGTCGAGGTCGTCCAGGGCGGCGACCGCGCTACCAAACCTCTCGTAGTCGCGCGCGCCGCGCAACGTGCGCACGAAGGCGCCGGTGAGCGACGAGATGACGAATACCATGCCGCGTAGCTGACTGCCACTGGGATGGGGTGCGCCGATGACGACGTCAGGCACACGATCGCCATCGAAGTCCCGCCCACCCGCGAGGCTCTCGACCGACGTGATCACCGGGGCGTTGAAGTGGCGGAGCACGATGCCGCTGCGTCCCGAGATCAGTTCGACGTACGACTCGGCCGCGACGAGTAGGTCGCCGCGTCCGTCGCGGTCGACGTCACCTGCCGCTGTCGCGACCTTGCCAAAACGATCGTCGAGCGCTTGGCCTCTCGCGACCAGGAGTTCGCGACCCGACGCACCCGAGTAGACCGTGACGCTTCCGAGCACGGATCGCCCGAGAGCGAAGCCCGGTGCGCCGGCTGCGTAGTCCGGGACGCGGTCGCCATCGATGTCGCCGAGCGCCGTGACGCTCCAGCCGAGCAAGCCGTTCGTCGTGCGACCGACGTGTGTGCGTATGAGGTTGCGCGTTCGACCCGAGACGACTTGGACCTTTCCGACGAGACCCGGCACTGCTGGGTTGAGGACATTGACGACGAAGTCGTCGACGCCATCCCGATCGATGTCGCCGATCGTAGCGATCTCCGAACCCGGACGCTCGACGCCGGCACCCGGATACGCGAACGCGACCAGCCCTGCGGGTTGTGGCAGCCCAGCATGGATGCGAATCGAGACGCGAAGCAGCAGATCGCGGCCTTCGAACGCGATGCCGTGCGCCGTATCGCAGTCGGTGTCGGCGCTGCCCGCGAGGAACAGGCCGATGCGTTCCGATTGCGTTCCGACGAACTGATGAAGCAACGATCCGGACCGTCCCGACAGCACGTGAACACGCCCGACTCGATCGTTCGCCGACGAACTGAACCACGGTTCTGTGACGGCGTAGTCGGCGTAGCCGTCCCCATCGAAGTCGCCCAGGCCTGCAACGGCCGCCCCGAACTTCGTGAGTGCTGACGGTTCGAAGCGCGACCGCAGAAGTCGAACGTTCATCGACGCGTTGCCGCCCCAGACATCGACGCGACGTGCGTCTTCGATGCCGATGACGAAGTCCGCGAAGCCGTCCTTGTTGATGTCGCCGAGACGGTCGAACGCACGGCCCAACGATTGACCGGCTGCGTTGCGCAGGATCTTGGCGATACGCCGCGAGCCACCCGAGTAGATGTGGATTCCATCCATCGAGCCGATGAGCACGTCATCGGTGCCATCACCGTCGAGATCGCCAGCGCCGCGAACGCGCATGCCGAAGCGCTGTCCGACACGCGCGCCGTAGAGTGTGCTGATGCGTAGCCCCGTGCGGCCCGATCGAATCTCGACTTGTCCATAGACCGACTGCCCGGCGCGCTCGGGGCTACCGATGACGACGTCCGCGAATCCGTCACGGTCGATGTCTCCCGCCCAGTCGACGCTCACTGCGTGCGTTCGTGAAGGGACACCGCGATACACGCGCAGCGTTCTGCCGTCGCGCCCGGAGATCACGACTGCCTCGCCAGCCGTCTCCGCGGGGTTGCGCGTCGCGACGCCGATGATCACGTCGGGGTATCCGTCCTTGTCGACGTCGTGTGCGTCGGCGATCGAGACACCGAAGCGTTGGTTCGCTCGCGAGCCGCGCACGACACGGAGGAGTCGTCCGCTTCGGCCCGAGTGCAGTGAGGCCATTCCGAACCCGGCGTTGGCGGAAGTGATCCAGAAGTCTGCTGCGCCATCCCTGTCGACGTCGCCCGCGCTCGCGATGGCGGTCGGGGGTTCGAGGGCGGGAGCGGGAGGCGTGCGCCAGAGCTCGCGTTGTGCGCGTGTGCAGGGCGCGGCGGCGGAAAGCGCCGCGATCAACAAGACGGATAAGCGGATGGCGAAAACGGATCGCATGGCTCGTGGGACTCCTCGATTGCGTGGTTGGATCGAGAAGTCCCGCGCGCTGCCATGCCGTTCGCTGCACTTTCGTCAATCGCGTTCCACACGTCGGCGCCAGATCGCGCCGTCCGGGTAGCGATAGGCGTCGAGCGACTCGCGCTTCATCGTGATCGAGTAACCCGGTGCGGTCGGAGCCATGTAGTGCGCATCCGAGACGACGCACGGGTCGATGAAGTGCTCGTGCAAGTGATCGACGTATTCGGCCACCCGGCCCTCCGTCTCGCCCGCCACGTAGAGCGCGTCGATGAACACGAGATGATTCACGTATTCGCAAAGCCCGACGCCGCCCGCGTGAGGGCAGACTGGCACACCGAATTTCTTGGCGAGCAGGAGCACTGCGAGGATCTCGTTGGGTCCACCGAGTCGGCACGAGTCGATCTGGCAGAAGGAGATCGCACCCGCCTGTAGGAGCTGCTTGAAGATCACGCGGTTTTGACACTGCTCACCGGTCGCGACGCCGATGCCGAGTGGTGCGAGGCTCTTGGCGATCGCTGCGTGCCCGAGAGCGTCGTCGGGCGATGTCGGTTCTTCGATCCACAAGGGACGGAATTCAGCGAGTTCGCGCATCCATGCGATCGCTTCGCCGACGTCCCATCGCTGGTTGGCATCGACCATGAGTGTGCGTTCGTTCCCGATCGTCTCCCGCACGACGCGGCAGCGTCGTTTGTCGTCCTCGAGGTCGGCGCCGACCTTGATCTTGAAGTGCGTCCACCCCTCGGCGATGCCTTCGAGACAGAGGCGTCGGATCTTCTCGTCGTCGTAGCCGAGCCAGCCCGCGGACGTCGTGTACGCCGGGTAGCCGCGTTCGAGTAGCGCACGCTCGCGCTCCTGCATCGTCGCTTTGTTTGCTCGCAGGATCTCGAGCGCTTCGTCCTTGGTGATCGCATCGGACAAGTAGCGCCAGTCGATCGTTTGCAGCAGTTCTTCGGGCTCGAGATCGCACACGAGCTTCCAGAGTGGCTTGTTCTCGTGCTTTGCCCAAAGGTCCCAGACCGCGTTCACGACAGCCGCAGTCGCGAGATGCAGAACGCCCTTCTCGGGGCCGAGCCAACGGAGTTGGGAATCGCTCGTCAGTCGTCGCCAAAAGGCCGCGAAGTCGTCCGTGATCTCATGAAGTGATTGACCGACGCACATGCTGGCGAGCAGAGCGCACGCGTCGCGTACGATGTCGTTGCCACGCCCGATCGTGAACGTCAGGCCGTGCCCCTCGAGCCCGTCCTGATCGGTGCGCAAGATGACGTAGGCCGCCGAGTAGTCGGGGTCCTGATGCATCGCGTCCGAGCCATCGAGGTCATCGGACGTGGGGAAGCGGATGTCGTGGCATTCGAAGTCGAGGATGCGCGGCGAGCTCATGCGCTGAGTGTCCGCGGCGGCGCGTCCGTAGGCAGCAACGGTCCGAGAAAAGTTCGCGATTCCTAGCCGTTTCTAGCAACGAGCTTCAAGGCGCGAGCTGCATGGTGCCGACGAAGGGCTTCAGAACCGAGCCATCGAGGTCGTCATGAAGTCCATGGACAACGTCCCCTTCTCCGCCGCAAGAGCATTCTTGCGTGCCGTCGTGCGCGGTGTTGCCATCGTGGACACCGTGTCGCAAATCGCCCCGTGGCACGCGGTCGAAGGCAACGCGCTGTTCGGCGCGCTCCGCGTGACGTGCTCGGTGCTCGTGGCCGCGCAGCGAGTCGCGAGCGAGCGGTCGACCTCGGTGCGAGCGTTCGTCCTCGCGTTCGCGCTCCGACTCGCGTGTGTCCTCGGCGTACCGAAGAGTTCTCGTGACGTCGGGGCCGTGGGGCCGCGAACGTGCGAGTTCTTCTAGGAAATCCCTCAAGTCCTCCGTGTCCCGCGCCGAAGAGTCAGAGCCATGAACGCCACCGCGGATATCCGGATCAAGATCGGCGACGTCGAGGTCTCGTGCCCGCCGGACGTCGAGCCGGAGCGGCTCGAGGCGGTCTTGCGGTCGATCGGAGCCGCCTTCCCTGCGGCCCTCGCACCGACTGTCCAAAAACGCGACACCAGCCTCGAGGACTTGCTGGCCGCATCGAGCGCCAAGACCTACGGCGACAAGGCCGGGGTGATCGCCTATTGGCTCGAGGAGCACCAGGGGCGACCCGACTGGCGCACCGGGGACGTCCTCGATGCCTTCGAGCAGGCGGGGGAGTCCGCGCCCGCCAACCTCACCGATGCGCTCAACCAGAAGGCGAAGAAGGGGCTCTTCGAAGTCCAGGACCGCCGCTGGAAGTTGACCGGCGAAGGGCGTGGTTGGGTCAAGTATTCGCTGCTCCCGCGCGACGCCGATTGACTCCGCGTCTTCGCATTGGCGTTTTTTCCGCCACCGCTCAATGATGCGCCGGTCGTGTCCCCGCCTTCGGGCCAGATAGCGACATCCACCTCAATCGATCTCCAAGGAGGGTTCAGGCGCACATGGGATTCATCAAGGAATTCAAGGAATTCGCGATGCGCGGCAATGTCATGGACATGGCCGTCGGCATCATCATCGGCACGGCATTCGGCAAGATCGTCTCGTCGATGGTCG
>JAGQQW010000185.1 GCA_020426005.1 Planctomycetota bacterium | reverse complement strand
AATGCGGTTCGTTGGATTCAGGTTCCGTTCGCTGACCATCACTTTGGACGGTCCCTCCCACCTGCCCCGCGCCTCTCCAAAGCCCTCGCGTCGGTCGGTCGCCGCGTGACATCAGTATCGCGGGGGGCGACCGCAGCGCGGACGCGCTGTGACTAGCGGTCAGGCAGCTTTGATCACGAGCGGGCAGCGAGAACCTGACAAAGTAGTGCTAGACTCCTGCGCCATGAACAAGACGGCGGTCTTTCCCGGTAGCTTCGACCCGCCGACGCTCGGTCACCTCGACCTGGTCGATCGCGCGCTCGAGCTGTTCGACCAGGTCGTCGTTGCGATCGGCATCAATATGGCCAAGCGTGGGTTCTTGACCGTCGACGAGCGCGCGGCCGTCTTGCACGAGTGTCTCGATGGCCGTGAGCGTGTCACGGTGCGGACCTTCGAAGGCCTGATTGCTCCGTGGTGTGCGCGCGAGGGACTCGGTCCCATCGTGCGTGGGGTACGCAACGCGGTCGATTTCGAATACGAGCGATCGATGGCCATTCACAATCGGGCGTTGGCGCCGTCCGTCGATACGGTGTTCCTCATGCCGAGTCCGGAGCTGACGTTCACCTCGTCGACGCTGATCCGCGAGATCGTTGCCGGTGGAGGCGACGCGAGTCCCTGGCTGCCCGAGCCCGCGTTGCGTGCGATGCAGCGCGCACTGGCAAAACGTGAGACGACGAAACGATGACCAAACCGACGAAGACCGTATCCACCGATGCCGCTCCTGCCGCGATCGGTCCCTACAGCCAAGCCGTTGCTTGCGATTCGATGCTCTTTCTTTCGGGTCAGATCGGGCTCGACCCAACGACGATGGAGTTGGTGCGCGGTGGCACGCTTGCCGAACTCGACCAGGTCTTGAAGAACCTCGAAGCCGTGTTGCGAGCAGGTGGATGCGGCTTTGCCGACGTCGTACGGACGACGGTCTATCTGATGGATCTCGGGGAGTTCGCTGCTGTCAACGAGGCCTATGCGCGTGTGTTCGGCGACGCAAGACCGGCTCGAGCAACCGTACAGGCTGCGGCGCTCCCCAAAGGCGCGCGGGTCGAGATCGATTGCATCGCCCGCATTCCAGGCTGATCCGCTCCTGCAGCACGAAGCCACCTCGTTGCGACGCATTCTCGACATCGCGCTCTGGCTCGTCATCCTCGCGGTGCCGGCGATCGTCGTCGCCGCGGCCGGCGGCGAAGACGCTTGGTCCGCCATCGAGCGTGAGTTCATCGACTCGCTCGGAATGACGCAGGAGGACGGTGCGTTGAGCGCTACGTCCGGCGCGGTGGGGGAAGCGTGGTTCCTGTTCTTCCGCGACCTGCAGCGGTTCTTGGGCCTTCCGGGATTTCTCGGATACCCGACCTGCATCCTGCTCGCATGGGTCTTGATCGCGGTGTCCGTCGCGGTCGGGGTCGTCGCGAGTATCGGCAATCTCGCGGGAGCGTTGGCGGTCCTGTTACTCGCGGTGCATCCGGTTGCGCGCACGCTCGGCGCTGCGATGACGCCGTGGCTGCCCGCGGCCGTGTTCACGCTGATCGGCGTCGCGTTCTTGCAAGCGATGGCGCTGCCGACGATTCAGCGTCGCCGTCGAAGTGCCGGACGTGTGCTTCCACGCGTCTTCGCCATCGTCGGTTGTGGCCTGTCCTGGGGCCTCGCGTCCTCGGCCGAAGCACGCATCGGTTGGCTGATGCTCGTCCCGGGGTTCTTGCTCATCCTGAGTGTCGTCGCCGTCGGATTGACCTTGTGGCGACTTCGAGATCATGGTGGAAGCCTGCATGGCCTCTTGGTCAATCCGTGGGCGATCGTGCGGCGCACGATGCCATGGGCCGCGTGTTGGTTCTTCGTGCTGGCGCTGTTCGTCTGGATCTACGACTTGCTGCAGCCCGCGGCGACCGAACGGTTCCACGGGGTGCCGGCGATCACGACGCTCGAGCAAGTGCTTGCGTGGGCGGTCGTACCCGGGATGGTGCTCCTCGCGTGGCGCGAAGGCGAACTGCTCGGCTATCGATCCCAGCTCGGCGGAAGAACCGTGCTGTTCGTGTGCCTCGTCTCGTTCTTCGTCGTCGGTCCGGCGATGCGCTCGGGTGCCGGTCCGCTCGAGCGACTGCTCCAAGCGCCGGCGCTCGCGATCTCGGTCGCGGCGTTGGCACGCTGGAGGATCTGACGACGGCGGCGCTCGGGTCGAGATTCAGGGCGAGGGCCAGAGCCACGTGAACGCGACACCGGTCGCGAGTCCGTAGAGCACGCCGTCGATCCAATACTTGATCGCGATCCCGAGTGGCAGGTGGCGCCAGATGACGTCGGGGAACGCTTCGAAGGCGTAGCCGAGCATCGCGGTCGTGGCCGTGAACCGGAACACGGTCTTCGACTCGACGCCCTTCGGTAGAGCGATCGAGGCGATGTAGGCAACGAGGAAGCTGATCACGAGGGTGTAGACGAACCACCGAAGCAGGGTCGGCCCCATCTTCATCGGACCGTTCTTGCCGAGGATCAGGACGCCGATCGGGCCGCGCTCGAGCTTCGCTTTCATCTCGGGGCTGTCGAGGTCGGCCATCGACTGACAATGGGGGAAGACGTAGTGGCCGCGTCCGGCTCCGTGACGGCGCATCGTCTCCAAGACCTCGTCCTCACCGGGCAATTTCCCGTAGTCGGCTTTGTGCAGCGGAGTCAGCATGTGCACGAAGGCGCTGACGACGAACACGAGGATCGCCGCGACGGCGATCGGTACGAGCAGTTGTAGGAGATCGGGCATCGATGCTCTCGCCTCAGACGGATCCGGGTATGATTCGCGCCCATGCTAGACGGTCGTACGATCATCACGTGTGCCGCAGCAGCGCTTTTCGCATGCTCGGCGCTTCCCGGTCAGCTCCAAAAAGGCGCGACCCCTCCGCCCTTCGAGTTCAAGAAGGTCTGGAACGACGGTCCCGCGTCGTTCGACGACTTGCAGGGCAAGCTCGTCATCTTCGATTTCGCCGCTACTTGGTGAGGCCCTTGCAAGGCGGCCATTCCGCACCTCAACGAACTTCACGAGAAGTACGGTGAGCGCGGCTTGGTCATCATCGGCGTGTCCGATGAGGATGAAGGCAAGATCCAGAGCGTGTTCGTCGAAGAGCGCGGCGCGAAGTACCCGATCGTCAAGATCAACGGGGGCGACGTGTCGAACTACGGCATCAAGTTCTATCCGAGCTATTACTGTATCGATCCGGAAGGCGCTGTGTTCTCCGTGCCCGACGATCGGATGCCGAGTGACGCACAGATCGAAGAACTGCTCGCGAACGTGCAGCTCGCTCCGAAGCTTCCGGATGGGTCCCAGTACGACTCGTTGCGCAAGTACTGGGAGAAGCGTGACTACGCGAAGCTCCGCGATCACATCGACAAGACCCTCGAGAAAGAGGACCTCGAAGCCGACGTGAAGGAAGTCTTCACGGCCCAGAAGACGTCGCTCGACAAGCTCGTCCAGTCACAGGCGAAGCGCGTCGCGAAGCTCGCGGCGGGACCGGACTACTACGCATCGACGCTCTCGCTGCGCAAGATCGAACGCGATTGGAAGGGATTCGACGTCGCCGATGCCGCCAAGAAAGAGCTCGCGCGCATGAACTCCGACTCGCAGATCAAGAAAGAGATCGCTGCGAGCAAGGCCTTCGAGAAGCTCTGCTCACGCTTTGACCGCAATAGTCAGAGCCAGGCGAAGAAGCTCGCCAAGGCGATCCCGGGGTTCTTGAAGCGCTACGGTGGCACCTACGCGGCGGCGCAGGCGCAGAAGCTGCTCGAGAAGTGACCCGCAGCTCTGCGGTTGCGATCAGTCGTGATCGTGACCGCAGCCGCCTGCGCCATGCGGATGGCCGTGTTCGAGTTCGGTTTCGGACGCGGGCCGCATGTCGAGGATCTCGACCGAGAAGTCGAGGACCTGCCCCGCGAGCGGGTGGTTGAAGTCGACCGTGATGTCGTCGCCATCCACGCCGGTGATGAACGCGGGGATCGCTTCCCCGTCTTCGGTCTCAGCGAAGAACTGTATGCCGACCTGGGGTGTGAACTCGTCGGGAAAGGCCGAACGTGAGACGACTTGAGTCGCATCGTCCTCGCGTTCACCGTAGCCGAGGTCCGGCTGCACGGTGACATCGAGCGTTTCCCCGACGGTCTTACCCGTCAGCGCGGATTCGAGGCCCGGGACGATGTTGGACGCGCCGTGGAGATACTCGAACGGCTTGCCGTCGCGCGACGACTCGACGAGATTGCCATCGACCGTCAGCGTGTAGTGAACCGTGACGACCATGCCGTCGGCGACGTTACTGTTCTCTGCCATGGCGCGGAGCATAGCAGCGCCGCCGCGGGACGACGGTCACCGAACTCGGCGAAACCGGTCGCTTCCGACGGCTTCGACCCCCGTCACGGCGCCGTTGGCTGCCATGTGGCGAAGCAGTTCGTGGGCGGTCACGAGGTCCTCGGAGCGGACCCGGGCGGCGAGTTCTTCGACGGTGAGTGGCGTCTCGTCGTCGAGAGCGTCGAGAAGCACGGCCCTGAGAGCGAGCGCATCACTCGCGCCGCGCTTGCCGGCTTCGACGCCCGGCTGGTGATAGGCGTTGATCCCGGCCAGGCTCGCGTAGAAGCCGACGACGCGCTCGAAGAGTGCGACCAGCATCCCGAGTTCGCGGGCACCGAGCTGTGGCACCGTGATCGTGAGACTGCGACGTCCCTGCTCCGCGAGTGCGCGTCGCGTACCGAGCCAGAAGCCGTGCAAGTAATCAGCGCTCGTCACGCCTGGGTCGACTTCGAGGCTCGATCCTCCGGGGCTCAGGACGCGCACGAAGCAGGCGAAGAAGTCCTCGACGCCGTCGCGCAGTTGCTGCACGTACGCATGTTGATCGGTGGAGCCCTTGTTGCCGTAGACGGTCAATCCCTGAGCGACACGCTTGCCTTCGAGGTCGAGCGCCTTGCCGAGCGATTCCATCACGAGTTGCTGGAGATAGCGACCGAGGAGAAGCAGGCGATCGCAGTAGGGAAGGACCACGAGGTTCTTGCTGCCGCGTCCTTCGGCAGCGAGCCAGAGCGCGATCGTGAGGCGCGCGGCGGGGTTGGACACGATGGACTCGTCACGTGTCGACTCGTCCATCCGCTTCGCTCCATCGAGGAACGTGCTCATGTCGACCCCGCAGAGCTCGCACGGAAGGATGCCGACCGCGGAGCACACGCTCGTGCGACCGCCGACCCAGTCGTGCATCGGGAAGCGCGCGATCCAGCCGGCATCCCGTGCGTGACGATCGAGTTCGGAATCTCGACCGGTGACGGCGACGGCTTGGTTCGCGAAGTCGAGACCCGCGTCCTTCATTGTCGCGGCGGCCTCGAGCATCGCGTTGCGCGTCTCCTTGGTGCCACCGCTCTTCGAGATCACGACGAACAGCGTTGTCGCGAGTTCGATTCGACCGAGCGTGCGCGCGATGCCGTCGGGATCGGTGTTGTCGAGACACACGAACTGCAGGCCCGCGTGCGGATCCCCGAGCGCGTCGATCACGAGTTGCGGCCCGAGTGCGGAGCCGCCGATTCCGATCAGGCAGCACGTCGTGTAGCGACCTCCGCGCGGCGGGAAGACCGTGCCCGTTTTGACGTCACGGGCGAAGGACTGCACAGCGCTCCGTTCGGCCTCGATCGTCGCCCCGAGATCCCCCGGCGCGAGCTCGGGCGCGCGAAGCCAGTAGTGACCGACTGCGCGGTTCTCGTCCGGATTGGCGATCGCACCGGCTTCGAGTTCGCGCATCTCGCGAAACACACGCTCGAACGCCGATCCGAAGCTCGCGTAGTGCCGTTCTTCGAAACCGAGGAACGCGAAATCGAACTCGAGGCCGGTGTGCTCGTCGCGCACGAGCAGGTCACGGTAGACGTCGTAGGACGGAACGAGGTTCATATCGGAAGCCTGCGCCGGTGGCGCATCCGATGCAACGGGGCGCCTACCAGCGTGTTGAAAAACTCAGACATGCACCGAGCACGCGCCTTCACCGCCCCGGCGACTCCCGAAAGCCTCGGCGAATCGACGAACTCGTCATCCTTCGCCGCGGTCGCGAGGTCGCGTGAGCCACACGGCCACGACCACGACGGCGGAGAAGGATGCGAGCATGCGGAGCGTGGAGGAGAGGCGATGTTCTTCGTCGAGCGGGAGGCGCGAGGACGCGAAGAGAACGCCCGCGAAAACGAGGCGGCTGACGAGCGCTTGCACGCTGAGCCATGTCGCGCGCATCGACGCCGCGAGACGCGGGGCGACGGCAGCTCGGAGCGGCGCTGCCATCCAGGCCATCGGGATACTGCGAACGAGGATCGCCACGCCGAGGATCGGGTGGAAGCCGCTCGACAGCGTCGCGATGACGATGGCGGCGAGTGCCAGGGCGAATGCCGCGTGCACGTGCATGCCGTACCGTTCGCTCGCAGCCATGCTCTTACCTGCCACGAATGCCGATGCAAGGGACGTGATCGCGAAGAGGGCTCCCGAAACGAGCGGCGTCATCCTTGCCTTACCTGACGCTTCGGCTCCGAGAGTGCGATCGAGCCACGGTTGGTAGAACTCGTACGGCACGTGGACGAGCACGAAGAGCGCGACCGCGTAGAAGAAGAGCCATCTCAGTCTCGAGTCGCGCAACGTACTCGCGACGTTCACGAGTTGGCGTCCGAAGGCAGCCGCGCCCGGTGCGTCGTGTTCCGTGACCGGCTGGGCCTCTCGGAGCATGCAAGACAGAACGAGCGTGATGACCGCGCCGACCAGCGAGGCGGCATATGCGAGCGCGAGATCCAGCATCGCAACGGCACCGCCGACGAGGCACGACACCGCGACGGTGGCGAGTGCGATGCGTTCGGCGTGTGCTTCACGACGACCGTACTCTTCCGTCCTCCTGAGATGGTGCAGCGAGTCGTAGTGCAACGCAGTGTCGCTCCCGCTCTGGAACGCCATCGCGGTTCCGAGCAGGACTTGAGCGACCGCGAACGTTCCGAAGCCGGAACCGAACCAGAAGAGGACATAGCTGATCGCGAAGAGCCCCGCAGCGACACGCAACACCGGGACCCTTCCGTATCGATCCGACAGCCAGCCGGACGGCACCTCGAGAAGGACGACCGCAATGTAGTAGATGGCTTCGAGTTCGAGGACTCGAGCGAACGGCACATGGCTGGCGAAGTAGAGGAAGAAGACAGGCAGCCACGCGAACGTGCTCGTCGCCGCCCGATACCTCGCGTACAGTCGGACGTTGCTTTCGGCGTCGTGCGTCACCGTCCGTCGAAGCGCAAGTCGGTCGCGATACTGCCTTCGGCTGGATTCAGCCGCACGCGCCTGCGCTCGTCGCCGACTTCGATCGAAACGGTCAGCTCTTGGCTGGGCCAGCGGATCCAGCGCAGATCGAACTTCCCGTCCGAGTCCGTCACGGTGTCGAGCAACGTCATGTTCCAGGCGCGCGGAAGTTCCCCGATCAACTCCGAGAGCGTCGGGTCCATCGGGCCGCTATCGAGGACGAGCCGGATCCTCGCACCAGGGACCGGTTCTTCCTCGCGATCGCGCACGGTGCCGCGGCACGTTTCGTACGCTTCGAGTTGCATCGTTGCGTCGTCGAATCGGAACGCGTCCGAGCAGCGCAGTGCCCGGAAGCCGTCGTTGCTCGCGGCGGCAATCGCTCCGTCCGTCCATTGGACTCGCACGCGACCTCGTCGGTCCGTTCGATAGCGAGCGCGAAAGAGCGATCCTTCGTGCCACTGCGACGGGGCACGCACGACTTCGACACGCGCATGCGCTGCTGGCGACCGATCCGGATCCAGTACCGAAATCGTGCGCATCGAACCGAGACGCGGCGCCAAGGCGAGTTCCTTCTTGGTCGAAAGCGCGGGGCAGTCGATGTCGAGCGCGATGCGAAGTAGCGTCGCCGTGTCGACTTCACTGCGCTCGAGAACCGCGATGTTGGTGACCAGCGTCCGATCGCCGAGTCCGTCGAGGCGGATGACGCCGGCGTCGTCGGTGCGGAGCAAGACCAAGCGATTCGAGACTTCTCGCTGACGGGACCGCGCGATCATGTGGCTCATGAGTACGAGCACGGGAGCGTTCTTCTCCGGCTCCTGATCGAATCCGAGAACGCGAACCCGCGCTTCGATGCCCCGGTCGAGGCGGATCTCATAGTCGTCTCGTGGTGGACCCTCGGTGACCCAGTTCGCGACTTCGATACGTCGGGGTGCGAGCTGGTGTCCGGGCGCGAGTACCTGGACGTCGAGCGTCCGGGAGTGCTCGGGGCGACCGACCTCATCCACGGGATGCGGCACGAGGAGCTCCGCGCGCCCGTCCTGGTTCGTCTGCCCTTGCAAGCTCGTGAACCCATGCTCACTCTCGACGAACTCGATCGTCGCTTTTTCGATCGGGCCATCCGATCCGAAGACACGGATCGACAGGTGTGCGGGCTTGCCGATGAATGCGTGTTCGATCGTCGGATCGAGGAGCGTTGCCGCGGACGGTTCGGCGATGCCGGGTGCGAGATCTTCGGGCGCCAAGCGTTCGAACTCTGCACGCAGCGCCTTGCAGCCTCGTCCTCGCGGCTGTGCGAGAATATCAAGCGCATGCACGAGGATCGGCGTCGTGCCACACCAGCAGTAGATGCGCGCTCGGTCTCCCGCGACGATCGGCAATCGCATCGCGGAAGGATGCTTGGACGTCGAGTCGGGCGGCGCATCGATTGGCACCGGGATTCGGTTGCCGGCTTCGTCCACGAGAAGCGCCGCGAACTCGCCGACGTCCCGCCACGCGTCCAAACCGTGCAAGTGAACCGTCACGCGCAGCGCTGGTTCGTGGCTCTCGACGAAGATCGGCGTCGAGCCGGCGACGAGGTCGCGCACGAGCCGGCTCCGGCGCACGACGCCGTCCGCCTGTTCCTCGTACGCGAATGCCGTGTAACTGCGGCCGCGCAGCAGGGAGGCTGCGAAGCGACCATCCGCATCCGTCGTCGCAGTCTGCACGTCACGAACGCCAGCCTCGGGAATGTCGAACTCCGGCTCGCTGCGCACGACGACCGTCGCTCCTTGCCATGCACTGCTCGCAAGGGTGCGAGCTTCGCCTCGAATCCGCACTCGGGTGGAGCCTCGGTCCTGAGACGACCCGTCGCCGGACGCGAAGGTGAACGCGAGCGACGCGAGCAGGAAGAACGGGATTCGAAGGAGCATCGTTGCGGTGTGCCGGTCGATCGCTTCGCGGATCTGGCGGGTCGCAGGCGTCCACGAACAGGGCTCTCTGATCCTCGACAATCTCGTCGCGCGTTGCAAGGCGCGCGGTGCCATGGCATCGACCAAAAAAAGTGGGTGACGCCGCCGAGGCTGCGTCACCCGTCTCCTCTCTCGAATCCTGCGCTCTCTCGATCAGTCGGCGCAAGATCGTGTTCGCAATGCACGGCGAGCACGACATGAGGAGGATAGAAGGCGCGAAGATCGCGAGTAACGGCATTGTTCGCGCCGGTCGGAGTTGCTTAGGAAGTCACTCGCTACCCTTCGCGATCTCGCGCAGGCTTCTCGCAAGGTTGCCTTTGGGTCCGATACGCAGTTCGCTCGCGCCGACGAATTCCGCGAGTCGGAGGAGTTCGGTGTGGGCGCGCTCCGCAACCAGTACGCGGTCGACACCCAGCTCGGCGTACGACCCCTTCACATCGAGGACACGATCGCGCCGGCTGCTCAGGAGGTCGAAGCGCGCGACGAGCTCTTCACCGAGCAGGAACGGATAGACGTAGTAACCGTATTGCCGCTTGGGTTCGGGTACGTAGATCTCGATGCGGTAGTGGAAGTCGAACAAGCGCTCGGTGCGCGTGCGATTCCAAACCATCGGGTCGAAGGGGGACAGCAAGGCCGAACCATCGACGCGTCGCGGCAATCGCGCTTCCGGGTGCCGGAACGCGGGTTTGCGGTGGCCTTCGATCGTCGTCGCGATCAGGCGACCGTCCTCGACGAGTCCATCGAGGAGCTTCTTGGCGTCGACCTTGGGGAGCCGGAAGTAGTCGACGAGATCCTCGGCGAAGCCGACGCCGAGCGCGCGCGCGGAGCGCACGAGCAGCTCCTCGAGCGCTTCGGTTTCGTGCGGCGTCGCGCGCGTGCGGACGTGCTCCGGGATCACCCGCTCGTAGAGGTCATAGGTGCGACCGAAGTTGGAATCCCGTCGAACTGCGAGTGCGCCGATGCGATACAGCCAGTCGAGAGCGAGCGTGCCCATCGACCTCGAATCCCACCAAGTGCCCTTGCGACGACGGGGTTCGGTGAGTTCCCCGGATCGGAGTGGGCCGCGTGCCTCGACCTCACTCAGCACGCTCCGGATGTAGGCGTCTTCGCGCTTCGCGAACGAGACGAGACCCTGCCATGTCGCGCCTCTCTGGCAGCGGGCCTTGTGCCAACGCAGGAGCGGTTCGGAGTCGACCGGAAGGAGCGAGGCTTCGTGCGACCACGCCTCGAACCAACTGCCGTCGCGGTACGCGAGCCGGTCGAGTTTCTCCATGTCGTAGGTGCCAAGACGCGAGAAGTGCGGCATGTAGTGACTGCGCACGACGGCCGAGACCGAATCGAGCTGGAGCAGCTCGAGCTTGTCCATCGCCCTCCGCAGGTGGCGTCCGTCGATGCGAATCGAACGCTTGGATTTGTCGAGCCCCTGAGCCGCGATCGCGAGTCGTCGGGCCTGTGCGATGGAGAGTTCGGTCACGATGCGGTCCCTTCACGCCCACGTGCTTCGTGAAATCTGCTGTGGCGCTGTTTTTACAAGATTGAGCGACGAGAACGCGTGCGAACCGGGCCCCTGGTTCTGGCAGCCCTGCCCGAGCGAGCGAACTCGATGGGTCGACCGCGGCTGCCCTGGAAATCAAATACTCCACGGCATCGATTCATGAGTCTCTCGATCTTGACTGCCACTCTCGGCGCTTGCCTCCTCGCGCTCGGGTCTCTCGCGCCCATCGCGCCTGCTCAGTCGTGCGCGACCGTTCTGGATCTCGAAACGACTTCGGCAGTGTGGAGCTCGTATCCCAGCGAGTTCGCGACGATGAGCGGGGCGGCGTACTTCGTCGCTCGCGTCGACGACTATCGGTCGGAGCTCTGGAAGACGGACGGGACGACGGCGGGGACGCAGCGGGTGGCGGTACTGCCGGGGCGAGGCGTTGGCGGGACCGTCACCGGAATGACCGTTGCCGACATCGGCGCCGGTCCGCGACTCTGGTT
>JAGQQW010000184.1 GCA_020426005.1 Planctomycetota bacterium | reverse complement strand
TCGGAGCCGCATTTGTCGAGAACTTCGACATTGGTTCCGTAAGCTCCTTTGAGTCATGCGCTTATGGCCGAGTTGCCACCTCGCCTCCGCAGCTCCGGGCTGCGACCCGTGGCGACCACGCCCGAGAGTCGACGGGGATCCGTCGACATCCCGACGGCGGACCGTCGGAAAACCGTCGGAATTCCGTCAGTGCTCGCGCTTCGCGCGCTGCCACGCGGCTTCCATTTCGTCGAGCGACGCTTCGCCGAGGCGCGGGCCGAGTTCGCGTTCGACCGCCCGGAACCGCTCCGAGAACCGATCGATCGTCGACCGCAGCGCGGTTTCGGGGTCGGTACCGAGGTGCCTTGCGAGGTTGACGACCGCAAAGAGCAGGTCCCCCAGCTCATCCCGGATCCGCTCGTCGTTCCGTGGCTCGTGCTCGAGTTCCGCCCGGAGTTCTCCCCATTCCTCGTCGATCTTGGCCACCGGTCCGGTGTCGTCGGGCCAATCGAAGCCGACGCGAGCGGCCTTCTCGCCGACGCGAAGGGCTCGCAGCAAACCGGGCAACGCACGCGGCACTCCGGCGAGCGCCGAACGCTCGCGAGCGTCCGGTGCGTCCTTCCGTTCGGCGGCCTTCATCGCCGCCCATTGGCGCAGCGCCTCGTCTCCGGTCTTGGCCTCGGCGTCCCCGAAGACGTGCGGGTGCCGGCGAATCAGCTTGTCGTTGACCGTCGTCGCGACATCCCCGATGGAGAATCGACCCTCGTCCTCCGCGATGCGTCCGAGAAGGACGCAGTTCATCAAGAGGTCCCCGAGTTCGCCGCGGATCTCGTCGTCGTTGGATCCTTCGAGGGATCCTTCGAGCGTGTCGACGAGCTCGTAGGCCTCCTCGAGTACGCACGGCGCCATGGATCTGAGGGTCTGCTCTCGATCCCAGGGGCATCCGTCCGGAGCGCGAAGTCGATCGACCGTCGCGAGCAGGCGCTCGATGCCGAGAAGTCGTGGATCGTTGCTGTTCATGAGGCCGCTATACCGCATGCAAGCTCGTTCGCGCAGTACGCAGTGCTCTACGATGGAGCGATGCATGGATACCGCCTGGTTTCTCGCGCCGCGATCGTGCGTTCGATCGTGCTCGTCGCCTGTCTCGCGAGTTGTTCGAAGTCGGAGACTCTCGAGACATCGCAGGACCCGCATGGTTCGAAGAGCGCTCTGTCCATGCATGGCAACGCGGGGGCCGCGGCAGCGCTCGAAGCGCGCAAGAAGCTCCCTTCGCTGACGGCATTCGACGCCATGCTACGAGATGCGGTCCAGCCCGGTGGGGTCGACTACGCCGTCGTGCGCAAGCAACGCAAGGTCGTGGACGATCTGCTTGCCGCAATCGCGGCTTTCGACGTCGAGTCCGTCGATGCCGTTGCAAGACTCACACTCGTGATCAACGCACACAACGCTGCTCTGTTGCGCATCGTGCTCGACGACGTTCTCGAAGATGTTCTCGATGGAGAGCGAGCCGCGATCGGCGCGGTGCTCTTCGCGAAGCCGGCGCTGACGTTCGCCGGTCGCGAGATGAGTCTCGACCAGCTTGCTGCGTTCGGTCGAGCGCTCAAGGATTCTCGGATTCACTTCGCACTTCACCGCGCGATGCGTTCTTCGCCGCCGCTGCGCGATCGCGCGTACGAGCCACACACTCTCGAATCGGATTTGGACGCGGTCACGCAGTCGTTCCTCGCGAGCCAGTACGGCGCGCAGATTCGTGAGCGCCAGGTGTTCGTCAACGACCTGTTCGAGTCCTCGGCGAGTGACTGGGGCGGCGAAGAGGGGATCAAGAACTTCCTGCGACTGCACGCGCCCGCGCGGGTCAAGGAGTTCCTCGATGCCCCGCTCGGCTATCTCGTTGCCGACACATCACTGGCAGCCCTTCAGCGGTAGTTTGCAGCTTCCTCGGGCCTACCGTGCTTCTCGAGGAACTCCGCGAAATACTCGCGCAGCCGTGCGTCCGTCGCGCTCGCATGCTCGGGAAGCGCGAGCGCCGCACGTAGCTCGCGCTCGGTGCCCGGAACGTCGCCTGCAGCGTCGAGCGCGCGCGCGTAGTTCCAACGCAAGACCCGCTGCACCGATTTTGCGTCGGGATGCCGTTCGATCCATGCTTGGACGACGGCTGCGAATTGAGTCACGGCTTCGTCGACGAACCCCATCGTTTGAAGCGTGCGTGCGAGGTTGTTCCTCTGAATCAGGACGCGCGGATTGTCGGCGCCGAGGATCGACTCTTGGATCGCCATCGCCTCTTCCATCGTCTCTTTGGCAAGGCGCTGTCGTTTGGTACGAGCTGCGCCTTCCAGTTTTTCTGCGGAACTCATCAACGCATTCGCATACGTATCCATTGCCTGCGCCGTGAGCGCGTCCCGAGGGCCACGCGATTGCTTGGTGAGCTGAGCGAGTTCGCGGGCCTCCTCGACGGCTTCGTCCGAGCGGCCCAGCTTGATCAGGTCGATGCAGAGGTTGTTCCAAGCGATCAACGTGTCGACGTGGGTCTTCCCTTTGGCGCGCTGCGCGTGCAGATAGGTCGCCTTGTTGATCTCGTAGGATTTCTCGTACTCGCCGATGTTCTGGAGGAACGACGCGTAGTTGCGCTGGAGATCCTGCATGCGCGGGTGATCGTCGCCCCAGACTTCGGTCGCGATCGCGAGTAAGTTCTCGAAGCTCGCTTTTGCTTCGTCCAGACGGTCGATGTCCGCGAGCGCACGTGCGCGATTGATCGAGATGACGAGGGTCTTGCTGTGGCGCGGCCCGTACTGCTCCGTGTAGATGCGGATGATCTCGTCGTAGAGCGCGATCGCCTCCCTCAGGTCGCCGCGATCGGAGTAGATCATCGCGAGCGAGTTCAGCACGCCGAGACGCACCTTCGACCTACGGTATTCGGGTGTGTCCAGAGTCGTACGCAAACTGTCGTAGGCCTTCTCCGCCTCATCGATGCGATTGCGAGCCACCAAGAAGTCAGCGCGCATTCTCTTTGCGACGAACGTCTCTTCGTGTGTCGAGCCAAGTGACTTTTCGGCGCGCTCGAGATTCTCCTGAGTCGATGGATCCGCCTCGTCCAAGCGATCCATCCAGATGAGTGTGTTGTTCCTTCGGTTGGCTTCTGCGATCGCCTCGACACTCGTTTCGCCGTTCGCTTCGGCATAGAGGTGACGCGCTTTTTCTTGGTAGGTCAGAGCCTTCGCGTAGGCGCCGAGCGAGAAGTAGTCCCAACCGATCGCCGAGAACAGTCTCGCGCGAAGTCGGGGTTTGTCTGCGAAGGCGGTGTCGACTCGGATGGCGTTGCTGTCGAGTAGCTCGAGGACGGTCATCGCCTTGCCTGCCTGCTCGACGTCAGCGGATTCGAACATGCGTTCGAGGAAGATCGCGAAGTCCGCCGAATCTCGTTCGGCAACGCGAGCGAGCCGTTCTTGGGACTTGGCCTCGAGCATGAAGACGAAGGTCGTGACGAGACCGACCGCCAATGCTGCGAACGCGAATGCGATCCCCGCCACGAACCCTCGATGGCGCCGTGCGAACTTCTTGAGTTGATAGATCGCGGTCGCGGGTCGAGCCGCAATCGGTTCGTTGTTCAGATACCGACCGATGTCCGCAGAGAACTCGGATACCGACGCGTATCGCCGGGACGGTTCCTTGTCGAGAGCGGTGGAGACGATGGTCTCGAGGTCGCCTGCGTATTTGCGATTGGCCGTAGAGAGGCGGCGGGGCTCGGCTTCTTGTACTTTGCGAATCGCGTTCGCGAGTGGGAGCCCGGCGATGTCGATCGGCTTTTGGCCAGCGAGTAACTCGAAGAGAATGACGCCGAGGGCATAGACGTCACTGCGAGCGTCGATCAAATCGGGATCACCGGAGAGTTGTTCCGGACTCATGTAGGAGAGCGTTCCGAGGATCTGTCCTGCACGCGTCATCTGTGTCGTGTGATCGTCTTCCGATCGCTCGACGCGGGCGATCCCGAAGTCGACGACCTTCGCGTGGCCGACTTCGGTGACGAGGATGTTCTCTGGTTTCAGGTCACGATGAATGATGCCGCGTTGATGCGCGTACTGGACTCCCTCGCAAACGCGCCGGACGAGTTCGAGACGCTCCTTCGTGCCGAGATTCGCTTGACGCGCGTGGTCGGTCATCGAGCGCCCATCGACGAACTCCATCACGAAATACGGAACCGATGCATTGCAGTCTTCGAGCGTCGTCACCCCGGCGTCGTGGATCTGCGCGATCGCGGGATGTCGGAGTTTGCCGAGCACCCGGACCTCATGTTCGAAACGCGCACGCCATTCGTCGCCACCGACCGTTTGCCTGAGGACCTTGAGCGCGACCACCTGCCCTGTTCGGTCGTGCGTTGCTCGATAGACCGAGCCCATGCCGCCCTCGGCGATTTCGTTCTCGATCACGTACGAAGCGATGCGCCTTCCGACCCACGTCGAGCCGTCGCTTCGCGAACTCGAGCGTTTTTGCTCGTCACGCCACGCGTTCGTTCTGGTGTAGATCGCCGAGTCGGCGATGGCAGGTTCTTCGAGAAAGTCGCCGGCATCGTCGAACGCCGCGAGGAGAGCTCGCGCCTCGCTCAACAAGCGAGCGTCGTCGCCGCAGCGCTCGACCAGGGCAGCCTCCCGATCCGAAGGTGGAAGTTCGGAGATCTCACCGACGATCGTCTTGATTCGTTCCCACATGTTGTGCATGCGCCAGGGTGGCGATCTTGAATCATGACACGGTCCAAGGGCACGCGCTTGACCCCATGTCATCGGCTGGCATGGTTCCTCCATGATCATCGCCTCGTGGAACGTCAACGGCCTACGTGCCATCGCCAAGAAAGACGAGTTCGAAGCGTGGCTCGCCAAGGCGGACCCCGATGTGTTCTTGTTGCAGGAGACCAAGGCGCACGCATCGTCGCTGCCAATCGAGCTCGAGAAGCCCGAGCATTGGTTCGCCCGCTATCGCTCCGCGGTCAAGAAGGGCTACTCGGGCACCGGGATCTGGTCGCGCTACGAACCGGACGAGTGGATCGACGGAATCGGCGACGAGGCGTTCGACTCGGAGGGGCGCGTCGTCGGAGCGCGCTTCGCCGACCTCGTGGTGTTGTCCACGTATTTCCCCAACAGCCAAGACGGTGGGAAGCGCCTCGACTACAAGCTCGCGTTCGACCGAGCGCTCGAGCGTTTCGTGATCGGTCTGCGAGAGCGCGGACGCCACGTGCTGATCGGCGGCGATTTCAACGTCGCTCATCACGAAATCGATCTCGCAAGGCCGAAGGACAACGTCAAGAACGCCGGTTTCCTACCCGAAGAGCGCGAGTGGTTCGGGCAGTTTCTCGAGCGTGGATTCGTCGACACGTGGCGCCGCCACAATCCGGACGCGCGCGACATCTACACGTGGTGGGCGATGCGCACGCGCGCACGCGAGCGCAACATCGGTTGGCGGATCGACTACTTCGTGTGCGATGAGGAATACTGGAGTGCTGTTCGCTCGACGATGATCGAGCATGCCGTCTACGGTTCGGATCACTGTCCGATTCGGATCGAAGTCGAACCTCCGAAATGAGCACGACGTCATGGCAGTTCCGACGACCGAGCGCGATTCTCTCGACTTCCGCGACCTGATCTACAGGCCATCGCTCGCCAAGCCTCGGGTCACGTTGTGGCCCAAGCGAAGCGCGCTGCACATTCGAGATCAGGGTGATGAAGGAGCGTGCACGGGCTTCGGGCTTGCTGCGGTGATCGACTATGTCGGTGGTCTTCGTGGGAAGCGCGTCGTCAGCGCGCGCATGCTCTACGAAATGGCGAAGCGCCACGATCGCTGGCCTGGCATCGACTACGAAGGCTCGACGGCGCGCGCGACGATGAAGGGTTGGCACAAGAACGGCGTCTGCACCGAGGCTCTGTGGGAGTACTCGAGGACCAGTGCCGGTCACCTGACGCGCGCGCGCGCCGAGGCAGCTCTCGAGTGTCCCCTCGGTGCGTATTATCGCATCCTCCCGCGACGGTCGGACGTGCACGCGGCGCTCGGCGAGACTGGCGCGATCTTCTGTTCTGCGCGCGTGCACGATGGTTGGGACGAGCCGAAAAACGGGCGCATCCGATGGAACGGTAGTCTCGTGGAGGATGGTGCGGGGGACATCGATGCCTCGGGGCACGCCTTCGCGATCGTCGGCTACACGAGTGACGGCTTCATCGTGCAGAACTCTTGGGGGAAGGATTGGGGAGGCCTCGTCCATCGCAAAGAGCGCTTCCCTGGCCTCGCGATCTGGTCGTATGCCGACTTCGATCACAACGTGTGGGATCTCTGGGTCGCTCGGCACGCACGACCGCTCGATAGTCTCGACGCACTCGCGACCGGATGGCTGCGCGAAGGGAACGCGGGCACCGAACCGGCCGTCAAGGCGCCGGCACAGATCGAGATCCGCGACTGCTACGTGCACATCGACGACGGTGAGTTCGAGGATCGAGGCGATTATCCGTCGTCCGCCGCGAGCGTGCACGAGTCGATACGTGCTGCGTTGCGGGGTTCGAGCACGCAGCGGCCCCAGCACATCGCGCTCTACGCCCACGGCGGGCTCAACAGCCTCAAAGCCGCCGCACGTCGCGTTCGCGCTATGCAGCCCGTCTTCGAGGCCAACCGCATCCGAGCCATCCACTTCCTCTGGGAAACAGGTTTTCTCGAGGAGCTGCGTGACGTGTTGTTCGGTCGACGAGCCGAAGCCGAGCGCCGCGCCGGTGGATTCAGCGACTGGTGGGATCGATGCCTCGAGACCGCGACCGGTTGGGCGGGACGTGCGCTGTGGGGCGAGATGGTCGAAGACGCACGGCTTGCATTCGACGACGGCCGCGCCGGCACGACGACGATCGAACTGCTCGCTGCCGAACTCGAGCGCCTACCCGCTGCCAAGCGACCGCAAGTCCACCTGATCGGGCACAGTGCAGGCTCGATCTGGTTTTCGAATCTGCTCGCACGGGCTGCGCGTCACGAAGTGCTCCGATTCGGCCAACTCATCTTGTTTGCACCCGCGTGCACGATCGATCTCTTCGCGTCGCACATCAGGCCCGCGCTGGTCGACGGCAGGGTTCGCTCGATGGAGTTGTACCGGCTCGATGACCGTCGCGAACTCGACGACAATGTCGGGACGATCTACCGGAAATCACTCCTGTACCTCGTGTCGCGGGCGTACCAGCAGAAAGGTCGTGTCGTGCCGCTGCTCGGAATGGAGAAGTACGCGAGCGAAGTTCCGCTCGAGGGCATCGAGGACCGTGTCGGGCAGTACGACCCGAAGCACGATCCGAGTCGAACGCGCGCGAATCATCACGGCGATTTCGACAACGATGTAGCAACCATGAATGCGGCCTTGCGAGCGATCCTGCACTCCGAGCCGATTCGGCCGTTCGTGGAGAGCGATCTGGATTTTTGACGCAGCTGCATGGAACGCGGCTCGTGTGCAAGAATGCCCGCGATGGGTTTTCAAGTCGCATCGAGAATCTGCTGTTTCGTAGCGTTGTGCGCGGTCTTCGCGATCGCGCCTCTGCGAGGCGTCGTCGCACAGAACCCCAATATCGCGATGTACGTTGCCGCGGCGAAGGACAAGCTCGCCGGGAAGGACCTCGCTGCGGCGCAGGCCGCGATCGAGCAGGCACTCGATCGCGATGCGCTCTGTATCGAGGCCAACGAGGTCGCTGCTCGCGTCGCGCATGCTGCGAACGACATGGACGCCGCGGTTTGGTACCTGCATCGCGTCGTGGATATCGCGTCCAGGTCCAAAGACACCAAAGCGATCGCGAACCGCGCCCGTGCCGAGCTGTTCGATCTCGACCAGAATGCGAAACGTCAGGAAGCTCTGGAGGCGGAGTGGTTGCGCGCACTTCTCGATCTCGCGAAGGACCAGGAGAAGAAGGAGCGCTTCCACGCGGCGCTGGCGCTGTTCGGTCGTGCTCGTGCGCTCGCGCCTTTCGACGATCGATCCGGCGATGGCGTCGAACGCGTACGCAAGACCGGTGGGCCCGACGTTGCCGTCGCGGACGTCTACGCCGGTGGCGACCCCGACTTTGGAAAGTCGTCGGTGTGGATCGCCGAGAACGATGCGAAACACGTCGATTGGAAGGTGGCGTGGACCAAGGAGTCCGACAACTATCGCTATCGGACGAACGCCGGCTTTCGCGTGCTCGAGACCGCGGCGATCGCGATGGAGAACGTCAATCGGTTCTATCGGCGATTCTTTCGGTTCAAGGAAGACGGCGGCAAGATCGCGAAGATCGAGATCCGCATCTTCAAGAGCCGTGACGAGTACCTGAAACTCGGCCGGAATCCCGTCGAGTGGTCGGCTGGGCACTTCATCGGCGATGCCGTCGAGACCTACGTCGGCGGCGTGTCGGGTAACGACTCGATTCGTCAGATGTACGGCACCTTGTTCCACGAGGCGGCGCACCACTTCGTTTCGATGACGTCGCCGCGTTGCCCCGGCTGGCTCAACGAGGCGTTCGCGAGTTTCTTCGAAGGCTGTGAGATCCTCTCCAACGGCACGGTTCGCTGGAATCGTGTGCCCGCACACCGGCTGTTCCCGCTCGCGACGCGGCTCGAGCGAGGGTGGATGGCGAGCCCGACCGAAGGCATTCAGCCCGACGGAACGGGAAGCCCCGAGAAGGCGCCGACGATTCGCATGATCGTCGAGTCGCAGTACCGCTGGGGTCCGCCGTGGTATGCGCCGACGTGGGGGCTCGTCTACTTCTTGCACAACTACCGCGACGAGCGCGGAAAACTCGTGTGGCGCGATGCCCTGCAAGAGTTCTACACGAGCTTCAAGGGCAAGCAGCCTCAGGACATGGTCGCGCACTTCGAATCCGTCGTGCTCGGCGTCAAGGGATCGCCGGTTCGCAAGATCGACGAGGTCGATGCGATCTGGAAAGAGTGGCTCCTCGAGCTTCGGGAGTTCCAACGGGGGAAAGCCGAGCATGCGAAATCGCTCGTCGAACTCGCCGATCTTCTGCTCGCGTCCAAGGACGAGGACGGAGCGATGGAGGCTCTGGAGGATGCCTACCTTTCGCAACCCTCCGATCCCGAAGTCGCATGGCGTCTCGCGAAACTGTGCGAGAAACGCAAGAACACGGATCGCGCCGCGGCTCTTTACGCTGAGTTCGCGCACGAACTCGAGCAGTCGAGCAAGACGAAGGACGAACGTTATGCCGAAGCACGCAAAAAGGTGGAGCGGCTCGACCCGCTGACGTCACGCCTCGATCGCCTCGAAAAAGACATCACCGAGAAAGCGCTCGAACTCGCTCGCGCGTATCGCGAAGCAGGCATGCCGATGATGGCGATGACGATCGCCCAACGCTTGGGCTCGCAGTTCCCGTCGGATGATGCCGCAGCGCTCTACCGCGAGTTGGCGATGGAGAGCGGCAAGTCACTCGTGCGATGGCAGTACGCGTACGACGAGAGCTCGCTCGATGGCTGGTCGGTCGAGACCAACGGAGAGTACTCGGCCTACGGCAACGAGATCCGAGCGCATGTCCCCAAGCCGAAGGATCGGAATCTCGGACCTGGCCAGTTCGTCACGAATGCTCTCACCGCGGATGTCGCCTTCGAATCCGACTACAGCTTCGAGACCGAAGTCGAGATCGTGCCGGGAGACGTCGAGCTGGCAGGGATCTGCTTCGGTCGAAAAGACGCCAACGACTTCCTCGCGGTGCTTCTGCATCCCAAGGGATTCCTCGATCTCGCCGCAAGTCATGGCGCGAGTTGGGAAGTGCTCGATCATCGACAAGTTCCGCTATCCAAGGGTTGGCACACGCTGCGGATCGACGTTGCGGGGCGGATGCTCGACTTCTGGTTCGACGGCAAGTGGGTGCGTGCCTACGAGTTTCCGAGTGAGGCCGTGTTGCGGGGGGCTTTCGGTCTCGTGACCGGCGAGGGATCGACGCGGTACCGCAAGCTGCGCCTGAGGACGCGCGACCCGCTCGACATGTCGGCGCGCATCGAACGCGAGATCTTGATGAAGAAGGTCACGAGCGACAGCTCGATGCGAACCGGCTTCAGCTTCGCGGGCTTCACGCCTCCAGCGCTCACGACTGCGCGCGTGGTTCGCGGGGATGCGATCGACGTGACGGATCCGGGTCGCGTATCCGTGTTGGTGTTCTGGTCGCGTGCACAGGAGAAGGTGATGCCGACCCTCGACTTCGCGAAACACCTCGCCTCGACGTACGTGCCGAAAGGTGTTCGCGTCGTGCTCGTTGCGGGCGACCGAATCGATGGTGGCTCACTCGAACGCCTGATCGGGAAAACGCCGGAGGGATTCCGCGCGGTCGTGGACGAGGGCGGTGCGCTGTTTCGTGCGTACGGGATCAAGCGGGGCGGCTTCGGGTTGCCGCGTGCGGTCGTCATCGACGTCGATACGCACGTGACCTACGAGGGCGATCTCGGTGTCAAGAGTGGCGAAGGGTGGAAGCCCGGCACACCGACCTATCTCGACGAGCCGCTCGACAAGCTGGTGACGAATCGTCGTCTCGAAGAGCTCGTATCCGCCAGTGAAGAACTCGAGCGGGCGCGAGCCGATCTCGATCGCCATCGCCTCGAGGCCGCGTTCGCAGTTCTGCGCAAGCTCGCGAGCCACCCGGCCGCGATGCATCCAGTGATCGCGGATGCCAAGCGACTGCTCAGCGAGCACGAAGCCGCGGCACGGAAGCTCGTCACCGAGTACGGGGAGGTCAGCCGCTCCTATCCAGTGCGCACGGAGCGCATGCTCGATGAGTTGCAGCGAGTGTTCGCTGACGACGCCGAACTCGTGAAGGCCGCGAAGTCCGCGCGCGCGGCGGTGCGCCGCCTCACCGTCTGGCGTCAAGCGAACACCGCGATGCAAGCCATCGACAAGGCCATCGAATACCGCGCCGCGGGGCGTCAGAGTTCTGCGGACAAGCAGATCGAAAAGGCGCGCAAGTCCGCAGGCGTGCGCGAGGTCGACGAAGCGCTCGAGGCCTACGAACGCGACGGGCACAAAAAAGCCAAGAAGTAGCCGCCCGGGATCTCGAACCGGGTTCAGTCGATCGCCAGTCGTGATCGATCTGAAGATATGGCTTCGTTGCGACCCCGTCTCTTCCTCTTCGCTGGCGTTCTGGCAACGCTCGGCGCGTGCTCGACGATCGAGACCGTCGACCTCGCCGAGGTGCAAGACCGGACCGGCCTCGTCTTCACCGAGAACGATGCGCCGACTGGAGCCCGGAGTCTCGCGTTCTTGTCCGCCCATCGCAGCGGCTTCTATCTCTTCGGGTACCTGCCGATGGTGCGTGCGAGTTTCGACCACTGCATGGAGCAGATCGTGTCCGAAGCAAAGCGCGTGGGGGCCGATGGTGTGTCGAACATGCGCATCGAGTTCGCTCCGGCTTCGTTCTTCAGTCT
>JAGQQW010000183.1 GCA_020426005.1 Planctomycetota bacterium | reverse complement strand
AGCGGCGCGGAGCGGTGGAACTTCGGCAGCGAGCGGTCGTGCGCGTACGTCGTCCGGGCGTGCCGGTGCTTCGAAAGCACGTGCCGGTGCCACGCGGCGTGCAAGCGCGGACACGGGCGGTGAAGACGAAGCACCCGCAAGCGCACGGAGCAGCCGTGCAGGTGGTCGCGCTGGCAGTCGCGCCGGCGCACGTGCGGGCGGTGGTCGCGCCGCCGCGGGCGGTCGCGCACGCCGCGGAGCGCAAGAGGACGAGCCGAAGAGCAAGACTCCGCTCATCGTCGGAATCGGGCTCGGCGTCGCGGTGCTCGGAATCGGTGCGTGGTTCTTGATGTCTGGCGAGAAAGAACAGCCGAAGACTCCGGACACCGCCATCGCGAAGACGGACGAAGCCGGCAAGTCGGGCGATACCGCGCCAGCGAACGCGACGGACGACGGTGCGAAGGCAACCGAGGACGCGGTTGCGAAGAAAGGCGACGCGACGGACACGAAAGAAGCCGCCGCAAAGAACGACGCCGCAAAGACCGACACCACGAAGGACGCGGACGCCAAGAACGCCGCGGCAACGGACGAGGGCTCGAAGACCGCGGACGCCAAAGACGGCGCCACGAAGGATGACGCCGCCAAGGACAGCAGCAAGTCCGAGCGCAAGATCATCGTCACGCCCTTCGACGCGCGCACCGAGTTGTCCGATCTCGAGTTTCCGGCCGATGTCGACGCAGCTCTCGCACAGGAATACGCGCAGCTCGCGAAGACCGCAGTCGAGGACGAAGGGATTCAGGGCCAGCGCGCCCTGCGCAAGCTCAAGGACAATCCGCGCGTCGCCTTCGCAGCGCTCGCCAACTCCCTGCGCATGATCGACTACACCGACAAGGATCAGGCTCAAGTCGCCTTTTCGGTGCACAAGGCCCTCGAGGAGATGCTCGAAGGCCAGAACTTCCCGTTCCGCGTCACGCAGTTCGGTGAAGACGTCAAGCCCGAGGATGCCTACTGGAACGCGAAGTGCGTTCGCCTGATGCAGGACTTCTGGAACAAGCGTCTCGGTGGCGGCACGGAAGAGGGCTGGAAGAACTGGCTCGCCGATCGCCGCAAGCGCCTCGCTGAGAACGAGAAGAAGAACGCGGACGGCGGCGACGGCAAGTAGTCGCCCGGGGCGGAGCGCTCAGAACGCTCGAGCGCTGCCGCCGCTGCGCGGATCGGACACGGCATCGATCGTCCCGTCCGCATTCCAGAGGATCGCCTGGCAGCGACCGATGGTCGTGGGTTCTGCACGGAACCCATGGCCACGCCCTTCGAGCGCCTCTCGTACGTCACGCGGCAACGCGAGTCGCTCCCAATAGACCTGGCGCGGAAGCCACTGCTGATGGATGCGTGGCGCAGCGACCGCGTCCTGCAGCGGCAATCGATGATCGGCGACGTTGGTCAGCACCTGGAACACGGTGTTGATGATGCGGCCACCACCCGGGCTGCCGAGCACGAGCCACGGCCTTTTGCCGTCGGCATCGAGCACGATCGTCGGGGTCATCGAGCTGAGCATGCGCTTGCCCGGGTGAATCGCGTTGGCTTCGGCCCCCACGAGACCGAATTGGTTGGGGACACCCGGCTTCGCCGAGAAGTCGTCCATTTCGTTGTTGAGGAAGAACCCGGCGCCGGCGACGACCTGGCCATTGCCGAACGTCGAGTTGAGGGTCGTCGTGCACGAGACCGCGTTGCCCTCCGCATCGAGGATCGAAAAGTGCGTGGTCTCCTTCGACTCGCGCAACTCAGCGCCCTTCGGCGAACCGGCCTGAACGATCGCGGTCGCCTTCGCGAGGTCGATGTCCTTCGCGAGCCCTTCGGCGTAGTCCTTCGCGACGAGGCCTTCGATCGGTACCGGATAGAAGTCCGGATCGCCGAGCCACTTCGCGCGATCGGCGTAGGCTCGCTTCATCGCTTCGATCTCGAGGTGGAGCGTGAGCGAACTGCCCTGCCCCATCGCGGCAACGTCGTAGCGCTCGAGAACGTTGAGCATCTGAAGCAGCGCGACGCCACCCGAAGACGGTGGCGGCATCGACAACACGGTATGGCCGCGGTAAGAGCCGCGCAGCGGCGTCCGCTCGATCGGCCGATACGCGGCGAGATCCTCGGCATCGAGGACTCCTTCGTGCTCGACCATGGACGCTTCGATGAGCTTCGCGGTTTCACCCGTGTAGAAGCCTTCGGGGCCCTTCTGGGCGATCCTCTCGAGGGTCGCCGCGAGATCCGGCTGACGCAGGACCGTGCCCGCAGCCAATGGTTCCCCATCCGGAAGGAAGATCGCAGCGGTTGCCGGCCACTGGGCGAGCACCGCGACTTTGGCTCGAAGCGAACCCGCGAGGAAGTGTGAGACCTCGAAGCCATCGCGCGCGAGCTTGATCGCAGGAGCCAAGAGCTCCGCCCACTCCTTCGAGCCGTGGAGCGCGTGCGCCCGCGCGAGCCCGGCAACCGAACCCGGCGTACCGACGGCGAGCGAGGTGTACGTACTCGCACGAGGGATGACCCTCCCATCGGCGTCGAGATACATGTCGCGGTGCGCTTTGCGCGGCGCGGTCTCACGGAAGTCGAGAGCGAGATCCTTGCCATCCCGTGTATGCAGGACGAGGAAACCACCGCCGCCGAGATTGCCGGCCTGCGGATGCGTCACCGCCAGCGCGAACGCGACCGCGACCGCGGCATCGATGGCGTTGCCACCCGAGCGCAGGACCGCGAAACCGGCATCCGTCGCGTGCGGCTCCGCCGAAACGACGGCCGCGCGCGTGCCACGCGCGACCTGGTCGTTGGGCGCTGAGGGAGGGTTCCCGAGTACGAATCCGAGTGGCAGGACCGCGGCCAGCCAACTCGCTCCGAGCGTGCGGCGCTCGGGCCCGATCGACTCGCGGACGCGAATCATCCCGCCACGCTCGTGCCGCTGTCGCCCGGATGATGCACATCGACCTCGACACCGCGGCTGCGCAGGTATTCGACGACACGATCGATCTCGCCCTGGTCACCTTCCAGTTCGAGGTCCATCCAGCCGCGATCGTCCCCGATCTCCGCACCTCGAATATTCGGCACGACGTGGAAGTCCCGACCGAGATTGTAGAGCAGCGGTTCCTGGAGGATCATCGCCGGAAACGTGCAGCGGATCATTCGATGGCTCAACGATGTTCTCCTTGACCTCGTTGTGATGGTTCGGAAAGCGAGAGCCCGGATGATAGCAGTCCGCCCGAACGGCGGTCATGCTCCGCTTCGCTGTATCAGCGTGTTGAAAAACTCAGACAGGCACCGAGCGGGCACCTTCACCGCCCCGGCAGCTCCCGAAAGCCTCGCCGAATCGACGATTCGCCTACGTTTTCGTGAGCCACCGAGTCGGCGAAATCACTCACTCGAAGCGTGCCCGACTTTTTCAGCACGCTGCTAGACTCCTCGCTCATGGAGATGACCTTGCGCGAGGTCGCCGAGCTGGTCGGTGGCGAACTCGTTGGAGATGCCGACGATCGCATTCGCGGCGTGTGTGCGCTCGATGCCGATGAAGACACCGCGGCCGGTTGTATCGCGTTCGTGGTCGCGAGCATTCCCGCCACGCTCGCGCTGATGACGCACGTGCCGGCGCTCCTCGTCGGACGGTTGCCGCACGATGGGGTCGAGGACAAGGCTTGGGTCGTCGTCAAGGATCCGTACCTCGCGTATGCGAAGGTCGCGCAGGTCTTCCATCCGCTTCCGGTCGCCACGGAGCCCCATCGAGACGCGACCGCGATCATCCACCCCGAAGCGCGCATCGAGGAGCCGGTGTCGATCGGACCTCACGTCGTGCTCGAAGCGGGATGTCGCATCGGTAGTGGAAGCGTCCTCATGCACGGCGTGCACGTCGGCGCGGGTTCTCGGATCGGACGCAACGTCGTGCTCCACCCGCGTGTCACGATCTACGGTGGTTGCCGCATCGGTGATCGCGTGCGCGTGCATTCGGGTGCGGTGCTCGGTTCGGACGGCTTCGGCAACGCGAAGGAAGGCGAGCGCTACGTGCGCATTCCGCAGATCGGCGGGCTCGTGATCGGGGACGACTGTGAGATCGGCGCCAACACGACGATCGACGGTGGGACGCTCTCGCCCACGCGCATCGGCAAGGGCGTGCGGATCGACAACCTCGTCATGGTCGCGCACAACTGCGTCGTCGGCGATCACACCGCGCTCGCGGCGCAGGTCGGTCTGGCCGGAAGCACGCACGTAGGCGCGCGATGCATGCTCGGCGGCCAGGTCGGTGTGGCAGGGCACCTGCGCATCGCGGACGATGTCGTGATCGGTGCGCAGGCCGGCGTGATCGGCAACATCACCGAGCCGGGTCTCTATTGGGGGACACCCGCACGTCGCAAGACGGAGGTTCTGCGCGGCCAAGCGGAGACGGCAAGGATGTCGGAGGTGCGTCGTCGCCTCGTGCACCTCGAACGGCGACTCGCGGAGGTCGTTTCCGAACTCGACACGGCGGCAGGGAACGCTTCAGGCGGTTGACGTATCGCCTTCACGCAGGCTGCGGGCATCGGCATCGAGAGCCACCGCGACCTCCGCGAGCCGTCGCGGAAGGTGGGAACGGAGATCGAGTCCTTCGCTCGGCAGCGATAGCCGCCGTGCGTGGAGGTAGATCCGATCGAGGCCGTAGCGCTCGCGATAGAACGCGTTGAGGCGGCTCTTCCCGTGGGTCGTGTCGCCGAGGATGTGATGCTGCACGCGATCGCAGTGCCTGCGAATCTGATGGCGGCGGCCGGTGCGGATGCGAATCGCGACGAGGCTGCACCAGGGGAAGCGCCGTAGACAGCGGTACTCGGTGCGTGCTTCGCGCATCTTGCCGTCGGGTCCCTTGAGTGGTTCGTTGCAGACGAACTCGTTCGCGCAGCGGCCACGCACGAGCGCCACGTATTCCTTGATCGCGGACGGATCCTGCATCGCGGCTTGGAGGCGCTTCGTTGCTGCCGAGTGGAACGCGAAGACGAGCAGTCCCGATACCGATCGGTCGAGGCGATGGACTGCGTGCAACGGGTGACCGAACTGCTTCGAGAGCCTGGTCAGGAGGTCGGGCTTCGTGGCATCGAGCTGCGTCTTGTGCACGAAGATCCCAGCCGGCTTGTCGACGACGACGAAGTCGCCACCGTGATGGACGATCAACGCGGGAAGTCTCGTGGGATCGAGGACGCGATATCGTCTCGCGTCGCGCGATAAGTCTCGATCGGACCACCATACGGGTCGAGGATGTCGTGTTCGCCCGCGAGCAGTTCGGGTTCTCGCGCGTCGTCGTCGAGCGGACCGCCGACCATCGCGAGCAGGTCGAGCACGCGCGCCCGGTGATTTTCGCTCATGCACCAGATGCGCGAGGCGCGTGCGGCGAGCGCGGGCTCGAGAACCCGCGACCTGTGTCCACTGATGTCGAGACCGACCTCGGCCATCGCGACGACGGCGGCATCCGACGCGGGCAGGCCCGGCATCGCGCTCGTTCCGGCGGACGCGACGAGGAGGCCGCGTTCCGAGAGCTGCGGCGCGGCGATCCCGAGGCTCGATGCCCACGATTCGCGGGCGAGTGCCTCGGCCATCGGCGAGCGGCAGGTGTTGCCAGAACACACGAACAGCGCGAGCGTCGCCGCGCGGGCGAGGATCGCATCGCGCTCGAGCGCCGCCTCCCGCAACACGTCGACGCGTCCGTCCAAGTGGACACGCACGACGCTCGAAGCTTGCGAAAGCGCCGACGGACCCGCGTCGACGACTGCCGCGGCAAGCTCGCCGACCGCCTCGAATGCCGCATCGGCGTCGGTTGCCGCTCGTTGATTCGGCTGGTTGGCGCTACTGAGGAAGAGCGGCGCTTCGCAGCGACGCAGGAGTTCTGCGCAGAACGGTTCGGCGACGACGCGGATGCCGATCGTGCCGTCTGCTGCAGCGTACGGTCGTGCGCGTTCGGTCGCTTCGAGGACGAGCGTCAGGGGCCCCGGCAAATAGGCGCGCGCGAGGCGTTTGGCCTGTGGCGTTGCGCGGCCCCACAGGAAGACGTCGTCCACGCTGCCGATGTGCAGGCTGAACGGGCGCTTCCCCTTGAGCTTCTGCAACATCGCGACGGCGGCAGGACGATCGACGCGACCTCCGATTCCGTAGACCGTCTCGGTCGGCAGAGCCAAGAGTTCGCCCTGGGCGAGGAGCGACAAGCATTCGGTGATGCTCGCGTCGCGATCGTCGGCTCCTAGGCGTTGCGCGGGACGACTCATGGAGCGAGAGCATCGCGGCACGGTTCGTGCGAGTCGAGCACAACTGTTCGTCGGCACGGTGCTTTTTCGCGCGAGCCGGATTCGATAGCGTGTCGGTGCGCAGCGGCCGGCGACCAGCGGCCGGGCGCCGAAGGGTACGAATCCGGTGGGTCAGCAACACGAAGGCATGGAGGAGCACGCGGATGGGGGGGGATCGTCCGGCCCGCGTCCGTTCGAACGGCTCGCGCGGCTGGTCGGGGCCTTCGCGCACGAAATCAAGAATCCGCTGTCGACGATCGCACTCAACCTGCGGTTGATGGAAGAAGAGCTTCAGGAACCGGCCAATGCCCGCGAGAAGCGCTTCTTGACACGAACACGACGCGTGCGTGGCGAAGTCGATCGATTGCACGGCATCCTCGAGGGCTTTTTGTCCTACGTGCGGGCTCCGCTGCCCAAGATCGAGAGCGTGTCGCTCAACCAACTCGTCCGCAACGTCACGGACCTCGTCGCGCCCGAGCTCGAGAAGGAGGGCATCGCGCTCCGACTCCTCCTCACCGAGGGGCTCGCCGACCTCGAAGCCGACCCCCGGCTCGTGCATCAGGTCCTCCTCAATCTCGTGCGCAACGCCGAACAGGCGCTGCTCGATGTCGATCACGCACGCGAACTCATCGTCGGCACGTCGATCGACGCTGGCGACGGACCCTCCGTACACGTCTTGAGTGTCACCGACAACGGCCCCGGAATGAGCGAAGAGACGATCGCGCGCTGTTACGAGCCCTACTGGTCGAGCAAGCCGGGCGGGAGCGGACTCGGCCTCGCGATCACCAAGCGCTTCGTCGAAGATCACGGCGGTGAGATCCGCATCGAAAGCCAGCCATCCGTCGGCACGCGATTCCTCGTGCGACTCCCGAGTCGGTCACCGCTGCCGCACGCGGTTCCGGATGCAGGTCCCGATGCACGTCCGGATGAACGTCCGGATGCAATCGATGAGACCGAGGCCTGAGGCATTCGCATGACGACCAAGATCCTCATCGTCGACGATGACCGTGCGCACGCGGAGACCTGTGCCGAGGCTCTCGAGCCGATGGGCATGGAGATCGTGGTCGCCAACACCGGGGCCGAGGGGCTCGACCGCGTGCGCGCGAGCAGTCCGTTCGGCGTCGTGTTGACCGACCTCGTGATGCGCGATCACGACGGGTTCGAAGTGCTCGAAGCGGTCAAGGAGAAGGACCCATCGACGACCGTCCTCATGTTGACCGGACACGGGAACCGTGACGTCGCCGTCCGCGCGATGGAAGAGGGCGCGCTCTATTACCTCGAGAAGCCGGTGGACCTCGACGAGCTGCGCACGAAGGTGCGCAAGGCGCTCGAGACCCACGACCGCAACATCGAATACGACGCGCTCAAGCGAGACATCTCGCGCGTGACCGGGCTGTCGGAGATCATCGGCCGTGCGCCGCAGATCGTGCGCCTCGTCGAGCTCATCAACCAAGTCGCGCCGACTCAGGCGTCGGTCTTGATCCGCGGCGAGTCCGGTACGGGAAAGGAACTCGTCGCCCGCGCGATCCACGCGTTGTCGCCGAGGCGACATCGCCCCTTCGTCGCGCTCAACTGCGGCGGACTCAGCGAGGGCACGATCGAGTCGGAGCTCTTCGGGCACGTCAAGGGCGCATTCACGGGCGCGATGGGGGATCGGGCCGGCAAGTTCGAGTTCGCGAAGGGCGGGACGCTCTTCCTCGACGAAGTCGCCGAGATGCCCGTGCAGACGCAGGTCAAGCTCTTGCGCGTACTCGAGGACCGCATGGTCGTGCCCGTCGGCGCCAACGATTCGATCCCGGTCGACGTGCGCGTGCTCGCGGCGACGCACCAGGATCTCGAAAAGCGCATCGAGTCGGGCGAGTTCCGCGAAGACCTCTACTACCGTCTCAAGGTCATCACGCTCAACGTCCCGCCGCTTCGGGAGCGACGGCAGGACATCCCGCTCCTCGCCGAGCACTTCCGCAAGCAGCTCGCGACGCTTCACGACAAGCACGTCGACGGCATCGATCGCGAAGTTCTCGTGGCCTTTTCGCTCTACGACTGGCCTGGCAACGTTCGCGAACTCCGCAACGTCATCGAGAGCATGGTCGTACGCGCGCGCGGCAACATCCTGACCGTGCTCGACCTTCCGCCCGAGCTCTCCCCTTCGCCGCGCAGCGACAACGATCCGTGGAGCTTCCTCGCCGGCAAGAACGCCGCCGAGGTCGAGCGCCAGCATCTGCGGGTCACGCTCGACATGTTCCACGGCAACCGCCAACGCGCCGCGCAAACGATGGGCATCTCGGAGCGCACGCTCTATCGCCGCATCAAGGACTACGGCCTCGGCGACGAGGGGGGAAGCGAATGAGCGCGAGCGATTCGAGCACGCTGCTGGATGTCGTCGCGATCGACGGCCCGGCGGGTGCGGGTAAGTCCACGATCGCCAAAGCGGTCGCCTTCCGACTCGGGTGGGCCCATCTCGACACCGGGTCGATGTATCGGGCGGTGACGCTCTGGTTCTTGGATCAGGACGTCGCGCTCGGCGATGCACGTGCGATCGATGAGGCGCTCGGGCGCATCCATCTGCGCTGTGGCGGGTCGGGACGCGTGTGGCTGGACGATGCCGAAGTGACCGAGCACCTGCGTGCCGCGCGTGTCGAAGCCCTCGTCTCGGAGGTCGCGGCGATCCCGTCCGTCCGGCGGAGCATGCGCGATCTGCAACGGGCGCAGGCCGAACACGGGCCACTCGTCGTCGAAGGACGGGACATGACTTCGGTCGTGTTCCCCGATGCTCGCTGGAAGTTCTACGTCGACGCGAGTGCGCGGGAACGCGCCCGGCGTCGACGTGGCGACATCGAACTCCAGCGAGGCTCCGACGCGGACCTGCCGTCGCTCGACGATGTGCAACGGGATCTCGAAGAGCGCGATCGACTCGATTCGACGCGGGCGGACTCGCCGCTGCGACGCGTGGATGCCGCGACGTATCTCGACACGACCGGAGTCGGCATCGACGAGGCCGTCGCGTGGATCGTCGACCTCGTCGAGGAAGACCTGACCCGCGATCCCGAGGAAGGAACGGAGTGACGGACGACCGCGAAGGGCTGCCGCGCGAGAGTTCGTCTCCGAAGGGCGCGCCCTCGGAAGCGCCGACCCACGATCCGGTGCACGATGGCGAGAAGTGGTATCACCACATCCTCTATTGGCTGATCGTCAACTCGCTGCGATGCGCGGCGCGGGTGTTCTTCTTCGCCAAGTACACGAACCGCGATCGTGTTCCGAAGGCAGGGCCGTTCGTGCTCGTCGCCAATCACGTCAGCTTCTTCGATCCACCGGCCGCCGGGATCGCGACTCCGCGCAAGATCCACTATCTCGCGCGAGCGTCGCTGTTCGAGAATCGCTTCTTCGGTGGACTGATCGCGGCGCTCGGTTCGCACCCGATCGAGCGGGGTGCATCGGACCGGCGCGGTCTGCTGCTCGCCGCCGAGATCCTCGAAGCGGGCAACCCGATCATCGTGTTCCCCGAAGGGCATCGGAGCCGTGACGGCACGTTCCAGCCTTTCCAGCGGGGATTCCTCCTGCTGGTCAAGAAGGCGCAGGTGCCGGTGCTACCGATCTGGATCGAGGGCACGCGGAAGATCCTGCCGCCGGGGCGCAAGTTCCCGCGCTGGGCGCGGTTGCGTGTGTTCTTCGGCCAGCCGATCCCTTGGGAAGAGGCGGTCTCGATCGGCGCCGAGGGGATCCGCGAGCGGGTCGGTCAGTTGGCGCCCGCAAATACCGCACAAACGGGCGTTCCGCAAAGGGCCGCGGCGCGCTAATCTCCTTCCCTCGATTTTCCGGCAGGCGGCTTCCGGTGGTGCACACCTCGTGACCACGAGCCCCATGCCATCGATACTCGCGCCACGGGAGTGCCGTGCGTGGGTTTCCCCGTTCCCGGTCGTTGTTCCTACATGTCCTACGGTAAACAACTCGTCAAAGAGTTCGCCATCTCCGAAGACCTGGTCGAGCAAGAGCTCGAAGCCATGCTTCAGGAGGTTGATTCCTCTCTCGATTCCCTCCTCACCGACGCGGTCGGTGACATCAAGGCGAACTCCATCGTCCCGGGGAAGGTCGTCCGCATCAGCGGCGACACGGTCTTCATCGACGTCGGCTACAAGTCGGAAGGCCTCGTGCACGTCACCGAGTTCGAGAATCCCGAACTCGTCCAGCCCGGCCTCGAAGTCGAAGTGCTCCTCGAAGCGCTCGACGACGGCGAAGGCATGGTCGTCATCTCCAAGCGCAAGGCGGATCGCATCCGTTCTTGGGAGAAGATCATCGAGACCTACTCGGAGGGCGACACGGTCTCCGGTCTCTGCACGCGCAAGATCAAGGGCGGTCTGCTCGTCGACATCGGCGTCAACGCGTTCTTGCCCGCGAGCCAGGTCAACATCCGCCGCACCGAAGACGTCGGCGACTGGATCGGCAAGGAAATCACCGCGCGCATCATCAAGATCGACGAAGAGCGCATGAACATCGTCGTCTCGCGCCGCCGCCTCATCGAAGAGCAGCGTGAGAAGGACAAGGCCGCACTCCTCGGAGACATCGAGGAAGGCCAGACCCGCAAGGGCATCGTCAAGAACATCGCGGACTTCGGCGCGTTCGTCGATCTCGGTGGTCTCGACGGCCTGTTGCACATCACGGACATGACCTGGGGTCGCATCAACCACCCGAGCGAGATGGTCAAGATCGACCAAGAGCTCGAGGTCAAGGTGCTCAAGGTCGATCGCGAACGCGAACGCGTCGCGCTCGGTCTCAAGCAGCTCTCGCCCGATCCGTGGGCCGAGATCGACCTCAAGTACCCGGTCGGCGCCAAGGTCGTCGGCGAGGTCGTCAACATCATGTCCTACGGCGCCTTCGTCAAACTCGAGGACGGCGTCGAAGGTCTCGTGCACATCTCCGAAATGTCGTGGACGCGTCGCGTCAACGACCCGCGCGAAGTCGTCAACATCGGCGACAACGTCGAAGTGGTCGTCCTCGACGTCAACAAGGAGAAGCAGGAGATTTCGCTCGGCATGAAGCAGACCGAGGTCAACCCCTGGGAGTTGGTCGAAAACAACTACCCGCCGGGAACGATCATCAGCGGTCGCGTGCGCAACCTGACCAACTACGGCGCCTTCA
>JAGQQW010000182.1 GCA_020426005.1 Planctomycetota bacterium | reverse complement strand
TCGTCGGTGCCCGAGCTCACGGGCGATGCACCGAGGTTCGCGTTGATCTTGGTGAGCGACGCGCGGCCGATCGCCATCGGATCGAGTCGATAGCCGAGGTGCACGCGGTTGGCCGGGATCACCATGCGACCGGCGGCGACCTCGTCGCGCACGAGCTCGGGCGTGAGGTGTGGCTCGCGCTCGGCGACGCGGCGCATCTGCGGTGTGATCTCGCCGAGGCGCGCGAACTCGAGCTGCGTCTTGGCACTGGACGCATCGCGCGGCGCAGGATTGAAGTCCCACGCGGTCTTGTCGCTCGGCTCGGGCATGCCCGGCGTGTCGGGCGAAGAGAACGCACGCGGGCCGCCGAGGTCGGCGCGCCGCGCGAAGCTGCCCGGCGTCGTGCCCTGGGCCGACGTCGACGGATTGTGCGCACCCGCGAGCGGCAGGTCGTAGGAAGGCTTCGACGAAGCGTGGTCGAGTGGCGTCATGGTTCGAGTCTCGCGTGGCTCCCGGCGCGGGGGCGCAGAACTCGAACGGCGGCGATGCCGCGCGCCGCTTCCCTACGCCGGTCCGAACCGGATCAGGTTCTACGGGTGCCTCTCAGCGTGCCCCGACAAGGTCTGGCCACGCGCCCCGAGCGAAGCGGGAGTCTAGCCCAAATTCCACGGGAACACGCGTCGCATTTGCGCCGGGACGAACGATGGCCGTCCCGCGACGGCTCAGGGCCGCTGTTCGAAGCGGAGCCGCGCGTGGCACGGGGACGCTTGGAGATGTTCGAGTTTCGCGCGTACGTCTTCCACGAGACCTGTGACATCGAGCGCCGAGAGCTCGCCCTCGATGTGGAGCCCCACGTCCGTGAACTCGGTCACATAGCTGACGACGACGCCGGGGGATTCGGTCAGACGAATCCTGCGCGAGACGCCCGGTGGCAAACGGTCGAGGCGTCCCGGTGCGGCGTCGCCTGGATCGCCTTCGGGGGTACGATCCTCGGCGTGCGCAACGGGCGGGACGAAGAGCGCATCGAAGCACTCGTAATCGACACACATCCCGGCCTGCTCGAGGCGTCGACGCGGGTCGAGCTCGATGCCGAGCGCTTCGAAGTTCTGCGTCTCGGGCAGGGAACGAGCCACTTCGAGCGTGTCGGGGTAGTCCTCGTAGAACTTCGCCGCCATGAAGTCGTGCAAGCACAAGGGCTGTTCGTCCACGCGTGCGATCCGCCACTCCTGGTAGGCACGTCGCGTTCTGCGCGACCAAGTCCATGTTGCAAGGTCGAGCCCGAACTCATCGACGTTGCATCGCGAGCCCGCCTCGTCCTCGATGCACCCATACGAAACGACGAGACACGAGCCTTCGAGTCGAGTGTCGTGCCCGGCAATCCAACCAGGCGCATCGCCAACGCATTCGACGCGCTCGAAGGCAAAGTCCGCGAGTCGAAGTCGATACACCGGAGTCGACCCGGGTCGACGCTCGTCTGCATAGCCCAGGGAACCGACGACGAGAATCGTGACACCGTCCTCGACCAGCGTCGCCGTATGGAAATCCGTCGGAGGAAAGGCGTCGATCGAGTAGCCGTAGATCGCGAGACAACGACCCTCGGCATCCAACACGACGACGTCGTTGTAGATGTAGAAGTCCGGGTCGTAGTGATCCTCGTGCTCGCCACCGATGCAGATCACGCGTCCGTCCGGCAGCGTCGTGCGCGTCTGCCCGAACCGCTCGAACGAGAACCCGGCTACGTCATCCCGCTCCGGGGGCGCCTGCATGGCACTCGCAGCAGCGTAGGCGCCGATTCCTTCCTCGACGAGCCACGTCCAGGTCTCGTTCTGGATCCGCTCCGGGTTCGCGACACCGCGGCGCGCGGCGCGCTCGGCGAGGAACTGTGCTTTCGTGATCCGCATCGGAGTTTCAGGCGAGACGGCCGCGGCGCAGCGGCGCGGACGAAGGCAACACGATCGTGCGTGCGGCGCGCGTTGCGAAGTCCCAGCGTCGCGCGAGTCGATTCAGGAAGCGAACGAGCTGATTCGGGTCGCGAATTCTCTTCGCACCCTCTAGCTGCTGGCGCAACCACGTGGCCTCCTCGTCAGACTCGCGACCACCGTTGTCGTGTGGGTTGTCATGGGCGTGCGCGGCCGTCTGGCTCGAGACCTCCTTGGCGTTCTGTTCGGTCGTCATCGTCGCGTCACCCACTTCGAGCTCGCCTTGGAAGCACAAGAACACCCGGAGGTCGCGCGCTGCCGCGCCGCGCCAGCGAACCTGGCCCGCGGCGAGGTCGAACCACGCGGGATCGCGCTGATCGGGCTCGACGGCGGAGAGTTCGACCACCGTGCACGCCGAACGCAATCGAATCGCGTGGAGTTCGGGACCGGCGAGGCTCGTATCGTCGAGACACGCGTGCACGGCGGAGAGTGGCACCATGCCGAGTCGATAGCCTCGACCCGTGATCGTCACTTCATCCCGTTCGGCGAGAACGGTGCCCGATGCGTCGAGGACGCGTGCCGTCGCGGTGCTCGCGTTCCAAGAGACTTCGAGCGTCATGCCGGGTCGTCGAACCGCGGGACCATCGGGCTGCGATGCTCGCGTCGACGGTGAGGCCGAAACCGATGTCGTCCGCGCGATCAAGTCGCGCTGTTCGAACTGCTGAACGAGAGCATCCGCCACGGCGCGATGCCCGTCTTCGGTGTAGTGACCGTCGGTCGTGAAACAGAGCCCTCGCTTGCGCGCATGAGGCAAGCGCCGCATCGCCGTGACGACGTCGAGCACGTGGAGGCCGTTCGCGCGATCCTCGAGTTCGGTGAAGCGCTCTTGGAAGTGCGGTCGATGCGGTTCGGTGAGATAGCGCGATGTCGGAAGCGGAACGATGACGACCGGCGTGCCGTTCGCCGATGCACGAAACCGCTCGACGAGCGCGGCCATCAATCGCCACCCAGGACTCGTCGAATCCGCGTAACCTGGATCCGGCGGCGCTTTCAGATAGGGACCGACCGCCGACACGAGTCGCGAACGAAGCCCTCCGACGACCAAGCGCGATCGACCGCGCACAGGGCTCTCGATGGACGGGAACGTCTCGTGGACGGGCACGCCCTTCGGTTCGACAGGCACGCCTCTGAGCTCGAGTTCGCCATCGTCTCTCAAGACGAAGTGCGACCGACCGACTCGTGAAAGGCGCCCTTCGCGATCCGTGGCGAAGCGCTCGCTCGTCTGAATCCGGTCCATCGTGTGCACCGCGATACACCAGAGCAACAGGTCGACAGGCGGCCACGCGAGACGCTCGAGCTGCAACACGTTTTGGTCAGGACCGTAGCCCGGCACCGCGACGTTGGAGATCGTGAGCCCGAGCCTCGGTCCGGCAAGAGCCGTGAAGCGCCGATCGTTGTCGACCCCGTCCCCTGCCGCGTACGAATCGCCGAAGCACAGGACGCGAGGACCGGAGATCACGCCCATGAGGTCGTGATCTTCACGAAACCCCTCGCGGCATGTGCGCACGAAGTACGCTCCGCTCTCGTGGGGCACGCGGCGCCTGATCCCCGCCACGAACCGATGGCAGAGGACCGGATCGTGTTCGATCTGGCGGCCCGTTAGCACCGGAAGTTGCGGGAAGGGGAGCACATTCATGCGCGTGGCCTGACAGCAGGTCGGAGACGAGTATCGAAAAGCGACAGGAGCGAGGACAGGAGTTCGGATTCCGGACAATCTCGATCCTACGCAGGACGACTCTCGGACTGGAGGCGGATATCGTGGCACGACGGCGCGACGAGCTGCCACTCGGACCCGCCGTTCTTCGACCTCAATATGCTCTCGACTCACGCCAGTACGAATCGCCTTCCGACGTCCACCGAGGCGTGGCGTGACCACTGCTTTCCACTCGCGTTCGAAGTCGACATCGAGGACGGACGCCTGCATCGAGTTACGGTCTTCGATTCGGCCTACGTGGTCTTCCGAGATCAGACTGGCGCGATTCGCGTCCTCGAGGATCGTTGCCCCCATCGAATGGCCCGGTTGTCGGACGGTCGACTCGTCGGCGGCGAAGTCGAATGTCTGTATCACGGCTGGCGCTTCGCGGCGGACGGCCGCTGCACGAGAATCCCCCAACTCGAAGGAGAAAAGGCGATCCCCAAGGCCATGTGCGCCAAACCGATTCCGAGCGCGGTGCGGCAGGGGATCGTCTGGATCCACGGCCTCGGCGAGAACGTCGGCGGGGACGTCGGCGGTGCACACGCTCGCGACATCCCGACGATCGCCGCGCTCGAGAGGGACGACTGCCGCACGATCGACTTCTCGATCGATCTGCCGTACGGCCACGACTTCCTCATCGAGAACGTCCTCGACTACGCGCACATCCACGTCGCGCACGACGGCGTCCGCGGTGGAGGGCAAATCGGACTCGCCGGCCCGCTCGCTTTCGACATCGAAGGACGCACGGCCAGCGGCTTCTCGGCATCGTTCGGCCGCTCGAACGGCGGTCGCGTCGAAACGGGCGCCGATCTCGCTGCTGCGAGAGTCGAGTTCGTCGCGCCGGGGCTCGTGCACTACTGGTCCGAGTACCGCAGCGAAGGGGCGAGCCACGCTGCGCCGGGGCGTATCGCAGGCCTCGCGTTGTATTCGCTTCCTCTCGGGCAGGAACGCTGCCGGCTGCTCTACCGCGCCTACACCAACTTCGCGCCCCTGCGCGACCGGTTGAGGCCGCGCTTCTGGGAACACGGTTTTCAGTGCCATCTGCTCGAGCAAGATATGGCGGTCGTGCGCGGACAGGCCGAGGCGATCGCGCGATCCGAAGAACCACTGCACAAGAGCTGGCGCCCCCTCGGCAGCAGTGACACGCTCGTCCTCGCCTACCGCGCCTGGCTGGACGAGTTTGCGGCCGGAAGACCCGATGCGATCGGCCTTCGCACACGAGGGACCGACTCGGGCCGTATGCCGGACGCGCGCCCGACGAGTAGGCTGAGGGACCACGTCGCGCAGTGCAGCTCGTGCCGCCGCGCACTCGTGGCCACACGTCGGGTCCGAACGGTCGCTCACATAGCCGCCTTCGTCCTGCTCGCCGTGGCGGTATGCTGTGCACCGAGTTCACTGTCGATCGTGCTCGCATCCCTCGCAGTCGCGAGCTTCCTCACGAACCGAATCGCTTCCGCCCTCTGCCACAGGCTCACGAAGAGCCCGGACAACGGCGGCGAGCCTGCGAACCCACCGAACTGCTGACCCGCCTGTCTCACACCGATTCCTCGTATCGCAATGCTCTCTCGACTTCTCTCGCCCGTCCGCGGGCTACTCTTCCTCGTGACCAGGCCGTTCCGACGCAAGCAGAAGAGCGCGGACAACCCCAACATTTATCCGCTGTTCTGATCAGCCCGACGACACACGTGTCGAACGAAGAAAGCACGGGTGACGTCGCGGCCCGGGTGCGGACCTTCTACGAGTCGCTGCCATTCAATCAGCACGATTCGGCGAAGGACGCCGCGCGATCGATTCGCGCGCATGACCTCGAATCGAGTTATCCCGACCTGCACGAGTTGCTCGCGTCGGGACGCATCTCCTCGGTGCTCGAGATCGGATGCGGCGCCGGTTGGCTCGCGGCCACGATCGCGCATCACTACGGCGAGCAGCATGGAGTCGACGTCGCGGCGATAGACTTCTGTGCTCGTGCTCTGTCCCGTGCACGCATCGTGGCCGAAGAGCTTCGTGTGGGCGATCGCATCTCGTTCGTGCAGAGCGATCTCTTCGAGTACGAGCGTGACGAACCGGTCGATCTCGTGATCAGCCTCGGAGTGCTTCATCACACACGGGACTGCGAAGCCGCCTTTCGGCACGTGCAGCGATTCGCACGCGATCACGTCTACATCGGGCTCTACCACGCTCCGGGCAGGCTTCCGTTCCTCGAGATGTTCCGCGCGATTCTCGAGAGCGAGGGTGAGGACTCCGCATTCGAGCGCTATCGCCAACTCGATGGAATCCACGCAGGCGACTCGACGCTCGTGAGGTCTTGGTTTCGCGACCAGGTGCTGCATCCACACGAAACCCAGCACACGCTGCGCGAGGTCCACGCCTGGCTCGAGTCGTGCGAGCTGCAGCTGGACAGCACGAGCATCAATCGATTCGCGAAGATCCAGGACTTGGACGAAGTATTCGCGCTCGAGGATGCCTTCGCCGAACGTTCGCGTCAGTCCAATCTCGTCGAAGGGCGCTACTTCCCGGGCTTCTTCACCCTGCTCGCATCCAGGCCGCAGGCGCAGCGCGCGCGCTGAACACCGATCGTGTTCCTGCTCGGCATCTCCGCGTTCTATCACGACAGTGCTGCCGCGCTGATCGAAGACGGTCGCATCGTTGCCGCGGCGCAAGAAGAGCGATTCACGCGCAAGAAGCACGACCCGGGATTTCCGCGCCACGCGATCGACGCGTGTCTCGCGGAGGCAGGCATCGGCATCGAACAGCTGGGTGGCGTCGTGTTCTACGACAAGCCGTGGCGCAAGTTCGAACGCCTACTCTCGACGTGGATTGCCGAAGCGCCACGAGGATTCGGTGCGTTCCGGCGCGGGTTGCCCGTGTGGCTGCGCGACAAGCTATGGACACGCAAGGCGATCTTGCGCGGGCTCGACGGGCGCTATCGCGGACGCGTCTCGTTCACCGAACACCACGAGAGCCACGCCGCGAGTGCGTTCTACCCGTCGCCGTTCGACGAAGCCGCCGTGCTCACGATGGACGGCGTCGGCGAATGGGCGACGGCGAGCATAGGTGTCGGGCGTGGGAAGCGACTCGAACTCCAGAGCGAACTGCGCTTCCCCCACTCGCTCGGGTTGCTCTACTCGGCGTTCACGTACTTCTGCGGCTTCCGCGTCAACTCGGGCGAATACAAACTGATGGGTCTCGCGCCCTACGGCGAGCCCCGTTTTGCGCAGACGATCTTGAGCGAACTCCTCGATCTCAAGGAGGACGGGAGCTTTCGACTCGACATGCGGTACTTCGCCTACACGTACGGCAACGTGATGACGTCGAAGCGCTTCGATGCGCTCTTCGGCGGACCGCGGCGAGAGCCCGAGTCCGAGATCACGCAACGCGAAATGGATCTCGCAGCGTCGATCCAGGCCGTCACCGAAGAGATCGTGCTCCGCATCGCACGCCATGCCCACGAGCGCACCAAACTCTCGAAGCTCTGCCTCGCAGGCGGCGTTGCACTCAATTGCGTAGCCAACGGCAGGCTATTGCGCGAAGGACCGTTCGACGACGTCTGGATCCAACCTGCCGCCGGCGATGCGGGCGGCGCGCTCGGGGCAGCGCTCTTCGTCTGGCATCACGTGCTCGGCAACGAACGCGAATCGAGTCGCAAGACCGACGCGCAATCGGGGTCCTTGCTCGGACCCGAGCCGGATGCCGAAGACATCGCCACGTTCTTGAACGGTGTCGGAGCCGTCGCCACACGTTACGACTCGCAGGATCGTCGAGCAGACGTCATCGCCGGCCTCCTCGCCGAGGGGAAGGTCGTCGGACGCATGTCTGGGCGCATGGAGTTCGGTCCGCGCGCACTCGGCAATCGATCGATTCTCGGCGACCCGCGCTCACCGTCGATGCAGCGCACGATGAACCTCAAGATCAAGTTCCGCGAGTCGTTCCGACCCTTCGCGCCGAGTGTGTTGACGGAGCGCGCACACGATTGGTTCGCAACAGAGGCAGACCGCGAGAGCCCGTACATGCTCCAAGTCGCGCAGGTCCACGCGAGCAAACGCATCGAATCTAGCGGCGACGCGGTCGGACTCACCAAGCTCGCTGAACCACGCTCGGTGATTCCCGCAGTGACCCATGTCGATGGATCCGCGCGCATCCAGACCGTCGACGCGTCGCGCAATCCCGACTATCGACTCCTGCTCGAGAAGTTCGAACAGCGAACCGGCTGCCCTGCCATCATCAACACGAGCTTCAACGTTCGCGGCGAGCCGATCGTCTGCACGCCGAACGACGCATGGCGTTGCTTCCTCGTGACCGACATGGACGCACTCGTGCTCGGCCCCTTCGTGCTCCTCAAGTGCGATCAAGTCGTTGCCCCAGAGCGTGAGCGCGACGAACACCTCTCGCGATTCGCACCGGATTGATGGGCAGTTCCGTACACGATGCGCCCCTGCGTGTCGCGCGCGGGCTGCTGTCAACCGCGCTCGCGGCGCTGTCTTGGCTCGTGCTGGCGACCTGCTACTTCGGCATCGTACTGCCCATTGGACTGCTCGTGCGACTCGCCCTGCGTGACCCGCTGCGCCGAACTCTCGAACCAGAGCGCAAGAGCTACTGGACCGATTATGTTCCGCCAAAGAACGTGTCTCGCTACGGCAAGCCCTACTGATCTCGACACGCTGCGAAACAACGTCCTCGACATTTGATTGCGGCTCTCGCTGCGCAGTCGTGCTATCACGAGCGCCATGACCTCGTCCGACTTCCCGATCCTCGAATTCGTTCTCGGCAACTACAAGAACTTCAACGCCCGTGCGCTTCGCGACGCGACGCTCGCTTACTGGGAGCACGTCCGCAAGGGCGGGAAGATGTATTGGACGTTGGCAGGAGCCATGTCGTCGGCCCAACTCGGGATCACGCTCGCACCCGCGATCCGCGCCGGTCTGATCCACGGTTTGTCCGTCACGGGTGCCAACATCGAGGAGTCGTTGTTCCGTCTCGTGGCGCACGATCACTACAAGGACTTCCCCGACTACCGCTATATGACGAAGGCGGACGACACGCGCATCCTCGATCAACGAATGCGCCGCGTGACGGACACGAGCATCCCCGAGGACGAAGCGTTCCGTGCGGTCGAGAAGATCCTCGTCCCGATGTGGAAGGCAGCGACGGAGAACGGGACGCGACGGTTCTGGCACGAGTACTTCTACGACCTCGTGCTCCAGTTGCCGAAGTCCAAACTGCAGGGCAACCGCGAGGACTGCTGGCTCCTCGCTGCTGCAGAAGCGAACCTGCCGATGGTCGTACCCGGTCACGAGGATTCGACGTTCGGCAACATCTTCGCGTCGCACGTCAAGTTCGGAGAATGCGATGCGAGCATCGTCAAGTCCGGCATCGAATACATGACTGCGCTGTACGACGACTACAAGCGCTTGTCGAAAGGACGCGGCATCGGCTTCTTCCAGATCGGGGGCGGTATCGCCGGTGACTTCCCGATCTGCGTCGTGCCCTCGATCAAGTACGACCTCGAAGAGCCCGTGAAGCCGTGGGCCTACTTCTGTCAGATCTCGGACTCGACGACATCGTACGGTTCGTATTCGGGCGCGACCCCCAACGAGAAGATCACGTGGGACAAGTTGACCGAGAAGACCCCCATGTTCGTGATCGAATCGGATGCGACGATCGTTGCCCCGCTGATGCTGACCGCGTTGCTCGAGTGCAAGGCGAACGAAGTCCAGGCCATGCGCGTACTCGAGAGAACGAAACCCGCGAAGCGGCGCTCGACGAAAGCCAAGCAACGCAAGAAGAAGGCGCCTGCTGCACGGCGTCGCACGGCGAGCTGACAATGCGGGAAGTCCCGCTCTTCGGCGGCACTTTCTACAATCGCGAGCCGCGGAGTTCCGGTTCACCGCGCGTTTTCGATCGAAACGCCGCACGCACCGCAGTTTCTACGCCTGGCATGCAGCTTGCATCGTCATCCGTGACCTCAGGGCGCAACACGCGGCCTCGCGCGTCCAACGGCGCGATCGGCGCGATGCGCACCCGATGCGAAAAGGATGAATCATGGAAACCAGAACGAATCTCGAATCGAAGACCGTCGACGCCGCGCAGGAACTCATCACGATCAACGTGGACAGTTATCTCGGCTTCACGCAAGCCGCCGAGACGATCCCGGATCCGGATGCTGCTCGTCTGTTCCGACAGATCGGAAACGAACGTCGTGAACACTGCCGCGAACTCGAACGCGCGATCGGCGCCAAGCCGGAAGATCGCAGCGGGACGGTCAAGGGCACGATGCACCGATGGTGGCTCGGCGTGCGCAGCGCCATGTCGACGGACGAACGATATGCCGTCCTCGCAGAAGCCGAGCGCGGCGAAGACGCAATCAAGCACCGCTACGAGACCCTCATGAAGGAGAACGCCGGCAACGCGCTGAGCCCGGTGCTTCACAAGCAATATGCCGAGGTCAAGAAGCACCACGATCTGATTCGTGACCTGCGCGACCGCCAGAAGGCTCAATGACGCATTCCCACCGACGCGTCTTTCCGTGAGACGCGCCCTGCTGTAGCAGCGAAGCCGTGACACCTGGTCCCCCCGGGTGTCACGGCTTCGCCCTTTGCACCCGGCATCGCGGGCACGGGCCGGCGCGGATGCGTGACGACGCCGTGCTCCGGGTCAGCCGTCCTTCTTCGGGTCGTCCTTCTTGCCGCCGAACAAGCCTCCAGGGAGACCGGGAACGAGCTTCTTCAGTTCCTCTTCGCCACGCTTCTTGGCTTCTTCGATCGCGCGATTCTTCGCCTCTTCGGCGAGCTGCGCAGGAGTCTTCTTCCCCTGCAGCAGATCCGCCGCACCTTCGCCTAGACCTTTCAGGTCCTTCGGCACGAGCGCCTCGACGTGGGAGCGAACGCGATTCGCGAGTTCGGCCTTGCCGGAAGCGACGAGCGCGTCGACGAACGCCTTCGTCTCGACGCGAATACGCGGCGCGCCGAGTGGGCCGCGCAAGCCGAGCGGCACGCTGAGTTCGTCGAGCTTCGATGCTTCCATGCCCGGAAGCTGGAGCGTCGTCCCGTGCAACGTGATCGACAACGGCAGGTCGACCCACGTCGCGCCCGGTTTGGAGAAGTCGAGCTTGCCATCGAAGACGAGATCGAGTGTCCCACCGCTCAGCGGAAGCTCGACGAGCTTGTCGCGCAAGGTGTCGATCGAGAGGCCCTTCCACACGAACTTCGTCGCCGCACTGCGCGACTTCGACGGATCCGCCTCGAACGAAAACGCGAGCGCGCCACTGCGTGAGGTGATGTCGAGACGGAGCGGTTCGTCGACGAGAGCCGGCGCACTCGAAAGGTTGGCACCGCGCACGTCGAACACTTCGTCGTCGAATCCGTAGAAGCGCAGTCCGTCGAACACGAGGTTGCGCACCCACACGCGCGGACTGCCACGCACGAGATGCTCGGCAGTCACCTGGGCAAGGCCGAGCAGCCGCGCACGCTCGGCGAGGTCCTCGGCACTCGGCTCTTTGCCCGGCGTCGCGTCCTCCGCACTCGTGCCTACGAATTTCTGCAGAAGACGACTCGCGGTCTGAAGGCGCTCTTTCCAGACCTTGGCCTCCTTGACGTAGTCTTCGATCGTCTTGCCACCTTCGGTCGCGGGAGGCTCGACGGGCTCTTCGACTTCTTTTCCGATCAGGACTCCGGGTTCGTCGCGAATCGCGTTGGACCAGGCTTCCTTCGACGTGATGTCCTTGATCACGAATCGCCTGCGAAGCAAGTCATCGGTGTCGACCGCGACGTCGAGCGAACGCGCGCGAAACGAATCCCGCACG
>JAGQQW010000181.1 GCA_020426005.1 Planctomycetota bacterium | reverse complement strand
CAGCTTGTCCTGGTAGACGGTCAGGTAGGCCGGCGACGAGGAGCTCGAACCGGCATAGATGTCCTTGACCATGACAGTGCCGGCAGCGGTGCCGTCGGTCTTCCAGAGTTCGGTGCCACTCACGCCGTCGTTCGCAGCGAAGTAGGTGATGCCCGTGCCGGCGTCTGTCGCGAAATACGCGGGTGAGGAACTCGCGGACGAACCACCGGGGTAGACGTCCTTGAGGATCTTCGTGCCGGCTGCCGTGCCGTCGGTTTCGTAGATTTCGGCGCCGAAGACCGTGCCGTCGTCCGCGTCCATGACGACCTTGCTACCCATTTTCGTGAGGTAGGTCGGCGACCCGCTGGAAACTCCTGGCCAGAGGTCCGTGACGAGCGTCGTGCCAGCCGCCGTTCCGTCGGAAAGGTACAGTTCGCGTCCGACCGTCGAGTAGTCGTAGGCACTCATGAGCGCCTTACCACCGAAGTCGATGATGTAGCTGGGGCTCGAGGACGAGCTACCGGGATAGATGTCCTTGACGAGGGTGGTGCCTAGCGTCGTGCCGTCGGTCTTCCAGAGCTCGCTGCCGTTCGTGCCGTCGTTGGCGTAGAAGAAGAGGTTCGAACCGACGGTCGTGAACCAGTAGCCGTATCCGCTCGAGGAACCGGGGTAGGTGTCGTTGAGCAGAACCGTGCCGGCGGTCGTGCCGTCGGACTTCCAGACTTCGTAGCCGTTGGTCCCGTCGGTTGCATAGAAGTAGATGCTGCCGCCGAAGACCTCGTCGCTGTAGTAGAGGTAGGGCGAGCCGCCGCTGGTGCCAGGATAGATGTCCTTGACGAGCGCCGTGCCGGCTGCGGTGCCGTCGGTGCTCCAGAGTTCGCTGCCGTTCGTGGCATCGCTCGCACGGAACAGGATCTTGCCACCGACGCGCGAGAAGTAGATCGGCGAGGAACTCGTCGAGCCCGCGTAGATGTCCATGACCATCGAGGTACCTGCAGCGGTGCCGTTCGACGTCCAGAGCTCGTAGCCGTTCGTGCCGTCCGTTGCTTGGAACACGACGGTGACCGGGTTCACGCGATAGAAATACGCAGGCGAACCGCTCGACGATCCCGGATAGATGTCGGCGACCATCGTCGTGCCGGCAGTGGTGCCGTCGGATACCCAGAGTTCACTGCCGTTGGTGCCATCGTTCGCGCGGAAGATGATGCGGCCGCCGATCGGTGTGATGTAGGCGGGGGAGCTACTCGAGGAACCGGGATAGATGTCCTTGACGAGAACCGTTCCGACGGTGGTGCCGTCGGACTTCCAGAGTTCGGTGCCGTTGGTGCCATCGTTCGCGTAGAAGAACAACGTCGAACCCAGTGCCGTCAAGTAGTACGGACTCGAGCTCGATGCGCCCGGATTGATGTCGGCGACCATCGTGGTTCCGGCAGCCGTTCCGTCGGACTTCCAGAGTTCGGAACCGTTGGTGCCGTCGTTCGCGACGAAGTAGAAGTCGCTACCGATCGTGACGAAGTCACGCGCGATGTGAGAACCTTCGCCGTAACGACCGTTGGAGGGAAAGCTGTCGTTGGGGTTGGTAATTGCGTTGACGTCTTTGACCAACGTCGGCGTCTGTGCAGACGCAAGGGTGGCCAGCACTGCGGACAGTCCGCATGCAAGCGCGGCAGAGTTCAGCCTCATACGAGGAACACTCCTGGGGGATGTTGAGAGGGGGAAGAAGAGCCAACCAGGGTTCTCCAGAGACTCGTGCCAACTGGAGTGCTCGGGCTCGCTACGCGCGGAAGTCTATCTCTGCGGAATGAGGCGCGAGAAGAGGGGAGCGCGGCGAGTTCTTGCGCAAGGCTTGCGAACGCTGCATTTCCATCAGGCATTCAGAAATGCTTCAGCGGCGAGAAGCGGCGCCTTCGGATCTTGGTCCTCCGGAAACGGAGACCGGGTCGCCACACGTCGATGTGGCGACCCGGTCGAGCACGTCGTGAGACGTGCGATTCGGATTGTGCGTCAGCTCAGTTGCCGACGACCCATTCGACGCCGTTCGTCGTTTGCAGCGGGAACAGCGTCGGCAGCGTGACGAACCAACCCTGCCAGAAGACGCGGATACCGAGCAAACTGTTGTCGTTCGGAATGCCGAAGTTGTGGCTGTAGTTGGGGCTGCCAACGACCGGTGCGATGAAGATCCCGGTCGCCAGGTCGATGTAGTCGTTGCAACCGACAAGCGTCTTTGGAGCCTGCGGGGCGTTCAGGTACAGGATGCCGGGGTTGGCACCGTAGCCGACTCCCGAGAGCACTGCCGTCGTGCCGAGCGCGGGAGCGGTCGACTCGAGTGTCGGGAAGCTCGGCGAGCAACCTTCGCCGAACGCTTCGGACGACGCGAGGCCGGGCGACCAAAGGTGCGGCTCGTAGCCGGTGGCCGGGGTCGATGCGTTGAAGACGACGCGACCGCGGTTGATCGAGGCGTAGCTCGGGCTCGAACTCGACGATCCCGGGTACATGTCCGCGATCATCGTCGTGCCGGCTGCCGTCGCGTCGCTGGTCCACGGCTCGGAGCCGTTCGTTCCGTCGTTCGCGCGGAAGAACACGTGCTTGCCGAGGTTGACGAAGCCCGGGAACAGATACGGCGAGCTCGACGTCGTGCCGGCGTTGATGTCCTTGACGAGGCCGGTGCCGGCAGCGGTGCCATCGGAGAAGTACAGCTCGTAGCCGGTCGCCGACGTCGTCGCACTGAAATAGACGCCGTTGTCAGCGGCGCACAGGTAGCCGGGATACGAGTGCAACGATCCGGCGTTCAGGTCGGCGACCATCGTGGTGCCGGCAGCGCTACCGTCCGTGACCCACAGCTCGGTTCCGTTCGTGCCGTCGTTGGCGCGGAAGTAACACTTGCCATTCCATGCCACCAAGTAGCTCGGCGAGCTCGACGACGTGCCGGGGTAGATGTCCTTCACGGGGACGGTTCCGGCGGCGGTTCCGTCGCACATGTAGACTTCGCGACCGACGGTCGTGAAGTCGTAGGCACTCATGTAGAGCGTGTCGCCGGCGACGCAGAGGTAGGTCGGCGAGCCCGACGATGCACCTGCATAGATGTCCTTGAAGAGGACCGTGCCCGCAGCCGTGCCGTCGGAGACCCAGAGTTCCGTTCCGCTCGTACCGTCGTTTGCCGAGAAGTAGAGCTTGTCCTGGAAGACCGTGAGGTAGGCCGGCGACGACGAACTCGAGCCCGCGCGGATGTCCTTGACCATGACGGTACCTGCGTTGGTGCCGTCAGTCTTCCACAGCTCGGTTCCGTTCGTGCCGTCGTTTGCGCGGAAGTACATCTCGTTCTTGTAGCGAACCATGTAGTTCGGCGAGCTCGACGACGAGCCGCTGTAGATGTCCGCGACTTGGAGCGTGCCGGGTGCCGTACCGTTGGTGCGCCAGAGTTCCGTTCCGCTGGTGCCGTCGTTGGCCGCGAAGTAGGTCGTGCCGGTTGCCGGGTCGGTCCCGAAGTAGGCGGGCGAAGAACTCGAACCGCTGCCGCCGGGGTAGACGTCCTTGACGAGCTTCGTGCCAGCAGCCGTGGCGTCGGTTTCGAAGATCTCAGCACCGTATGCGGTGCCGTCGTCGGCGCGCATGACGATCTTGCTACCGAGCATCGTCAAATACGAAGGCGAAGAACTGGACGTGCCCGGCCAGAGGTCGGTGACGACCGTCGTGCCAGCAGCCGTGCCGTCGGAGACGTACAGTTCGCGTCCGACGGTCGAGAAGTCGTACGCACTCATGAGTGCCTTGCCGCCGAACTCGACGATGTAGTTGGGGCTCGAAGACGACGATCCGGGGTAGATGTCCTTGACGAGCGAGGTGCCGAGCGTCGTTCCGTCGGTCTTCCAGAGCTCGCTGCCGTTGGTGCCGTCGTTGGCGTAGTAGAAGATGTTGGACCCGACCTTCGTGAACCAGTAGCCGTAACCGCTCGATGTGCCCGGATACGTGTCGTTGACGAGGACGGTGCCCGCAGCGGTGCCGTCGGACTTCCAGATTTCGGAGCCCGTGGTGCCATCGTTGGCATAGAAGAAGATGCTGCCGCCGAGGATGTCACCGCTGTAGTACATGTAGGGCGATCCGCCCGACGTTCCTGGGCGGATGTCCTTGACGAGCGCCGTTCCGGCGGCCGTGCCATCGGTGCCCCAAAGTTCGCTGCCGGAGGTGGCGTCGCTCGCGCGGAACAGGACCTTGCTACCCACGCGCGTGAAGTAGATCGGCGACGAGCTCGATGCACCGGCGTAGATGTCCATGACCATCGACGTGCCGGCAGCCGTTCCGTTGGAGGTCCAGAGCTCGGTTCCGTTGGTGCCGTCGTTGGCTGCGAAGAGCACCGTGACCGGGTTGATGCGGTAGAAGTAGGCGGGCGAACTACTCGAGGCACCCACGCGGATGTCGGCGACCATGGTCGTGCCGGCAGCCGTTCCGTCCGAAACCCAGAGTTCGGACCCGTTCGTGCCATCCGATGCACTGAAGATCACGCGACCACCGAGTGGCGTGATGTACGTCGGCGAGCTCGACGACGAGCCTACGTAGATGTCCTTGACGAGGACGGTACCCGCGGCGGTGCCGTCGGATTTCCACAGTTCCGAGCCGTTCGTGCCGTCATTCGCGCGGAAGAACAGCGTCGACCCGACTGCGGTCAAGTAGTACGGGCTCGAACTCGACGAGCCAGGGTAGATGTCTTTGACGAGGCTGGTGCCTGCCGACGTGCCGTCGGACTTCCAGAGCTCGGAGCCGGTCGTGCCGTCGTTGGCGACGAAGTAGAAGTCGCTTCCGACGGTGATGAAGTCGCGAGCGATGTGCGAGCCTTCGCCGTAGCGCCCGTTCGACGGAAAGCTGTCGTTGGGGTTGATCAACGCATTGACGTCCTTGATCAACGTCGGCGTTTGTGCAGGCAAGGTCAGGCTGACTGCAGCTGCGGACAAGCCGCAAAGGAGGGAAGAGAGTTTCCTCATCGAGAGGTCTCCAAAGGGTGAGGAAGATTCGAGAAAGGATTCGGAGCCGCTTGGTTCATGAATCCGCAAGCATTGCTTCATGGTAGTGTAGCCGCTTCGGTTCTCTTCTCTGCCGTGGGAATCGAGGGCGAATACGCTGAAGCGTAGGATCCGCGGCCGGGATTCGGGCTAGTCGCAATGCCACCGTGGTCTTGGGAACGGCGGCCTCAAACCCGAGTCGGCGATTCTTCCGTTGCTGCGCCGAATCGCCCGGTCGGTGGCTCGCGTCGACGCGCGAGCCGCACGATCAGCGCGCGTCGAGCGTCAACAAGAGCCCGTTGCTCGTGACGATCGGGAAGATCGTCGTCAGATCGATCCACCAGATCTGGAGGGGGAAGCGCACCCCGATCAACGCCGTGTCGTTCTGGATCGGCAAGGCGTAGGAGAAAGGGCCTCCGAGCACGACTCCGAGCATCGCGAGGCTGTTCGTGTCCAAGTAACCATCGCATCCGAGCGCCGGCGTGATGGTCGTCGTCTTCGCACTCAGGAAGACGATGCCGATCCCGTTCGATGGCCCCTTTCCGATCAGGTTCATCGTCTGGCCGAGCACGGGAGGCGCGTCGGCATCGAGCGTCGGGAACTCGGTCTGGCATGGCGTCCCGAACGGGATCGCGCTCGCGCCAGGAAGCTCGAACCACCACAGCTCGTCGCCGACGTCTTCTCGCGTCGCGGCAATGCACAGACTGCCGCAATAGAGGACCAGGTCATGTGGGCTCGATGAGCCGCTGCCCATCTCCAGATCTTCCACCAACACCGTCCCAGCCGCCGTGCCATCGCTTTCCCAGAGCTCGCGTCCGGTATCGGTCGGGCTCGTGGTGAAGGCGGAGAACAGGACCCGGCTCCCGACGCGGACGAGTCCGGTCGGATTCGAACTCGCGCGGCCGGGTTCGAGGTCCACGACGAGCGACGTGCCGGCGGCCGTTCCATCACTCTGCCACAACTCACGCCCCTCGAGCTTCGTGCGTGCCGTGAAGACGAAGCGATCCTTGAACGCGATGAACTCGTTCGGCTCCGAACTCTCCACGCCGCTTTCGATGTCGAGCAGCAACGCGGTGCCCGCAGCCGTACCATCCGTCGTCCAAAGCTCGCGGCCGTGCATCCCGTCGTCCGCGAGGAAGCACACGCGGCCGAGCGCTGCGAAGAAGTCGCTCGGAGAACTGTCCGGGGTTCCTGCACGGATATCGGCCACCATGACCGTGCCTGCAGCCGTGCCGTCCGAAGTCCAGAGTTCGCGCCCCGCACCGGTAGCGCCGCCGATGGTTGCAGAGAACCACAAGGCGTCGTCGAGCCAAACGAGGCCGACGGGGTTCGAACTCGCACTTCCCGGGTCCAGATCGACCAGCATCTGCGTCCCGGCGGCCGTACCGTCACTCGTCCACAGTTCGCGACCGTTCGAGCCGTCGTCGGCGACGAAATAGAGGCGGTCCTCGACGAGCACGAGATCGCTCGGCGTGCTGCTACCGGCTCCCGAGACGATGTCGAGAACGAGATTCGTGCCCACCGCGGTTCCGTCGCTGATCCACAGTTCGCGCCCATGGACCGCATCGCTCGCGACGAACCAGACGCGACCATGATCCGCGACGAGTTCGGCCGGATCGGCCGACGGCAAACCGACGTCGATGTCGAGCACGAGACTCGTGCCGGCGGCGGTGCCGTTGCTCTTCCAAAGCTCGCGGCCGTGGACGCCGTCATCGGCGACGAACCAGAGCGTCGTTCGGTCCACCGTCAGGTTGTGCGGATCGCTGCTCGCGGCGAGCGGCGCGATGTCGAAGATGAGACTGGTCCCCGCAGCGGTGCCGTCCGTCGACCAGAGTTCGCGCCCGTTCACGCCATCGTCGGCGGTGAACCAGACTCGGTCGAAGCCGCGTGTCGTGTCACGCGGAGAGCCCGAGCGTGTGACCCCACCTGGCAACAGATCTGCCAGCAACTTCGTGCCGGTGACGCTGCCATCGCAGACCCACAATTCACGACCCCACTTCTGGGTCGTCGCTGCGAAGAGGAAGCCCGACGGTGTGAGCGTCAGGTCCCGTGGATTGCTGCTTCCGGTTCCGGGATCGACATCGACGAAGCGCACCGTACCCGCCGATGTCCCGTCCGTCTTCCAGAGTTCGCGTCCGTCTCCAACGGGACCGATCGCGAGTGCCGAGAAGAAGACGTCGCTGCCGAACAGCACGAAATCGGCGGGGGACGAAGACTTCTCTCCTGCATCGATGTCGAGGAGCAGCGTCGTTCCCGCAGTCGTTCCGTCCGAGATCCACAGCTCTTCGCCGAGTGGATTCGAAGTCGCATCGGTCGCGCGCGCCGAGAACAGGAGCGAGCTTCCGTACGCGAAGAAGTTCCGCGGCTGACCGCCTTGCACGCCAGGCACGAGGTCGGCGATCAGCAAGGTGCCCGCAGTCGTTCCGTCGCTGCAGAAGAGTTCGCGCCCGTTGGTTCCGTCGTCCGCCGAGAACCACAGCTTGCTCTGCAGGACGATCGCCTGTGCGAGATTCGGAATCGAACCTGCGGTCCCGGGATTGATGTCGGCGACTTCGGCAGTTCCCGCCGCGGTGCCGTCGGTCTTCCACAACTCGATTCCGTTGCTGCCTTCCGCGACGAACAAGAGATCCGCGCCGAAGGGAACGAGCGTGTCCGGATAGGAGCCCGCACTCCCGGTCGCGATGTCCTTCACGAGGGTCGTGCCAGCGGCCGTGCCGTCGGTCTTCCAGAGTTCGAAGCCCGACGTGCCGTCGTCCGCCCGGAAGTACAGCGAAGTTTGCGATCCGTCCGCTTGGAGCACGGTTGGATACGACCCCGTCTTGCCGGCACGAATGTCGAGAACGCGCTTCGTGCCGATCGCCGTGCCGTCGCTCTGCCAGAGTTCGTAGTCGTCGAGGTCGTCACGCGCCGAGAAGTAGATCTGAGAACCCAGCGTCTCGATCCATGCGGGGAACGAGCCGAGTCCACCCGTGAGGATGTCGGTGACCATCGTCGTGCCGACTTCCGTACCGTCGCTCTTCCAGAGTTCGGCGCCGTGCGTCCCGTCGTCCGCCCGGAAGAAGAGTGTCGTGCCGAGCACCGTGAGTTCCGCGATGTTCGACGAAAGCGGGCCCGGACGGATGTCCTTGACGAGTTCCGCGGTACGCGCCGTACCCTGACTGCGCCACAGCTCGGCGCCTTCGTCGGGGGTCCGCGCCACGAAGTAGAACCACGGACCGACTTGCAGGAATCCGTGCACGTCTCGGTTGCCCGGCCTTGCCCGCGCATTCTCGGGAGAGCCGGACTTCGCGTCGACGATCTCGTTGATGTCGGTGACGAAGCCGAGCGTCGAGGACTGCGCGAAGGCAGCGCGCGCACCGAGACCGGTGACGAACAGACTCGCGAGCAGGAAATACGACGCGGTGCGAAGCGCGCAGAACGGCAGCAGAAAGCGTTTCATCAGGGGCAGGAGTTTGCCTGGCAGCGGGGTCAGTCGAGCGTGGAGACGAGGCGCGATGAGAATACCAGGTTGAGCGCCAGCCGTGAGCGAGGCCGAAGGCCGTGAGCGCACGTTGGGGTGCGACGCTGGAACCTCTCGTCGCGGGTGCCATGATGCGCCCCATGCGCTCGACCGTTCTCGTCACCCTCGCCCTCGCGACGTCGGCATCCGGCGCCTTGATCTCCTGCGCGAGTCGGAGCTTCGCGCCGGGGGAAGGACGCGGGCTCGTCACGGTCGAGACCCAAATCCCTCGTGGCGTGACCCCGGCACCCAAGCCCCGACTTCGAGTCGGGGATCGCTTCGTGTATCGGCGTGGTGGCGCCTTGAGGATCGAACAGACCATCGTCGAGCACGACGAGAACGGGATCGTCCTCGAAGAAGCCTCGTCGCACCTACGCACTCGACTCGGAACCGATCTGCAACAGGTTGCCCAGGACTCGGGTGAGGAGTGGTGGCTCGACAAGGAGCTCGTGCCCGGCGATTGGCAACTGACATTTCCGCTGTGGCCAGGCAAGCGATGGGCCTGCGAGTTCCTGCTCAAGCGTCGCGGCGAGGACGCGCTGCCGGTCCTCGCGAAGTATCACTGTGATCGTGCAGAGGACATCACGACGCCGGCAGGCACGTTTGCGTGCTTGCGCATCTGGAGGATCGCGCGACCGCTGATCGAAGGTCGCAAGTTCCTCGATCAGGCGACGCTCTTCTGGTACGCGCCGGAGGTGGGCAACTTCGTCCGGCGCTTCGAGGACGGGACCTTGACCGAGCTCGAGGAGTTCGTGCGGCAGGGGGACCCAGACTCGCGATAGCGTGCAGGTCTTCGGGGCCAACGCGCGCAGTACGTGGCCGCGGCCCGACGCACGCCTCATGACGAGGCGCACATCGAGCCGCGGTCTCGGGATCGAGTGGCGCGCGAACGCGCCACCGAATCACATCTTTTCGCCGCTGATCTCGAGGAACTTGCCGTCCGCGAGGAGGCTCTTCATCTGGCGCGACGAGGTGTCCTGGTAGTGGACGAAGCCCGTGCCGCCCTTGCCGGCGAAGGCGTCCTTGAGCCAGAACGTGTACGCGTCGGTCACGAAGAAGTCGGCGATGCCGGCGCCGAACTTGGCGATCGGGACGACGGGGATGATGTTGAGAGCCGCGTCGAGCCACGGGCTTTCGACGTACATCTTGCGGTCCCAGTCATCGACCGTGCGGCCGAGCTGGTGGGGGCCAACGACACAGCTACCGAGGCCGGCGCTGACAGCGAGCAATGCAGCAAGAGCGATCTTCCGCATGGAACTGATTCCTTCTTGGAAACTATCGAAAGGGGAGTACGCCGGGGACCCTCCGCCCCCACTGCGTATGCCGAAGTCGCGACGCTAAGCCCCGCAGGGCAACGAACCAAGCAAAACCAACGTCTGAACCGTGAAATTCGCGCCCTTGCTAAGGAACGCGAAGGGCCACGTCGGCGCCGGCGCGGTCAGTCGTCGCCTTCGAGTCGGTTGCGCAGCTTGCTCAGGTCGATGCCGCTGCGCTCCTCGTCGTCACTCCCGAATTCGATCGCGTCGAGGTCGACACCCTCGTCGCTGTCGTCCTCGTGGTAGCTGCCGAAGAGATCGATGTCGTCATCTTCGTCGTCTTCGTGCACGAAACGATTCCGCGCACCGCCGCGCACCTTTTCGGCGGGGCGGCCATGCGGGGTGCCCGCGCCGCCCGTTCCGCCGCTCTTGCGGGACCTGTCGTCGTTCGCCGTCGTGCGACGCTTCGATTCGCGTCGACGGTCCTCGACGACCGGCTCACTCGGGCCGGATCGGCGGACCGGACGGTCCGCGCCGCCGCCGTCACGAGGGCCGCGATCCGGCCGTTCGCCGCGATCGGGGCGATCTCCGAAACCACCACGCGGGCGATCGCCTCGCGGTGCGGGGCCGCCTTCGCGTGGGCGCGGGGGGCGGCGTTCGCCGCCGCGATCTCCGCCGCGATCCCCTCCGCCACCGCCGGGGCCACGCGGCTCGGCTTCGCGAAGCCGCAACGAGCGCCCCTTCAGGTCCTGGCCGTCGAGGCCTTCGATGGCTCGTTTTCCGTTTTCGTCGCCATCGATTTCGACGAAGCCGAAGCCGCGAGACTTGCCCGTGTCGCGGTCGAGAATGACTCGGGCGAAGACGACTTGCCCGAACTTTGAGAATGCTTCTCGCAGGTCCTCATCGGTGACCTGAAAGGCGAGATTGCCGGCGAAGATCCGGAATGACATGGTCAGTGGCTTGCGAAGACGTCGTGGCCTCGTGTGGACGACGCCGGGGCGGACGAAGTGGCGTAGCGGTTGCTCGCGAAAGTCCCGCAGCATAACAGCCGAGGTCGCCCTCGGCGCAAGGGGGTGGCAGGACTCCTCGTTGTGAACACCCACGAAACGTGAACACCCACGAAAGGTGAACGCCCACGAAAGCACACTGCTTTGCCGTGCCTCGTGCGGGACCTGTCCTTATAGTCCGCTCGCGTATTCGGCTGGCATCGGGACGGGTCGACCCTCGGGGGCCTGTCGATGGACCCGGCCCGGTCCCCCTGAAACGAGCGAGCGCGCGTGGGAGAGTTCATAGCGAACGCGGCGGATGTCGCGTGGGGTCTACCCTTCATCCTCATGCTCGGCGGCGTCGGGCTGTGGTTCACGATTCGCCTGGGCTTGCCGCAACTGCGCAACTTCGGGCACGCGCTGGCGATCGGGCGTGGCAAGTACGACGAAGCGGACGATCCCGGGGACGTGACGCACTTCCAAGCGTTGTGCGCCGCGCTGTCCGCAACGGTCGGCGTCGGCAACATCGGCGGCGTCGCGACCGCGATCTGGTACGGCGGCCCTGGCGCCGCGATCTGGATGGCGATCTTCGGCCTCTTCGGGATGATGACGAAGTTCGCGTCGTGCACGCTCTCGCTGCGCTATCGCGTGATCGATCCAGCCGGTCGCATCCTCGGTGGTCCGATGGAATCGCTCTCGCGTGGACTCGGCAAGAACTTCCGGTGGCTCGCGGTCATGTTCGCGATCTGCGCCGTGATCTCGTCGTTCGGTGGCGGGAACATGGTGCAAGCCAACCAGATGGCCGGCGCGTTCGTCGACGAGTTCGGCCCGAGGCTCAAGGAG
>JAGQQW010000180.1 GCA_020426005.1 Planctomycetota bacterium | reverse complement strand
GACCGCGTTTCGGTCGGCTATCCCGGGGTCATTCGCGACGGCATCTGCGAGACCGCCGTCAATCTCGATCCGTCGTGGCGTACCTTCCCGATCAGCAAAGTCTTGACGGAGCGCCTCGGGCGAGACACACGCGCAGCCAACGACGCGGACGTGCAAGGACTCGGTTGCATTCGCGGTCACGGGACCGAACTCGTGCTCACGCTAGGCACGGGCATCGGGTCCGCGTTGTTTCGCGACGGCGTTCTGATCCCCAACTGTGAGTTCGGTCACTTGCCCTACGGACGCGAATCGACGTTCGAACACGAGCTCGGAAAGAACGCGCTGCACGCACTCGGCTGGGAAGCATGGCTCGAGCGCATCCCACCGGCACTCGACGTGTTCCGACGCTGCTTCAACCCGGATCTCATCCTGATCGGCGGTGGGAACGCGCGGTTCCTTCCGCGCATCCCCTTGCCGGACGACATCGTCATCGTGCCCAACGAGGCTGGGCTGTACGGCGGAGTCCGCCTCTGGCTCGGAGTGCAGAGCGAAACCTGAAGTTGCGATACGAATACCTCTCGTACGCGCCTCCGCCCCTCCGTATCACGCTATGTTGACGCCGGCAGAGTGTGCCATCGCGCGAACGTCGCGAGTTCGCACGCTAGCCAGCTCACTCCCTTCTCCTGACTACTTCCACCGAAGGATCATGAACAAACTCGTTCTTCCTGCTCTCGCTGTCCTGGCGGTACCACTGTTCGCCCAAACTGGAACGTTGCACCCCAAAGGCGCCAATCCGCTGGGCAATACCAACAACAACATTCCGATGTCGTGGTACGCGACGCGTTACCACCAGATTCAGGAGTACACGGACTTCGAAGGCGCGGCGCGCCCCATCACGATGAGCAACCTGGACTTCCGCATGGCAAGCGGGTTCGGGAGCGGCAACTACGGCGGCTTCAGCACCGATGTCGCCGTTTGGTTGTCCTTGACGCCCTCGACGATCGACGGCGCAAACTTCTCGACGACCTTCGCCAACAACATCGACACGGCCTCGCAGAAGCAGGTCATCAAGCGTCGCACGATCGTTCCGCCGAAGCTCGCGAACAACAACTTCGACTTCAAGATCCCGTTCGACACGGGAACGACCTTCGTCTACACGGGCATGCTCGCCAAGCGTCATCTCCTGCTCGAGATTCGCACGTATGGCACGACCATCAACACGTACCCGCTCGACGCCTATCGTCAATCGACGACGGCAGTCGGTAGCTCCGTACGCAACGGTACCTACCTCGGTTGCCAGCCGAGCGGAGTCACGAGCATGCCGGTGCACACTGCCGACCCCGCGACACTCGTCATCGGCAACACGACGACGTTCAAGGGTAGTGGCTACGAAGCCTCGAACCCTCCTGGCGTGCTCGTGCTCGGCTTCACGCCGCTCAACATCACGCTTCCGGGCGGATGCAATCTGATGAACGACTTGGCGCTGCTGCTCGTTGCCCCGTCGACCGGATCCAACGCGGACGTGAGTTTCTCGCTCGGCATCCCCAACGCCGCCAACCTCGCGAACGCGACGTTCTACACGCAGATGTTCTGGTTCAAGCAGGGCATCACCCCGATCAACGTCTACTCGGCGAACGGGCTCACCAATACGATCTCCGGCGGCCCGACGACCGGCCTGACGCGCATCTATGCCTATAGCTCGGCGGGCATCAATCCGGACACGGTGACGACCGCGACGGGCTCGACACAGGGCTATGGCCTCGTGACGCAGTATCGCTGAGCCGTCGCTCGGCCGTTTCGGCCGACCTCACGACTCACGTCACGTGATGAAGACGGGGGAACAGATCCTGCTCCCCCGTCTTCGCGTACTGCGATCAGTACACCGTCGTCCGAACGGCGTTCGTGAAGACGTACTTGAGTGCGTTGGCCGATTGCGCGTCGAAGGTCGCGAACTGAACGCCGATGTAAGCGCCGACGAGCGATGGATTGTTGGGAATCCCGAGCGGCAAGAACAGGTGACCTGATGCAGCACTCGCCCGCACGTCGCCGGTGCCCGTCGCGGCCCCGATGGTCACGACGATATCGGTGTTGAGAAAGCAACCCGGCGCAACGCCACCGAACGGAACCGACGGGAAGTTGGCAATCGCGCCGAGGATGATCGCGGTCGGCGCGCCGCTCGGGAGCCCGGTCCCTTCGATGCGATAATCGGTATTGCCGACGGTAGGCGTGAGATTCGTGAACGCTGTCCCGACAGAACCGGAAACTCCAGCACAGGGAGTCCCGAAGGCGGATGCGCCCTTCGTATCGATCAACGAGCAGTAGAGACGGAACTTGAGTTGGTCCGTCGTCGCCGTTTGCCAAGAAGTGCCATTCCACACCGCGGCTGCGGGCATCGAAGTACCGCCTGGCTCGGTCGGAAACGTCGCCCAGCCGATTTCCACCCACACGAACCAATACGACTTGCCGTTCTGCATCAGCACCTGCTTGTCGAAGTTCGTCCCGACCCAATCGGCCGTCGCGGACTTCGGCGCATAGAACGTGCCCGTTGCGATCCGCTTGCCGGGCATCATCGTCGTCGCGTCTTCGTCCCAGATCTCGAGTTGCATGAACCCGGTCGTGAACGAGTTGTTCGTGAAGATGCGCAGTCCACGAGCGATCTGGGTCGCCGCCGGTACGTAGCGCCATCCCCAACTATTGGGCCGGCTGAGATTGCGCGAGCTGATGAAGTTGGCGACGTTCGTGTTGGAGTCGTTGAGCGATGCGCACGGAGCGCTTTGCGCATACGTGACGTTTGCTCCGAGAAGGACGGCTGCTACGAGCGAGAAAGACAGGGACCGCATCATGACGAGGCCTCGAACAAGAGACGGGGGGAAGCACTGCGGAACGACGTCGTGGCACGCTGCTTTGCGCACACACAACCCTCGAAAACGCCGGATATCCTACCACCGAGCGCGTTTTGGCTATCCTCGCGGCTTTGCCAGTGTCGCGTCTTCAGAAGCGAATCACGGAGCACGTCGAGACTGGCACTCCCAAAGACTGATCGGAGGCCCAATGAGAACGCTGGCCACTCGTTCCACGATCCTGACCCTTCTGCTGACCGCGCCTCTGTCGCTCGGCATGTTCGCCCGCACAGCGACTGGACAAGACGATTTTCAGCGCGAGAAGCGGACGGATGCAAAAGCCGCTCTCGAAGGAAAACCCGCCCCAGCGCTGTCGGTCACTGGCTGGGCGAACACCAGCACCTTGACCGCCGATGGGATCCCGACGCTCGCCGCACTGCGCGGCAAAGTCGTGCTCTTGAAGTTCTGGGGAGTCTGGTGAGGCCCCTGCCGATCGTCGATGCCTGAGCTGCAAACGCTCTATCGGCGACTCGAAGGGCAAGGTCTTGCCCTGATCGCGGTCCACACGAAGAACGCATCGGACCGCATGGCTGCATGGATGAAGGACAACGACATCTCCGTGCCGGTCTGCATCGATTCCGAAGGAACGACGGTCAAGGCGTACGGCGTCGATAGCTACCCCGACTACTACGTCATCGATCGCACCGGCAAACTGCGTGTCGCCGATCTCGCCAACGCCGATGTCGAACGCACCGTCACGGCGCTCCTGGCCGAGCCCGTCCCGGCGGACCTCCCCTCCCCGGCAGATCACGTAGCCAAGACCGAAGAAGTCGACACGCAACCGGAATCGAGCGACGCGGCGCTGCTGTTCGAAACGGCTCGCGAGACGGCGACGAAGACGAAGCGACGCATCTTCGCGTACCCGACTGCGGACTGGTGAGGCTGGTGTCACAAGCTCGAGGAGTTCCTCGGGCGCAAGGACATCGCGACGCGCTTCGAAAAGGACTTCGTGATCGTCAAGATCGACATCGAGAAGATGAAGCACGGCAAGCTCATCGCCGACTTGCTGTGCCAGAAGCGCGGGGGAGGAATCCCGTGGTTCTCCATCCTCGACCCGGTGCAGCTCGAAATGGTCGCCCACGGCACGGGCCCCGGCGGAAACGTGGGCTTTCCCGTGACCGAAGCGGAGGTCGACCATTTCGCAACGTGCCTTCAAAAGGCAAGGCGTCACATGAGTGAGGAGGATGCAGCCTTCATCGTCGACGCACTTCGTGAGAACGGTCGCGCGATCGAGCGCGCACGCGACGAAGCGCGCAAGAAGCAAGCCGTTCGCAGACGCGGTTGACGCATCGACTCGGTATCCTCAGCCACGACTCCTAAGGAACGACGGAACCCGAATGATCTTCCTACTGGCCAACACTGCTCTCTACGTCGCGCTCGGCGTCATCGTCCTCCTCGTGGTCTTCGTGATCGCGCTCTACAACGGCCTCGTCTCGGGCCGCAACGAGGTCAAGAACGCGTGGAGCCAGGTCGACGTCCAACTCAAGCGGCGCTACGACCTCATCCCCAATCTCGTCGAGACCGCCAAGGGGTATCTGAAGCACGAACGCGAGACTCTCGAAGCCGTGACGAAAGCGCGCCAAATGGCGATCGACGCGAAGGGCGTCGAAGAGCACGCGCGTGCCGAGAACATGCTGACGTCGACGCTTCGGTCGCTCTTTGCCGTCGCCGAGAACTACCCCGAGCTCAAGGCCAACACGACGATGCTGCAGCTCCAAGAAGAGTTGACGACGACCGAGAACCGCATCGGGTTCGCGCGGCAGAGCTACAACGACTCCGTGCTTCGGTACAACAACAAGGTCGAACAGTTCCCGAGCAACCTGCTCGCGGGAACGTTCGGCTTCGACAAGAGTGAGTTCTTCGAGCTCGACGACGCCGTCGCGCGAGAGCCGGTCAAAGTCGACTTCGGTAGCTGATCCAACGAACGTGTCGAGCACTCGAGCGCCCGTTCGCGGGCCCCGCACGGACTTCCGATCGCTTCAACGGCAGAATCGGCGCCGCTCGTTCGTGCTGGCCTTCGTGCTCTTCCTCACGATGGCTGCGCTCGGCACGGCGCTCGGCGCGACTTGGCACAACTGGCTGATCGGGCTGATCGGTGGGCTCGTGTTCGCCGGCGTCCAGTACTGGATCGCACGCGCCGCAGGCACACGCCTCGTCATGATGAGTGCAGGTGCCCGCGAACTCCGGCCCGGCGAAGACACGCAGCTCTGGAACGTCGTGCACGAAGCCGCGATCGCCGCGGCGATGCCGCCACCCAAGATCTGGATCATCCAGGAATCGAGCCCGAACGCCTTCGCGACCGGGTTCAAGACCGACGAAGCGCACGTCGCGATCACGACCGGCTTGCGCGAGAAGCTGGATCGGGCCGAACTCCAAGCCGTCATGGCGCACGAACTCGGACACATCAAAAACGGCGATACGGGCTTCATGGTCCTGATGGCGGTCCTCGTCGGCTCGATCGCGATGCTCGCGGACCTCGGCCTTCGCAGCCTCTGGCACGGACGCGGCATGAACTACTCGCGCGGAGAACGTGGCAAATCGGGCGCTCACGTGATCGCGATGATCGTCGTGCTCGTGCTCGCGATCATCGCGCCGCTCTTCTCCCGGCTGTTGCAAGCGGCGGTCTCACGCGAGCGTGAATACCTCGCCGACGCGACGAGCGTCGAGTTGACGCGCGACCCACAGGCGCTCGTGAACGCACTGCACAAACTCAGTCTGGACACGACTCCAATGCGACGCGCCAATCGCGCGACGCAGCACTTGTGGATCGTCAACCCGATGCGAAAGCTCCGCGGCGGTGGCAACGCGTTTTCGACGCATCCACCGCTATCGAAGCGAATCGCGCGAATCGAACGACTCTACGTCTGACCGCTCGCGACGCCTGTCACTTCGCGAGATCGACGTCGAACTTCTCGGCGGCGCGTTCCGCGAGTTCGTATCCTGCATCCGCGTGCCGGATCACGCCCATTGCGGGATCGTTCGTCAAAACCCTGCGCAAGCGCTCGCGGGCTTCGGGCGTGCCGTCGGCGACACAGACCTGCCCGGCGTGCAGGCTGTATCCCATGCCGACACCACCACCATGGTGGAAGCTGGTCCACGTCGCACCACTCGCACAACTGACGAGCGCGTTGAGGATCGGCCAGTCCGCGATCGCGTCGGAGCCGTCCTTCATGGCTTCGGTCTCGCGATACGGACTCGCGACCGAACCACAGTCGAGGTGATCTCGACCGAAGACGATCGGTGCGGAAATCTCGCCCATCGATACGAGATCGTTCACGCGCATCGCGAAGTCCGCGCGCTCCTTGCAGCCGAGCCAACAAATGCGCGCCGGCAAACCCTGAAACGCGAAGCCATCGCGCGCCACTCGAATCCAATCGCAGAGGAACTTGTTGTCCGCGAACATCTCGAGAACGAGATCGTCGGTTCGATGGATGTCGGCAGGATCTCCGCTCAGAGCGACCCAGCGATACGGTCCTTTTCCTTCGCAGAAGAGGTCGCGGATGTACGCGGGAACGAAGCCGGGGAAACGATAGGCATAGGCCAGCCCTTCCTCCGCAGCTGCCGTGCGGATGTTGTTCCCGTAGTCGAACACGACTGATCCCTTGTCGAGGAATTCGAGCATGAGTTCGACGTGTCGGCGCACCGTCGACTTGGCTTCGAACAAGTACTTCTTCGGATCCGATGCGCGCAAGCGGCAGGCCTCTTCGAATCCGTAGCCGACCGGGTAGTAGCCGTTGAGCAAGTCGTGCGCACTCGTCTGGTCGGTGACCATGTCGGGAATCTCCCCGCGCTCGATCAGCTCACCCAACAGTTCGACGGCATTTCCGATCCAGCACACGGAGAATGCTTCACGCTTGTCCTTCGCTCGGAGCGCCTTCGCAATTGCGTCATCGAGATTGTCAGTCGCGAGATCGAGATATCGGTCATGCACGCGCTTGTGTGCTCTCGAACCATCGACGTCCGCCATCAAACAAACACCGCCGCACATGGTCACGGCTCGCGGCTGCGCTCCGCCCATCCCACCACAACCGGCCGTGACGACGAGACGCCCTTCGAGGTTGGCGCTCGCGCCGTAGTGCTTGCGCGCTGCAGCGGCGAACGTCTCGTAGGTCCCCTGCAGAATTCCTTGCGTGCCGATGTAGATCCAAGAACCGGCAGTCATCTGACCGAACATGATGAGCCCCATTTCGTCGAGTCGACGAAACTCGTCCCAGTTCGCCCACTTGCCGACGAGGTTGCTGTTGGCGATCAACACACGCGGCGCACCCTCATGGGTCTGCACCACTCCGACGGCTCGACCCGATTGGACGAGGAGCGTTTCGTCGGGACGCAAGCGCTTCAGCGCCGCGATGATGCGGTTGTAATCGGGCCACGACCTCGCTGCTTTGCCCGAACCGCCATAGACGACCAAATCCTCCGGGCGTTCGGCAACTTCCGGATCGAGGTTGTTCTGGATCATGCGATAGGCAGCTTCGATCTGCCAGTTGGCGCAGGTCAGCGTCGTGCCGCGCGGAGCGCGAATGGTCTGGACATCGGTCATGACGCGAAGCTTACCAGCCGGCACTGGCATCGAGAGCGCGAAGCGACGACGATCCTGGGATGTCGGAGTCAGATCCTGGGTTCGGTGCGGGTAACGATACATCCCGCTCATCGCTGGCTGCGGACGTGTTCAGTTCGCGTTGGGCACTCGTACTCGTGGCACTCGGCATGGCGATCGGCACGGGGAACATCTGGCGCTTCCCACGCATTCTCGCGAAGTTCGATGGCGGCGGGACGTTCTTGATCCCGTGGATGATCTTCCTCTTCAGTTGGTCGATCCCACTCCTCATCGTCGAATTCTCGATCGGAAGATCGACGCGACATGGTGTTGTTGCCTCGCTGGGCTCGATGCTCGGTCCCCGGTTCGGGTTCATCGGTGCATTCGTCGCTCTCTGCACGACGATGATCCTCTGCTACTACGCTGTCGTCGCGGGATGGTGTGGCATCTACGTGTACGAGTCGTTGGCGGGCAACGTCGCGAACATGGATACCAAGGCCGCAACGGATTGGTTCGTCGGTCGCGCACAAGGCGGACTCGCGACACTCGCGACCGTCGTTGCACTCGTCATCGCTGCCTACTTCGTATCCCGTGGCTTGCGAAACGGTGTCGAGCGCGCGAACAAGGTCCTCCTGCCAACCCTGTTCGCATTGCTGTTCGTACTAATGATCTTCGGGTTGACGCGAGACGGCGCTGGTCAGGGCGTTGCGTGGCTCTTCAAGGTCAATGGAGCACAACTCGCCACGGCCTCACCGTGGCTCGAAGCGCTTTCTCAGAGTGCGTTTTCGACGGGTGCCGGATGGGGTCTTTTGCTGACGTTCGCGATCGGAAGCGCCGAAAAAGGCACGGGCATCGGAAACGCAGTCATGACCGGCATCGGCAACAACGTTGCGAGCCTGATCGCGGCCCTCGCGATCGTGCCTGCGATCTTCGCGCTCGCACCACTTGCCAGTGCGGACCCCGTTCAAGTTCTGCAGACGAACTCTCCCGGTAACACCGGCATGGCGATGGTCTGGATCCCGCAACTCTTCGCCGAAATCGGACCAGCAGGACGTTGGCTCGCTGCAGCGTTCTTCCTCACGCTCGCGTTCGCCGCGATCACTTCCTTGATCGCAATGGTCGAGCTCGCGACTCGCTGCATGATGGATCTCGGATTCGACCGTCATCGATCGATCCTGGTCGTCACCGTTGCAGCACTCCTCATCGGATTACCGTCCGCCCTCAACCTCGAGTTCCTGTCCAATCAAGATTGGGTTTGGGGACTCGGTCTTCTCGTCAGTGGCTTTCTCTGCGTGCTCGCCGTCAAGGCTGTCGGATTTCGGAAATTCCGCGAGGATTGGATCCGTGACGATCCCACGAAGCGACCATTGGGGGCCTGGTTCGATTTGGTGTTGGCAGCTCTGATTCCCCTGCAGTTCGTCGTACTACTCGGATGGTGGTTCCAACAATCGGTGAGCTGGGCGAAAAGCGGCTCGACATCGCCGTGGGATCCGTTCGATACCTATTCGATCGGCACGTGCCTGACTCAGTGGGCCGCTGCGTTCTTCGTACTGTTCCTCCTGCGTGGCAAACTGCGCCGCCACAGCCTTTCCTGACCTCGCAATGCGAATCTGCAATCTCTTCGACTCCGCTCGACCGACGGTCTCCTTCGAGTTCTTCCCGCCGAAGAACGACGAAGCGACCGAGGAACTCTTCTCGACCGTGCGGAAACTCAAGGAAAGCGCACCGTCGTTCGTTTCCGTGACCTACGGCGCAGGCGGCAGCACGCGGCGCCGGACACTCGAACTCGTCGCCCGCATCAAGCGCGAAATCGGCATCGAACCGATGGCCCACCTCACGTGTGTCGGCCATTCGCGCGATGACATTCGTCGCATCGTGGACGCCCTCGTTGCCGAGGACATCGAGAACGTGCTGGCCCTTCGTGGGGATACGCCCAAAGGGCAGGACGAGTTCGTGGCGGCGAAAGACGGCTTCGAGTTCGGCAGTGAACTCGTCGCCTTCCTGCGCGAAATCGGCGCACCGATGTGCATCGGCGCCGCCTGCTACCCCGAGACCCACCCGGAAGCAGCCGACGCTGACCGCGATCTCTCGAACCTCAAGACGAAGGTCGACGCCGGCGTAGATTTCTTGATCACACAGTTGTTCTTCGACAACGCCGACTATCGAGCCTTCGTTTCGCGCGCGCGTGCGACTGGCATCAAACTGCCGATCGTCCCTGGCATCATGCCGATCCTCAACTACGGGCAGATTCAGCGTTTCACGACGATGTGCGGAGCCGGGATCCCGGATGCACTCGCCGAAGAACTGAGCCTCGTCGAAGACGACCTGGAAGCCGTGGCGGGGGTCGGGATCAGCTTCGCGATCGATCAATGCCGAGAACTACTCGCCGCGGGCGCGCCTGGCTTGCACTTCTATACGCTCAATCGATCGCCTGCGACGCGCGCGATCCTCAGCCGATTGCGTCACGACCGCATGCGCAGACCTTGATGACGCACCCATGGCACACTCGGGATCACTCGAACCTGTGACGGAGTGCTCCCTTGTCGATCTTGCCCGACCCCATTCGCGGCAGCTGATCCAAGAACACGACTTCTTTGGGCGACTTGTAGCCAGCAAGTCGCTCTCGGCAATGTGCGATCAGCTCATCTGCACATATGTCTTGATGGCTCGGGCGTAAGGCGACGACCGCCACCACGCGCTCGCCCCACGTCGCATCGGCGACGCCGATCACCGCGACCTCCAAGACGCTCGCGTGCTCGTACAATCGGCTTTCGACCTCGGTCGTGTAGACCGTCTCACCGCCGGTCAGGATCACGTCCTTGATACGGTCGACGATACGAATCGAGCCGCTCGCGTCGATCGTCGCCAAATCACCGGTACGCAGGAAACCGTCCACGGTAAAGGCCTCTCGAGTCGCCTCAGGATCCTCCCAATAGCCACGAGTCACGTGAGGTCCGCGCACTTGCACTTCACCGACATCGACGTCATCGCACCGCACGTGCTCGAAACCCCGAACTCCCACAGCATCGCGCACGACACGCAACTCCGTACCCAAGAACGGGCGACCGGTGCGCGCTCGGATTCTCAACTGCTCGTCTCGAGTGAACCTGCGCTGCTGCTCGTCGAGAAGGCTCATCGTCAAATACGGACTCGTCTCGGTCATTCCGTACGTCTGCACGTATTCACAATCGAACGCATCGACGATGCGCCGCACGAGCGTCGGGGCAATTGGCGCGCCGCCACTCATCAGGAGCCTGAGTGCATACGTGTCACCAATCTGCTTCGGGTCACCGGTCTGGGCACACTCCCCATGTGACTGAACCATGCGCTGAAGCATCGAGGGCACGAGGTTGGTGACCGTGACCTTCTGTTCGCGAAGAAGGTCGAGCGCCCTCGCGGCATCGAAGTCCTGCAAGAACACATGGCAACCTCCCGCCAACGTGATCGCGAACGACGCCCACGCGTCCGCGAGGTGGAACATCGGCGCGATGTGCGCCCACGTATCGGCCGCCTGGAGTTCCAACTCGAGAACAGCGGCAAGCGCATGCGCATGCACGTTGTTTTCGGTAAGCACCACTCCCTTGGGTCGACCCGTCGTCCCACTCGTGAAATAGAGGTGTGCAGCGTCGTCGCCCGATCGGCGCACATGGACTGACGGAACACTCGCATCCTGGCTGGGAGCATCCTCAGTCCACGACCACACGCCGATGTCGATCGCCCACTTCTCTGCGGGGTGATCGATTGAGTCCACGAGCTCGGCAAAGCTCGACTCGAACACCAAGAGTCGAGCGCCACTGCGTGCAAGAACAGCTGCGATTTCCGAACTCGTCCAGCGCGTGTTCAAAGGCACGAGCACGGTCCCTAGGTAAGCACTCGCGAAGTACGCGCAGAGATACTCGGGGCTGTTCCGACTGAGAATCGCGACTCGGTCCGTTGGACGCACACCGAGGTCCGACCACGCACGGGCCAAGGTCGTGCACGATGCATACAGGCCGCGATACGTGAGCTGCACGGCCGGTCCACGAATCGCATCGCGGTGGCCGTGCAGATCACTGGCGCGCTTCAGGAGTTCGAAGAGCATCTACTGAAAAAGCGCTAGTGTCCCGCGTCAGGAGTTCGTTGTATTTGTCGCAGCGTAGCGGCGTCTCTCGTAAGGCGCACGGACGCAGACAGATCGGGTGATCTGTTGA
>JAGQQW010000179.1 GCA_020426005.1 Planctomycetota bacterium | reverse complement strand
CGAGCGTGCGGACGAAGTGCAGCTCTTCTATTCGAAGAAGACGCGGCTGCTCGTGCGGATGCTCCAGTTCCAACGAGGAAACGAACTCTACGCGATCTACGTGCGGGACGCCGAGTTCGGGGCGCCGCTGCAGAAGTCACGGTTCGCGCTGACCCCGCCGAAGGGTGTGCGCTTCGTCGATCTGTTCGACGACGAACTCGCGTCGCTCAGCGTGCGGTTGGAACTCGAGCGTCTCGAGGAGTGGGAGCGCAAGCAGAAGGCCGAGTCCGGCTCCAAGGAGCCCGACAAGAAGTAGCGACTTGATCGACGACTCGCTGGACTCGACTACTTGATCAAGACGACGAGTCGGCCATCACCGCCGAGGACGTCGGCCGTGAGCTCGAGCGTTTGGCTCGGTTTGTCGAGCCAGTCGGCTTCGGACCGAACCGCATCCGTCGGTGCTGCAGGCTTCGAAGCGACATGCGGATTGTTCGCGATCGCGTTGAACGGCACGGTGAGGTTGTTGAAGACTTCACTCAGCGCATCGACCAGCACTTCGTCGAGTTCTCCCGAGTCCGCTGCGTCTTCGAGCGGACCATCGGGGAGCATCATGAGCTTGCCGCCCATGAATGCGCCAGCCCGTGCATTGGTCGCGAACGCGGCGACGGGGTTGCCTGCGTCGTCCAGGCACAAGCTCGAAAAGCCTGCCTTCCACGTGGGCGATGCATCGCTAGCCTGACGAAACTCGATCGTGCAACCGAGCAGCGATCGCAGCAACTTCGAGATGTCGGCAGGGTCCGGTAGTTGGGCGCCCATGATCAACCTCCGACGTGGACGTTGAGGACGCGCTCGAGTTCTTCGGCCGTGAACGGCTTTGCGAGCAGGAAGTTGGCTCCTGCTTCGTTGGCGCGTTGACGCATGGCAGGCGTGCCTTCCGTCGTGATGAAGCCGAAGGTTCCTGCGAATCCGGCGGCCCGCGCCTGCTGACAGCACTGTTCGCCGTTCATCTCCGGCATGTTCCAATCGCACAGCACGAGGTTCGGGCTTTCCTTCCCGATCATGTCGAGCGCGATCGCGCCGTTCTCGGCTTCGAGGCACGTATGGTCGCCGAAGCCAGCCTGCCGCAGCGTGCGGATCACGATCTTGCGCATGGCCTTCGAGTCGTCGACTACGAGTATCTTCACAACAGCACTCCCCTCTGGTCGTCTACGTCGTCTATCGGTCGTTCACTCCGCGGACTGGAGCCTTCTCGGTCATGAGCCTGCGAGGCGATACACGGATGCACCGCAGTGATCTTCGCGGCGGAAGATCGTCTGTGAGTCGAGCAAGTTTTCGGTCGCACCGACCAAAAAGCGTCCCGTCGGATTCAATCGAGCTGCGATGCGCCGGAGGATGTCGGTGCGCAGAGTTTGATCGAAGTAGATCAAGACGTTGCGGCACAGAATGAGGTCGAAACTACCGAGCAACGAGAAGTCGCGTTGGAGGTCCAGCGTCTGGAACCGGCACATCGAACGGATTTCGTGGCGTACTTTTCGACCGTCCCCCTCGGGTTCGGTGTAGCGCTCGATCAATGTCGGGATGCTGCAGCGAGCGAGCTCGTGATTCTTGTACATGCCGAGGCTCGCGGCACGAACCGCCGGGTCGCTCACGTCGGTCGCCACGATCTCGATGTTCCAGAGCGTCGACGTCGATCTGAGGAGTTCCGAGATGATCATCGCGATGCTGTAGGGCTCTTGACCCGTGCTGCACGCCGCGGACCAGATGCGGAGGTGGCGCGACGCGGCTGCGGTCTTCGCGTCGAAGAGCTCGGGCAGGATCTTGTGCTGGAGCGCGTCGAAGCAGCTCTTGTCGCGGAAGAACAGCGTTTCGTGAGTCGTGATGCGATCGATGATCTCTGCGCGTAATGCGTGCTCGGCCACGTTGCGTGCTCTCGAGCAGAGCGCTTCGTAGTCCTGGATCGAGAATTGCTCCAACAGCGGCGCGAGCCTGGACTCGATCAAGTAGCCTTTCGTCACGCCGAGTTCGACGCCGCATAGCGACTTGACCAGGTCCGTCACGAGAAGTGCCGATCGTTCGTCGACGTGTATCACCGCTACGACCTCACGTGCGCACCGAAGCGCAGATTGCCCTCGCCATCTCCGTCAATCCGACGATTTGACTGGCGATTCGGTTTTCGACGATTGCACGGGGCATTCCGTAGACCGTGCATGAACTCGCTTCTTGCGCGATCACATGCCCGCCGGCCCCGTGAATCTCGACGCATGCTTCGAGCCCGTCGTCACCCATGCCCGTCATGACGACGGCAATGATGTTGTGACCGAACACCGATAGCATGGACGAGAACAAAGTGTTGACACTCGGCCTGCAACCGTTGGCAGGCGTTTCATCGCTCAGATGAGTGGTCGGGATGTCCGCGTTACCCGCAACTCGAAGCTGTCGGCCACCGGGGGCGATGTAGACACGTCCCGGGACGATGCGCTCGCGGTCGAGCGCTTCCGCCACGCCGAGCTTGCAGACCTGGTCGAGACTCGCAGCGAGCGACTTCGAGAAGTCCTTGGGGATGTGCTGTGCAACGAGGATCGGGAGAGGGAAGTCGTGGGGGATCTCACTCAGGACTTCTCGTAACGCCTGTGGGCCACCCGTCGAGACACCGATGCCGACCGCTAGGATGTCCGTCGGTACGCAGTGTGTACTACTGACCGGTGCGCAGACCTGTGGCGTGGCTTTGGGAAGCGATCTGAGCTCGCTGCCGATGATCCGGCTCAACGTCGCCGAGAGCGTCTCGTCATCGACCTCGAGTGCAAGGTCGACGTGCTCGATCCAGGAATCGAGCGTGTGCGCCGTCTTGTTCCCGAACCCGATCCAACGCGTCCGCTGGCGGGCGTCGGATGGCAGAGCTTCCGATCGTAGTAGATGCGTGTCGAGGAGGCAGATGTCAGGCGAGTATCCTTCGACCTTCATCAAGCAAGTACGAAGACTCGAAGCCGTCGTCAGGAGACGCACTTCGTGCGCACTCAGGATCGAAGCGATTCGCTCCCTTACGGCGCCGTCGGGTGTTGCGAGTACGATGGATTTCATGTCGATGCGGCGATCACGGCCCCGATGTCGACAACGAGGAGCAAGCCATCGTCACGTTGCACGACGCCACGGAAGAACTTGCTCTCCGCTTCGGACACGTGTGTCGGTAGCCGTTCGATGTTCGTGCGGTCGAACTGGACGACGTCACCAACACGATCGATATTGAGACCGATCCGTTCGTCCTCGTGTTGCACGATGACCGTGCGCGTCGTCTTGTCGTCGGACGTGCGACGATCGAACAGGATCATGCCCAGGTCGAGCAACGTCACGATCTCCCCGCGTAGATTGACGACGCCGAGGATCTCTGCGCCTCCACGAGGCACCGGTGTGCGGTCGAGCTGGCGCGTGATTTCGTGCACGCGATCGAGCGGGAGACCCAGCATCGATTCGCCGACGTTGACGATCACGACTTCCTCGGTTGTTTCGGTAATCATTTTCGTGTCTGCGCGTGATGACGGATCGAGTCGAGGAGCTTCTGCTTCTCGAGCTTGATTTGGTATTCGTCGACGCCTGCCTCGATCCCTCGCTTGCGTGCGTCTTCGTTCGCGAGCGACGTCAGCGCGATGATCGGAATGGAGCCGCCACTCTTGTGCTTGCGAATTCGTCTGGTGAGTTCGAGGCCGTCACATTTCGGCATTTCGATGTCGGTGACGACGACGTCGATCTGGTCACAGCCTGTCTCGAACTGGTTCCACGCGGCCTCGCCGTCTTCGGCTTGGCGAACTTCGAACCCTTCGGTCTCGAGAGCGCCGACGAGCAAGTTGCGGAAGAACGCCGAGTCTTCGGCAAACAGGATGCGAATCGGGCCGGATCGCTCTTCTTTGTCTTCTTGCGCGATGCGGCGAGTCCAGTAGTCAGGCAAGGCCGTCGTCACGAGACCGTCGATTTCTACGAGTCGAGTCGGTTTGTCTTCCGCGATGAACACGCCGCAGACTCCAGGCAGCATCTTGGAATCCTTGCCGAGATCGATGCACTCGCGCCTGATGTCGAGCAGCTTGTCGACGAAGAGGGCGACGTTCCCAGTCGCTCGTTCGTGGATGAGGACGTATCCGTTGCGAGGCTGCGATGGCTCGCTGCCCGTGCCGTGCATGATCGCGTGGACGTCGATCGCGGGGATCATGGATCCCTCCCATGCGATGCTCATCGAGTCGTCGAATACGCTGAGGTCCGCGGCATGGATGCGTGCGATCCGGGCAACTTGGCCGAGATAGATCGCGAACTGCTCGTCGTTCTGAGTCTGGAAGAGCACGATGTCCGAGATCTCCACGTGGCCCGTTTGGACGTGGTCCTCTTCGTCGCCTTCTTGATTCTTGCGGATGGCCTCTTCGGCGACCGACAGTTTGCTTTGCGTCGCGATTCCGATCAGATCGAGGATCAGACCGATACGACCGTCGCCGAGGATCGTCGCGCCGGCGTACTCCTTGCGCTCTTTCAGGTGCTTTCCGAGCGGCTTGACGACGATTTCTTCAGCGTCGACGACTTCGTCGACAGCGATGCCGAAGCGCAACAAGCCGGATTCGACGACGACCACGGATGCAGAGTCGCGTGGAGTCGTGGACTCGATTCCGAGAATCTCGGACAGTCGAACGAGCGGAAGGAGCATGCCGCGCAATCGCAGGACTTCGTGTCCCTGCACGGACTCCATACGTGCATTGTCCTGGTTGGGACGAATACGCACGATCTCGAGGATCGATGACTGAGGGATCACGTAGCGGTTGTTTCCGCAGTTGACGACCATCGATGCGAGGATGGCGAGAGTCAGCGGAATGATGACCGTGATCGTCGTTCCGACACCGACCTCGCTCTCGATCTCGATCGTGCCGCCGAGCTTCTCGATGTTGGACTTGACGACATCCATGCCGACGCCACGACCGCTCACTTCGGTCACGCGTTCCGCCGTCGAGAAGCCTGGGTGGAAGATCAGTCGACACGCATCGCGCTCGGACAAGCGCTCGGCCTCGTCCCTGCGTAGGATTCCTTTCTCGACAGCCTTTTCACGGAGGCGCTCGGTGTCGATGCCTCGACCGTCATCGCGGATCGTGACCTGGACGGTGCCGCCTTGGTGGCGTGCCGATAGTTGGATCTTGCCTTGGCTCGGCTTTCCTGCGGCAACGCGCGCCTTCGGGGGCTCGATTCCGTGGTCGACCGAGTTGCGGACGAGGTGGGTGAGCGGATCGCCGATCGCCTGAATGATCTTCCGATCCAGGTCGACGTCACCACCTTCGATGTCGAGAGTGCACTCCTTGTCCAGTTTCTTGGACAAGTCTCGAACGACGCGTGTGAACTTCGCGAACACGTTTCCGATTGGCTGCAGCCGCGTGTGCATCACGGCTTCCTGTAGTTCGGAAGTCACGATGTTGATGCGGCTCGCGATGCGTTCCGACGCCGTCGTGTTGTTGCTGGCGAGTGCCTGTAGGAGTTGGTTCCGTGCGAGCACGAGCTCACCCGAGTAGTTCATCAAGCTGTCGAGGAGCGCCACGGAGACGCGCACGCTCGAGTCGTTTGGTTGCTCTTTCTTCGTAGCCGCGGTCGTTTGAGACGACGGGCGAGGCTTGCGAGTGCGTGCGGGCACGCCCTGCTGTTGCTCTTGTGATTGTTGCCGCTGCGTCTGTGGTTGCTGCGGCGACGAAACGTGAGCAGGATCGTCGTCGGTAGAACGGGCCGGTGACGCTTCGCCGGAGGGGGACGATCCGCCTCCGATTGCATCGACCGCGAAACCCTCGAAATACTCGAATGCAGGGACCAAGCAGTCGTCGTCGATTCCGAGTGTCGTACAGATCTCGTCGTAGTCCAAGTCCGTCGCGAACAGGATGCGAACGGTCTCACGCGAAGCGTTCGTGTGCTGCTGCAAGAAGCGTTGAATCGTGTCGTCGCCGTCGATCACGCTGCCATGTTTGCGTAGGTGTCGAAAGAACGACTCGGGATCTCGATCCGTCACCATGCAGCAGGACTGGATCGGGAGCTCGATTGCCCACGCATTCTTGCCTTCACGCTCCTCGTGATCGATCGTCTCGAGGAGTTCGTGCTGCCGTTCGAACTCGCGTTCTTGCTGTTCTTCTGGACTACCGTTCTCGACGATCGAGAGCAGGGACTCGACCTCCTCGAGAACGTCCGCGTCGTTGGATTCGTGGATCGAGCCTAGGAGGGTGACGAGGCGGTCCGTGCCTTCGAGCAGCGCCTCGACGACCGGGCGAACAGGCACGAGATCCCGTTGGCGGATCCGATCGAGAACGCTTTCGAGTGCGTGCGCGAGATTGCCCAGCGTCACGAAGCCGAGGAATCCCGCCGCTCCCTTTACCGAGTGGATCGCGCGGAATACTTCGTTGACCAAGTCGTCATCGATGTCCGCGCCGAGTTCCTCGATGCGTAGCAGCTTGTTCTCGACGTCGTCGAGATGTTCCTTGGACTCGATGACGAACTCGTCGATGACCTCGTCGAACTCATTGCTCTCCGCGCCACTCATGGTTTCGATCCTCGTCAGACGACTTTGAAGCTGCTGAGGTGAGTCGACAGTTCGCGTGCAATGCCGTGGACTCGTTCACCCGCCGAGCGCGTTCCCGTGCTCGCGGCGACGGATTGGCCGCAGATCGCATCGACGCGGGCGATGCTCTCGGTGATTTCGCGACTCGCGGAGGCGCTTTCTTGAACGTTCCGCACGACGGTGTCGACTTGTTGTGATGTCGTCGAGAGGTTCGACGAGATGTCTTGCGTCGCGAGCTGCTGTTCGGACACGGAACGCGCGATCGAGCGCGAGGCGTCGTTGACCGCAACGATCACATCCGCGATGCGTGTCGTACCTTCGATCGCCGAGCCGGTGGACGACTGAATGCCCTCGATCCTTCGACGGATGTCTTCTGTCGCCTCGGCAGTTTGACGAGCGAGTTCTTTGACCTCGCCCGCAACGACAGAGAATCCCTTGCCGGCTTCGCCAGCTCGTGCCGCTTCGATCGTCGCGTTGAGAGCCAGTAGGTTGGTCTGCTCGGCAATGTCTTGGATCGCTTCGATCACGCGGCCGATCTCGTCCGCTGCAGATGCCAGCTTCGAGATCCTGTCATTGTTCTTCTGAACGAGGTCAGCGGCTTCGTCAGCCACCGAAGCTGCATTGCCAGCGCTCTTCGCGACGTCCGCGATACTGCTGTTCATCTGTTCGACGGCTGCGGCAACGCCGCGGATGCTCGAACTCATGTTCTCACTCGCGTCGCCGACGCTGCGGAGATTGATCGACATCTGTTCGGCGGCGGCAGCGACCTGCGATGCTTGTGCTTTGGTTTGTTCTGCCGAAGTCGATTGCTGCGTCGCACTCGATAGGAGTCCGTTCGCCGAACCTCCGAGCTCCTGCGATTGCTGCCCGATCATGGTCACGATGCCCTGCATGCGTTGCATGAAAACGTTGAACCAATGTGCGACTTGGCCGAGTTCGGTGCTTCCCTCACCGTCCAGACGGCGTGTCAAGTCTGCTTCGCCTTCGGCGACGGACTTGAGGTTGTTGGCGGTCGAGAGGATCGGACGGACGATACGGCCGCCCAAGTAATACGCGACGGCTCCACAGGCGAGCACGAACAATGCCAAGACCAGCAGTGACATGGTTCGCAGCGAGGCGCGCGATTTCTGTCCCTGAGCCGCCACGGCTTCCGCGGCGGCGATGGCAGCGGTCTTGTCGCTCTTGCGCACCAAGGCCCACGTGTTTCCAAAGGCGGTGATCGGCGACCAGCTCGCGAGGACTTCCTTGCCGCGTTGATCGACGAACTCACCTTGGCCGATCTTGCCTGCGCCGAAGACGTCCTTCGTCGCGATGTTGTCGATCTTGCTTTCGACGGGATGTAGCCACGAAGTGAGGACCGAGTGCGTCTTTGGCGCGAGTTGAGAGTCCGAACGCATCAACCCGTCGCGCCCGATGAGGATCGTCTCTTCGCTCTCGTCTTTGTCCTTGGTCGCGAGCAACGAGCTGATCGTCCCGAGGGGGAACTGGAAGATCGCGACTCCAGCAAGAGTCCCGCTGTCGTAGATCGGGCACGACACGAACGACGCGGGAGCGTCGTAGGACGGTCCATAGCGATCGTAGTCGGTCATGAAGACCGTGCCCGGCTTCGCGCCTTTCGCATTGCGATAGGCCCGACCGAGGTCCGTGTTCGCGAAGTTGCCCGACTCGAGGCGTGTGGCGTAGTCGAGCTCCTTGAAGACCGTGTAGACGACGCGCCCCTGAGTCGGTTCGACGAGGAAGATGTCGTAGTACGAGTAGGTTTCGAGGTACTCCCGAGCGAACGGGTGGAAGCCGGCGTGCGTCAAGTCGTACGCGTCGGCACTGTCCTCGGACCCGGCAGAGTCGAGTCGGTGTTTCTCGCCCATCGGGTTCGGGTTCGCCGCGATGTATCGGTGCTGAAGTACCGTCGTGACAGGATCGATACTCGAGCGCCAGTTCGACGACTGGGAGTGCTTGTCGTCGTTCTTGCTCGCGAACGCGGCTTCGAAGCGACCGTACTGGTCCGTGAGTGCGCGTTGCACGTTCGCAGATTGTGCGTTGGACACGTCCAATCCTGCTGTCGCACGCTTGAAGTCATAGAGCGCGCGTTTGACGGCTGGATTGGCTGCAAAGGTCCTGAGTTCATGACCGATCGACTCGAGCTTGTTCTCGAGCAGCCGTTCGTACGACTCCCGGACGTGTTCGAGCGAGTCGAACGTGCGCAGTTCCAGGCTGTCCTTGCACTCTGCGACCGTTTTTTCGGTCATCGTGCTCGTCCGACCGTCGACGATCCAAAGCAATGCTGCCATCGGGATGACGCAGCACGCCAGCATGGTGAGGATGAGTTGAAGCCGAAGTGTCATGGTTGGCTGGGCTCTCGCAACAAGACGCGCCGAGCACGTGCCGGACCTACTCCCTGAGATCGCGACGCACGGGGCCAACTTGCAATGCCTGGATCTGTCTCGGAGATCGCATCGCGATGGTTCATCGCTGGCAAACCGAGCAGATGGGCTGCAGGGGACTCGAACATCGAAACTCCGTCCGGCGGGTAACGTGCGCCTGGCACCTGACTGATCGGATGCGCGGCGTTCAGTGCTTGAGGCTGCCCAGCCACGGCGGCATGCGTGTCCGGACACTTGTTCGAGTTCGGTTCATGTAAGGTGAGATCCGAGCGCGTTTTTCGTGCCTGCCGTCGCTCTGAACCCTGGAGCAAACCGAAGTCGACGACTTGGTCGTCGAGTTCGGAGTTCATGTTCTTTCGTCCGGGGTCGGATTGGTCTCGGAAGCCTTGGGTGCGAGCCAGGCTTCCAGGAGAGGAGAGGCTGATCCGGCTCCGGCCGCTTTTCGTCGACGGATCGTCGGTATCAGCGGTCGGTCGCGCCGATGGCGTGTGCTTCGAGACCGGGTCCGTTGGCTCGCTCGGTGAGAACGATGGATCCGAATGCGCCCGTCTCGAGCGGAATATACGGCCGTAGGGATGCCGTGGCGTGCCAACGATCATCGAGCCGAATGTTCGAGGAGGTCGACGCGACGGTGATGGAGGGGCCGAGACGGGACAGGATCGCTCGGATGGCGGTCGTCCCGGATGCGCCGGGCGGAATCGACGCATGGTGCGGGAGAACCACAGCATCGACCGTGCCTCCGAACCGCCGGGCCGCGGCGACGAGCCCCGTGCCTTCCTGATCGCCGAAGACGAGGATTCGTGCCCCTCGAGCGAGTGTCACGCGACATGCCAGTCCGCCATCGTTGCTCGGCGCCAAGTCGCTCGCGGCGAGTAGCGAGAACACGCGGCAACCGGGCAAGATTTCGCGGTCCCTTCCCGCGCTGATGAGCTCCACGCGGATCCCTGCGCGCCTCAACATGCCGAAGCAGCGACCGAGCTTGGGGACCTCCGGCATCACTGCCCGTTCGACTCGAACCGTATCGAGTATTCGTGTGAGTCCGGCAACGTGGTCCGCATCGCCATGCGTGAGGATCAAGACATCGATGTGATTGTCGTGAGACTTCCACAAGCTTTCGCGAAGACGTCGGAGCGCAAGACCGCCGTCATTGCGATCTCCACAGTCGATGACGAGCCGTTTGGACGACACCAATGCTTCGATACATTGGCCATGCCCCACGGCGTGGACGATGACGCGATCTCCTGCGTGCGTGTCACGTGTCCCCGCGGCGAAGAAGGGCACGATCGCGAGTGCACACGTTGCGGCGAAGCACGATCGCGAGCGCAAGAGCCACGAGAGCGTCGCTCCGATCAAGAGTGCCGCTTCGGTGAATCCGCTCGGTGGAAATGCATTCGCGATGCTGGGCGGCCCCTGCACGACCGCGAGATTCGCGACGAGGTCGAGTTGGAAGGTCGCGACCGGATCCAGTAGGGCGACGAGCATGCTCGACGCACCGGGAATCAACACCGCGAGCATGCAGGTGATCGTTGCTCCCGCGAGGACGCACAAGACACCTGGAGCCGCGATCGGTGTCCACACGATGCTCCACGGGCTCGTGCAGCCGTACGTGTCGAGGACGAGGGCTGCAGTCGCGAGCCAAGCGGCGAGCGAAATCCGAAATGCGTCGACGGCGCGATTCGCGATGACATCGACAATGCGTGGGTTGAGGCGTGCAAGTCTCGATGCACGTCTACCGAGAACTGCGATCCCGAGGACGGCCGCGAACGACAATTGGAGGGACAGGCCATCCACTGGTACGTCGAAGAGCACGAGATTGATCACCAGCGCGATCGCGAGAACGCTCGACAGGTCGACACCGCGACCGCGTTCTCGAGCCGCGACATAGACCAAGTAGCCCGACACTGCGCGCGTAACGGGTGCACGGTTCTCGCACAGCCAGGCGTAGCAAACGAGAATCATGCACAGCAGCGTGAAGCGCCAACGACTGCGTAGCGGTAGGAATCCGAGCGTGGATCGAACCATCCCTGCGATGAACACCGCATGCAACCCACTGATCGCGAGGAGATGCGCGAGCCCCGTGACGCGGTGGGAACGTTCATCTTCCGGAGCGAGTTCTCCCCGACCGTAGAGCAGTCGCGCGATGAAACCTCGTGCACGGGGTGACGCGCTCTCGAAGATGCGTTCGATGCGCGCGTGGATTCTCGCTCGAAGGTCCGATGCACTGGACCCCGTGGTGTAGCGCAGCGTGGCAGGCGATGCGATCAGTCGCGCCTTTGTCTGCCGCGTGGATGGAACGTAGTAGGCAGTTCCTTCGACACGGAATGCCGACTTGGGTAACCGATGTGAGTCCGCTGACGAGAAGTCCATGCGCACCTTCGTGCCACCGATCGCGATCCATCGCATCATGCGTCCGTGTGCCGAAGTGCCATGCTCCCGAGCGACGACGCCACGAATCGAGACGAGCCCTTCGCGTTCGGGGAACCGTGGTCGCGCCGTCGCCTCGGGCGCCACGCTCCCAGCTGCGAAGATGGTCGCTGTAGCGACAACCAAGAAACCTCGGCGTCGCCACTCGCGACTCTGATCTCGGGCCCTCCTGCGGTGCATTCGTTCGTGCGCCAAGAAGCTCGTGAGCACGAGGGCAACCCCGAGAATCTCTGTGCAGCGGCCGAGCACGATCCCGATCGTGCACGCGATCGCATATGGGACTACGGGTGCGGCCGCTCGCCAGCGTACCTGCAGATCGCCGCCACTCTCGTCGTTGCTCTCCGCTGGTGCACCGTTGCGCTCGGTCATGTCAAGACATGTCCGGCGACCCGGATTGGTGTTGGCACGGATGTGCGATACCTAACACTACTTTGTCA
>JAGQQW010000017.1 GCA_020426005.1 Planctomycetota bacterium | reverse complement strand
TGCCTGCGTCCGTGCGCCTTACGAGAGACGCCGCTACGCTGCGACAAATACAACGTACTCCTGACGCGGGACACTAGCATTCTCACAGTGAATCGATCGAGAAGCGATTCCGTCCGCGATGCTTGCTGGCGTAGAGCGCCTGGTCCGCTCGCCTGAGCAGCGATTCCACGCTGTCATCGGAGCGTAAGTCGGTGAGGCCGATGGAGATCGTGATCGGGACACCGATCTCGTCGCCGACTTCTTCGACCGACTTGTAGATGCGAGCGGCGACGACGGTCGCTTCCTCGATCGTCGTGTCGAACTGGACGACGAGGAACTCCTCTCCGCCGTAACGCCCGGCGACGTCGCTGTTTCGAAGCGTGTCCTTGAGGACGCGTCCGACCGATGCGAGCACACGGTCCCCAGTCAGGTGACCGTAGCGGTCATTCGTCGACTTGAAGTGATCGAGGTCGAGCATCATCAGCGCCATCGGCTGTTCCTTGCGCCGCTGGCGATGGATCTCGCGCTCGAGTTGGTCGAGAGCCGCCCTGCGATTGAGCAGACCGGTGAGGGCATCGATTCGAGCCTCGAGCGCTGAGCGGCGACCGAGGCGCTTGAGGTGGAGTGCGGTCATCGTCTGACCACACACGCCCGCGATCGCGAGTGCGCGCATCGAGAGGTTGGCAGCGTGACTACGCCGCAACGAGTAGCTCCAGTCGAGAAGCAAGAGGCCGTGACAGCCGCCCCCACCGAGGACCGGAACGACGAGCACCGATTCGGAACCGAGGTGGTCCAAGAGGCGGTAGCCGTAGTTTTCCTCGTGCACGAGGAATTCCGGCTCTTCGAGTCCGGCGACTCGTCCCATCAAGGCCGCTTCGGCGGGCGATGGGCGGACGAGACGGACGCCGATCGGAACCGCACTCCGATCGTATTTGGTTCGAATCAACAGCTGCTGTCGCTTGCCGACCCACTGCACGAAGAACGCGCGATCCGCGCCGAGATAACGACAAGCACCCGCGACGAGACTCGTCAGGACCGGGCGGTAGCGCTCGGAGCTGCCGAGTTCTTGGAGCTTGACGATGCCTTCCGCGAACTCGGGTAGGACCTCCGGTCGCGCCGACGCGGCCATCGCTCCGATGCACTCGCGGATCGCGTTCTTCTCGAGTCCTGCGTCCTCGATGAGGCGGTCGACCTCGAGGCGCACGCTGCTCACGAGGACCTGGCGTGACGCCGCGTCGATCGACGCGAGCCAGTCCGTCTCCAGCGTCTGACCCGGTGTATGTGGAAATCCGGCGAGGATCGCGAGCGTTTCGGCGCCCACGACGGTCCGAGCGAGTTCACTGTGGTTGTCGGCTTCCGGTGTGCCGCAATGCGCAGCGAGCCAGGTGACCTGGAGGGACTCGGGCAGTCGCCACCTTCGACTCCACGCGAGCGGTCCTTCGTTGCCGCTCGCGATGCCTCGACCCTTGGCGAGGACCGTGGTCCAGCGTGGGAGGTCGTGCACGAGCGCACAGAAAGCTGCGAGATCGGGGTCGACGCCGGTGGCGAGACAACCGAGTTCGGCGAGCTTGCGCGCTGCAGCTGCGCTCGCGATCGCGTGGAGCCACAGTGCAACGACTTCGTCCACGTTCGCGAATGCCGGTGCGGGAGCCGTCGCCATGCGCGAGATCACACCGGTGCCGAGCCGCTGCAACAGGAGTCGGGGCGTCGCGACCGTGAGCTCGTCCTTCCCGAGGATCGTGGCTCCGGCCATGCGGATCGCGCGAAGGGCCAGCACCGGATCGATCGCCAGCAGGGAGGCGAGGTCGTCTCGAGCGGGACCCTGGGCCTTCTTGCCAGGCCCTCCGCGCGTCAGCGCAAAGAGCGAGGGCAGCTCGCACAAGGGATCGGGCTCGGTGCGGTAGTCCGGCAAGGTTCTCGTGGCAGAACGCAGGTCGCGAAGAATGGAATTCCACCCCGCTTATCGGCCGGTCGGCCGCGAATCCTGATCCGAACCCGAGCACCCCTCGGTTCGGAGATGCGCGGCGGCAGTCGCCCTTGTGCGGGAACGCTGCTCGGCATCGCACAGACGCGTTCCGGAACCGCACAGCGCGGCGCGATTCGTGGGTGACGCCGCAATGGGCCCTCGGTGTTTTCGATGCCCGTCGAGATTCGTAAGTCCCTTTTGATTTCAAGTTTATGGACTCATGACACGGGATTCTGCGACAGGGCGTCGCGCACTGGCCTGCTTTTCGCAAATCGCCGCGGCATGCCACTCGCTGCACCTATCACCCCGTCGAAGCGCACAGAATCGGTCCTGACCCACTGCACCGATCTCTTGGCATTGTTCGCCTGCACCGGCGATCGACGCGCATTCGATGAACTCGCAAGCCTCGCAGGCCCGTTCCTGAACCGCCGCGCCTCGGCCGAGCTGACCAAACGTCGGCTACCACTCGACCCGGGCGAGGTCGTCCAGGAAGCGCTGCTCAACATCTATCGCTACGCCAAGAGCTTCCGTCCGACGGTGCCTCACGCGTTCGCGACTTGGTCGTCGAGAATCGTCGCCAACGTCGTGTTACGCATGCTTCGTCCGCGCAAGAAGCCGCGTCCGCTCTCGATCGAGGACCTCGACGGTGTCGAGTTGCGGGCTCCGGTTCGTGACGATCCGGTCCGGCGGATCGGTGATGCCGAGGAGCGTCAGGCATTGTGCGCGAGCATGACGCTCTGGCTGCAGTGCTACTACGTCAGCTACCTCGGGCTCACGGATTTGCAGAAGCGCATCCTGCACCGGGTCGAAATCGTCGGGGAAAGCTACTCGGAGATCGCTGCGGATCTCGGGATGCGGGTCGAGGCCGTGAAGATGGTCGTCTACCGCGGGCGGAAGAAGTTGCAGCAGGACATGGATCGACTCGCCGCGAGTTGATCGGAGCTGTTCACGATCGCGCTCGGTGCATCATCGCAGGTAGTCCGCGAGGCGTTCGCGACGGGCGTCGAGGGCGGTGCCGGCTAGTTTGGTTCCGATCCACCACGTGCCGAGCGACACGATGAGCGCGAGTGGAAGCCACACTGCGAACCATGCGACGTCGACCGTCGGACGGCGCATCCAAGGCCGCAAGAGTGCGATGGCGCATCCCGCCGCTGGGGTCAGCGCCAAGAGTGCGGAGCCGATTCTGAGGATCGGAGTCGTGCAGCCGCCTCCGTGGCTCTGGTCCTGACCGAGTGCGCGTCGACTGCGTTGGGGCACGCGCAACGGCAACAACACCGATACGAGGTTGGCGGTTCCGAGGATTGCCGGGAGAGCGAGAACGCTCGCCGCCGTGAGCATCACGATGAGAGCCGCGTCGATGCGCCTCGAACCGAGCCAAGCACCGAGGATGCAGAGGCTCGGCACCATGACGAGATTGCCGAGTGCGAAGCTGCGCAGCCACAGCAGGTTCTTGCCGAGGAGCACCGTGGCGCCGGAAACAGGCAGCAACGCCGTGCTCCGAAACGCCGCCCCCTCCATGCCGAGGATGTTCTGCAAGAACCCGGCTTCGAAGTAGAGGAGCAGCCAGATCGGAATGCTCGGAGCGGTCAGCGAACTGCGACCCATCCACGCCTCGCCGATCGTGATGAGCGCGACGAACCCGAGCTGTTGGATCAACAACATGCGGAGCCACGGGTCGCGCTTCTGCACGTAGCGCTCCTTGACGAAGAGAGCGCCGACATCGGGGCGCAACCAGCGTTCCATCAGTACCGGCTTGGTGGTGCGTGCTTGCAGCTCTTCTCGCGTCAGTGCGACCCGTCCATGAAAGGCGCTCGCCGTCAGGCTGCTTCCGAGGAACACGAGCAGCAAGGTCGAGCCTGCGAGCACCGCCATCGCGTGACCGAACTCCGTCGCCCCGGTGCACGCGTCCGCGTAAAGGCATGGCGGCAACGCGAATCGCAGACGATCGAGGATGGCGAGACGCTCCGACGCGAGGAGATCTCCGAGTACGTCGGCCGCCGAGCCGTGTCGGCCCGAGATCACGAGTGCCTGCATCGCCGTGTACGCGGCGAGCCCGAACGCCGGAGCGAGGACTGCCGATAGATCACGGAAGCGCCGACTGCGGAGCACGTTGAGAAAGCCGAGGGTCACGCACTGGACGATGGCGTGGAGCATCGCCATGTAGACGAGGGTCAGAATCACGACCCGAAGGACTCGTGACGGGTCTCTCGCAATGGGGGGAGCGACGAAGAGGGGGACGACGAAGACCGTCGACAGGCCGAGGAATCCCCCGAGTACCGTCGTCGTGAACACCGTGATCGGGCGCACGGGGAAAGCGAAGAGCTTCGTGACGTCGAGATACTCCTGAGCCCTGAGGCCGACGAGTGGTCCGATGACGAAGAGCGCCGAGACCACTAGCGATGTCAAGCGCAGGAATCGGGCGCTCGAGTCTTCGGGGAGGCCCGCATGCAGCGCGACGAGTGTCGACGTCACGAGGTAGACCGTGAGTCCGAGGCCGAGTAGGACGAGAGCGACAGCGACTGCTGCCACCTTCCCGATCTGCCACTGCCTTCGCCAAAGGCGCAGGCGAAGACTCAGGAGGAGGGCGAACTGAGCCACTCGAGGTCCTGTGCAGCCGAGCCGCGCTCTTCGAGCCAGGCGAGGAACACGTCCTCGAACGGTGCGCTACTCTCGAGCCCGGCTGCATTTCGTAGTTCTTCGATCGTGCCGGACGCGCGGATGCGCCCGTGCTCGACGATGGCGACCAACGAACACAAGCGCTCGACGAGTTCGAGGATGTGGGAGGAAAAGAAGACCGTCGTGCCTCCGCGACGCAGAGCATCGAGAGCACCGCGGATCGCGATCGACGCGCGTGCGTCGATGCCGTTGAACGGCTCGTCGAGGAACAGAACGCGCGGCTTGTGCACGATCGCGCTACAGAGAACTGCCTTCTTGCGCATCCCCATCGAGCAGTCGACGAGCAGCTTGTCGCGTTCTTTCGTCGACAGCTCCATGAGTTCGAGGAGTTCTTCGCGCCTCGTGTCGAGCACGGTGCGGTCCATGCCGCGAATGCGGCCGGCGAACGTCACGAGTTCTCGAATTGTCAGGCGCTCGAAGGTTTGGATCTCTTCGGGGAGGACACCGATGCGGCGTTTGACCTCGATCGGTTCTCGTACGGGATCGAGGCCCGCGACGCGCATCGTCCCCGCATCCGGCAGCAGCAACGTCGTCAACATGCCGATCGTCGTCGACTTCCCCGAGCCGTTGGGACCGAGAAAGCCGAAGAACTCGCCTGCCGGAACGGCGAGATCGATCGTTTCCACCGCGACCGTGTCGTCGAACGTCTTCCGGAGGCCGGAGGCTTCGATCATCAGGTCTTGCGTCGCGTCGGGCGCTTCCATCGCGGTACCTAAGCCGGCCTTCGCCCGCGAGGCGAGAGGAAAGGAGGTCCGGATTCGTCCCTGCTTTCATCCTGTCGCGGTGGTCTGGCTCGTAGATCCGGCGCATGATCCGCACATGCGCGAGTGCGATGTCCTCTACCGGCAGATCCACCAGCTCGTTCCGCTCACCGATGGCCCGAGGGATGGTCCGGTTCGTGGCGACGATCTCGGGCGAGCGGCCGTGCTCGAGAATGCCGCGATCGCGACCGCGAACGGAGTCGTCCTCGAGATTGGTCCGGACGAGGAACTCGCGGGGCGCTACGACGCCGCGGCGGAACTCGATCTCAGCGGTTACGTGGTGGTGCCTGGTTTCGTCGATGCGCACACGCATCCGGTCTTCGCGAAAACTCGCGAGAATGAGTTCTTGCTGCGTTGCCGTGGCGCGGACTACGTCGAAATCGCGAAGCAGGGCGGTGGGATCCTGTCCTCGGTGCGCGCGCTGCGTGAGATCGACGAGGATACGCTCGAAGAGCGCGTGCGCACGCGCATCGAGCGCATGCTCGCGTGCGGCACGACGACGATCGAAGCCAAGAGCGGCTACGGACTCGACCTCGACTCCGAACGCAAGAGCCTCGAGATCTTGCAACGCGTCGGGGACGCACTGCCAATCACCATCTCGCGCACGATGCTCGCCGCGCACGAAGTCGCGCCGGAGTATCGCGAGGATCCTCCAGCCTACGTCGAACTCCTGTGCTCACGCATCCTGCCCGAGCTCCGTCCGCTCGCGGATTCGTGCGACATCTTCGTCGAGGAGCACGTGTTCGGGATCGAGGATGCTCGTCGGATTTGCCTACGTGCGCGTGACCTCGGATACCGATTGCGCTTGCACGTCGACGAACTGAGCCCGCTCGGCGGTACCGAACTCGCCGTCGAGGTCGGCGCGGCGTCGGCGGATCATCTCGCACGCATCTCGGAGCGAGGCATCGAAGCACTTGCCGCAAGTGAAACGACGGCGATGTTGTTGCCGGGCACGATCTTCTTCCTCGACAAGCCGGCGCACGCTCCAGGGCGCAAACTCGCCGATCATGGCGCGATCGTCGCGCTCGCGACCGACTTCAATCCGGGGAGTTGCTACACGTGGTCGCTGCCGATGATCGCGACGCTCGCACGCATTCACTACGCGTTCACACCGCAGGAGTGCCTCAACGCGATGACGCGTAACCCCGCATTCTCCCTCGGCTTGGACCACGAGCGTGGAACGTTGCACGAGGGCAAGGCATGCGATTTCGTCGCCCTCGACCTCCCGGACTTCGAGCTGTTCGGCTACGAGTTCGGCGACAACCCTGTCGCGTTGACCGTCAAGGACGGTCGTCCGGTCGCGCTCAACACGCGTGACGTCGATGCGGGGCTTCTCGAGAGATTCTCCTGAGGGCGCGCTCGGGACCAGGATCTCGTCATCGGGGATTTCCCGATAGCGGTTTTTCCGATGGGAGCAATCCGCATTATCGATTGGTAGTCGCGAGTCGTGGATTGCAGACTCATCGAGCGACAATTCGCGTTCCCTAAAACTCGATTCGAGGTCTGAGAACGATGCACAAGTGCACCAACGAGCACGAGAACCTTTTCGTTCGCGTCGGCGACGTGGTTCCCGATTTCACCATGCCGACATTCGATCCCAAGACGAAGGGCTTCGGCCAGTTCGACATGGCCAAGCAAAAAGAGAACGGGCGCTGGACGATCCTGTTCTTCTATCCCGCCGACTACACCTTCGTGTGAGCTACTGAATTCGCTGCTCTGGCAGAGCAGCAAGATCGGTTCGAACGCCTCGGTGCGGACATCGTCACGGTCAGCAGTGACACACAGTTCGTCCATCTCGCGTGGCAGCGCGAAGAGAAAGAACTCGAGGCCGTCAAATACCAGATGGCTTCGGATGCGCCCGGCAAGGTCGGCCGCATGTTCGGTGTCTATCTCGAAGATGCCGGGCTGTCGCTACGCGGCACGTTCATCATCGCGCCGGATGGCAAACTCATGAACTCGGCGGTCAACTTCCTCAACATGGGCCGCAACATCGACGAGATCCTGCGTCAGCTGAAGGCCAACCTCTACCTGGCCAAGAAGACGACCGAGGGCTGCCCATCGAAGTGGAAGGACGAGGGCGATGCGACCCTCAATCCCGGCCCCGAGATGGTCGGGCGCGTCCACGAAGCGCTCACGAAATAGGCGCAGGCCTCGAAAGCGCACACGGCATCGGCGTTTCGCCCGATTCGTGTGCGCTTTGGCGTACGGGCCCTCTGCAGCCCGTTGCGTGCCGGGCGACTTCCTGATCGGATACCCGCTGATGACACGAGCTCGGCACGGTTTTCCGGGCGACCTCTTCCAAGGAAGGAACGACATGATGATCAAGAAGGAGTGGCTCTCTCTCCTGAGCCTCGCGATCGGCGCCGTCGCCGGTGGCACTCTGCAAGCGCAGAACTCTCAGGACGAACTCCAGAAGAAATACGAAGCCAAGGTCCATGAGGCCTGGTACACGCGCGGCGGCTGGATCGACGATTTCGGCGCGGCCAAGGAGCGTGCGAGGAAGGAGAACAAGGTCGTGTTCGCCTACTTCACGCGCTCCTATTCCCCGTGACCACCGTGCAAGGCACTCGAGGACCGTGTGTTCTCGAAAGAAGAATTCCAGACCTGGGCCAAGGAAAACGTCGTGCTCTTCGCGAGCATCATGACGAAGATCGACGGACGCCAAGACGACGCGTTGCTCCGTGACTACGGATTTGGCGGGTTCCCGTCCATGGCGATGCTCGACGGCGACGGGGAGGCGATCACCAAGAAGGTCGAGCGCGAACTCCCGGCGATGAAGGAGACGTTCGCGAAGTGCAATGCCTTCCTGAAGACCAAGGCCAAGGTCGACGCCGGCGAGGAGGTCGATGCCGCGAAGTGGTTCATGATGCGACTCACGCTCGGTCAGCTGAGCGTCGCAGAGGCCAAGGAGCAGGGGGGGGACCTCGAGCTGAACGAAGCTCAGAAGGTGGAGTTCGATCAAGCCGTGCTCGCGCTCGAACTCGACGACCTGATGAAGAACTACCGCAAGGTGGGGGCCGAAGCGACGGCCAATGCCGTCTACGACATGTTCAAGGCCGGACGCGTGCCTGCCGCAGGCTCGTCGTCAGAGACGTTCTTCATGTCGATGCTAGGTAGCGCCGCGGACAAGAAGAACGACGGCGACGCCTACCTCGTCGCAGGTCCGTTCTTGTTGAAGCAGGCGCAGAACATGTTGAAGCGCATCGAAGGAATGCGAGAGGGTTACAAGGGTGACCCGAAGCGGCTCGAAACCGCCGCGGAACAGTTCAAGAAGCAGGTCGCCGACATCGAAGCCAAGCTCGAGTCGTACAAGAAAACCTGATCCGCAGCCTCAGCCGTTCGCCGACAGAATGCGATCCACGAGCTGAGGTACGTCGCGTACCGTCTCGCAGTTCGGTACGTCGAAGCCGAGGCTCGGATCCATCCAGTCGCCGAACGGGTCGAGCAAGACCGCGCGAAGTCCTGCCGCCCGTGCGCCCTGCACGTCGATCGCTTCGAGGTCGCCGCAATGCAGTGCGCCATCCGCGTCACAGCCAGCGCGTTCGAGTGCGATCTCGAATATACGCGGGTCGGGCTTCTCGACGCCTACCGTCCCCGAATCGACGATGCTGTCGAAGTAGTGGTCGATCCGCGCGCGAGCGAGTTTGCGATCGATGCCTCCATCCGAATTGCTGACGATCACGAGCCGGAGTTTCGCTTCCTTCGCCCGTGCGAGAGCTGCCGGCACGCCTTCCGGGACGTGGGTCCAAAGGTTGTCCCAGTTGGATGGATCGTCGAGGATCTCGAGCAGTGTGGGGAGTGCCGTCCGAACCTCTTCGTCGGTGATCCGATCGTCTTCGAGATCGCGTGCAGCACTCAGGATCGCCTGCGCATACACTGAGAGCGTCGAACCCGATTCCGTGGACGCGCCACCTTGGAGGTAGTGGTTCAAAGTCGGCCGTGCCATCGGCTCGGCGCGCGCGAAGATCTCCGGTTCGATCAGTAGCCCCGCCAAACTCGCCCACCGGCTCAAGAGACCGTAGTCCATGGCCAATACCGTGTTGCCAGCATCGAGGAAGAGCGCCTTCAGCCTGTTCATCGCGCTCATCGTGCCAGCGCTCCTCGCATTCTTCGAGCCCGGTGTTCGCGCTCAGGGGGATCCCTCGGGGGGGCAAGATGAAAAATCCGAGTACGTCAACTGCACGACGTGCAATCACAAGGGCGGGCGAGAGTGCAAGTCCTGCAAGAACCGACAGGAGACGTTCCGCGAGAGCGGCGCCGACTTCGATTCGGAACTCGCGAAGTGCAAGACGTGCGAGGGATCGTTCGTCAAGGATTGCCCGAAGTGCGAGAACCCGGCCTCCGAGCTGCCGCAGAAGAAGCGCATCCAGGAGCTCGCGGATTGGACCGCCAAGCAGCGCGCGCGTGTCGACGAACTCGTCGGTCACGAGTGCATGCACGCACAGAGCCGCTGGTTCTTCATCACGTTCGATCTCAAGCCGATGATGGTCGGCAAGATACGACTGGGCACCTACGAGTTGATGCACCTCTACATCAAGCGCATGGAGGAGTTCCGCGTGCGCTTCAAGGAGGCGATGGAGGTCTCGGACGCGGACATTCCCGATCGGTGCGAGCTCTACATGTGGCGCGATGGGCGCGACCAGGCTCTCGCGGCTCCGAAGTTCACCGGCATGGGCGCAAGTGGTGCCGGTGTCAAACTGATGGGCGCGAGTTCGGTCTACTCGATGCTCTTCGAGAAGCGCTTCATCAAGAACGACGAGGACCTGCATCGCCATATGGTCCACAACGCCACGCACTTGTTGTCGTCGCAACTGACGCCTGCCCAGTGGATCGGCAAGTTCGGTGGTGGGTGGCTCGATGCCGGGCTCGCGCACTACTTCGAGTTCAAGCTCGACGAGAAGTGCACCACTTACTGCTATCAAGAAGTCGCCACGCAGATGAACTTCAAGGGCGGCAAGTGGCTCGTGCCGATCCGAAAGATGGTCGCTGGGGATCGCAACCTGACGTCGTTCCCGACCCTCTGCACCAAGAACACCGACGGACTCGATCCCAAGGAGCACGCGCTCGCGTTCAGCTATGTGCACTTCTTGCTCGAAGGTGATTGGGAGTCCAGCAAGGCGAAAGTCGAAGACGGCAAAGGTCGTGGCAAGGCGTTGACGCAAGTGCTGCGCATCCTCAAACAGAAGAAGGACACGCGGGAGGCGCTACGCGACGTGTACGGGTGGACAGGATTGAGTCTCGAGGAGAAGTGGAAAGAATGGGTGTTGCGCACCTACCCCACTCGCTGAGTCGCGTCGCGCTCGCGCTCGCAGTCGTGTGTGCGGGGCGGGCTCTCGCGCAGTCGACTCTGCCGCGCGACTTCGAGCGCGTGCATTTCGCGCGTCGCGAGGCACAGCTCGATCGCATGTTCTCGGCGGCCGGAACTCGGTTGCGTGACGAGGCGATGCGCAAGGTTCGGCATGCGGTCGAGATTCGAGGCTGGGCGGACAGCCTGTCGGGCACGCGCTCCTTGCGTCTTGCCGCAGCCTGGTCCCAGCTGACCGGGTTCACCGAAGCCGACGAAGCATGCAAGCAGCGCTTCGATTGGTACTTGTTGGCGTTGCCCGAGATCGTCGATACGGAGAAGCTCGAACGCGATCGTGTGCGTCTCGGCGAGATCATGCGAAGCATCTACCCGCTGTTGCGGCCCGTCGTCGTGGCAGACCCCGACGCGCCGACCGAGGGAAGGGACTCGATTCACTTGACCGGTCGCACGGTCTTCGGGTTCGAGAAACCACCACGGCTCCGGTTGCGAATGACGTTGTTGCATGGCGACGAAGTGATCGAACAGCGTGAACGTGGCGATTCCGACGACCCTCGCGGCTGGATGCTCTATGACCTCGTCCAGTCGTTCCAGTTGTCGCCCACCACGCCGCCCGGCCCGCTCACGGCGCGCATGGAAGTCGGGCGCAACGAGTCTTGGCCTCGTCTCGGCGATCCTGTCGACGAAGTCCGGTTCTGGCACGCACCGGGATATCACCGGCGAGCATGGGAGTTCTTCGGCAAGGTCAAGTCGATCGTCGCTGAGCGCAGGCTCATCGATGCGGCGGACGCTGACGCCGAGATCGCGCGGCTCGCGGTTCTCCAAGAAGAGGTTCTACGCCCCTTGCTCGGCCGAGACTACCTGCACCGGTCGTGGCCCGTCGATGCACTCGCGGAAGGGCAAGCGCTCGTCGATGCCATCGCGGCGCGACAGAGCAAGCAAGAGAAGGCACAGCTGAGCGTCGATACGCCCACACTTCCGATGTCGGGCGATCGCATGTTCGGTGTCGTTGCTGGGCAGGACGAGCTCACGCGCGTCGAGCCACTGCGCGTGGTGTGGGGTCCGAGGCTCAGCGGTGTCGAGTCGCGGCTCCTGTTCGTTCTGCCTCCGGGTGGGCAGGACGAGAACTACGTGATCGACGGTCTCGGACTCGACGTTCGTACGATTCAGTCGACCCCCGGTGCGGTCGTTGCGTTCGCGCACGAGCCGGTCGGCGTCGAATACATCGAGAACGCGATGAAGCTCTTGGGCAACTACTTCGGCACTTCGCCGCGCCGTACGTCCCTCGCGGGCATTCTCGATGGTGGCACGAGGGCGCGTTTCGCGTTCCCACGCTTTGGCGGCAAGTTGCGCGAGCTGATCTTCGTGGGGCGAGAGATGCCCGATGCAGCGGTGCTGGGCGCCATTCAGCAGATCGACAGAATTCGCGTGGTTTCGGCGTACGGATTCCCGTCCGCGATTCACGTCGAGAAGCTACTCGGCCTCCCCAACTTCGATGCGAACAAGTCTCGCCTCTCGTTCGACGTGACGCTCGATCGGCCACGCTCGATTCGCGAAGCACTCGAACTCGTCCTCCAGCAGACGTTCGCGCCGCAGTGACGTGAAGTGCGGTCAGCGGACCGCTTCGGGCAGCGTGAACACGATGTCCTCGACCGGTCCGTCACTCTCGACGACCTCGGTCGCTCCGAGTTCGCGTAGGCGTGCGATCACACCGCGGACGGAGATCTCGGGCGTCGAAGCGCCGGACGTCACGCCGATCGAACGCTTGCCGACGAGCCACTCTGGATCGATCTGCCCTTGGTCGAGAATCAGGTGGCTCTCGACACCGCGGCTCTCGCCTCGCTCGCGCAATCGATTGCTGTTGGAACTCGTCGGGTCCCCGATCACGAGCCAGAGGTCGACTCCGTCACTCAGCGCTTTGACGGCGTCTTGGCGGTTTTGCGTCGCGTAGCAGATGTCGTCCTGGAGAGGTAGGCGCAGATTCGGGAAGCGCCGCTCGAGCACATGGATGATGTCGCGGGCTTCGTCGACGGACAGCGTCGTTTGCGTGAGAACCGCGACTTTCGTCGGATCCGTGGGTTCCACTCTTTCGGCCTCTTCGACGTTCTCGATCACGATCGTGCGATCGGGTGCTTCGCCGACCACACCTTCGACTTCCACGTGATCGCGATGTCCGACCAAGAAGATCGTGAACTCCTTCTTGTTCCACGCACGAGCGCCGACGTGGACCTTCGTGACGAGCGGACACGTAGCATCGACGACGCGCAATCCGCGTGTCTCGGCCTCTTGGACGACTTGGGGGGGGACTCCGTGTGCGCTGAACACGACCCAGCTGTCCGCGGGAACATCGGCGAGTTCGTCGACGAAGACCGCGCCCTTTTTGCGTAAGTCGTCGACGACGACCGCGTTGTGCACGATCTCGTGGCGCACGTAAACCGGGCGCCCATAGCGTTCGAGCGCGCGTTCGACGATTTCGATCGCGCGGTCGACACCGGCGCAAAAGCCTCGTGGGCTGGCAAGGACGACTCGGAAGCCAGAAGTCGGCATGCGGCGATCGTAGGCGCTGCGTCGGGAAATCCAAACCGGCAGGCTTCCGTCGAGGACATGCTTCACGGACGTCGTGGCCGGTCGCGCACGAGCTCGACGTGGAGGTGCGGTCCGTTCGTGTGCCCCGACATCCCGATGTGACCGAGAACCGCGCCGACTTCGACCGTATCCCCCGGGCGCCACGGCAGTGCACCGCCACCGCGCAGGTGAGAGAAGAGCAAGATACGTCCATCGTCGCACTGGATCAGGACCTCGTTCGTGCGATCGCTCGGGGTGTCCGGCGCGTCGTCCGTCACGGCGAGCACGCGACCCGAGACGGGGCTCGAGACCGCGGCGCCTTCGGTCGGCGTGCCTGCAGGAGCGACGAGATCCAGGGCGTGCCTTCGCGAGGGCTCTCGGTGGTTCGACGCGTGAAACCCCGCAACGACCTCGGGCACGCATCCGGCGATCCGCGGGAGTGGAACGCGCGCTTCGTCACCGACGTCGGTAGAGACCGTTCGGATCGGCTCCTGGAGGGCAGCGCGCCGCAGACCGTCTCGTCCGAACAGTTCGATTCGGTACTCGCTCTGTCCCTTGGCGAGATCCGCGTCGATCCACACGGCGCGACCCGGCGGTAGCCAGGGACCCTCCTCACCGATGCGGACCGCCTCGCGGGATCTCGAATCGACCCGAACTCGAAACCAAGCATGTCCGGTGCGGGCCTCCCGTGGCACGGGATCGGGCTCGTAGATCAGGTCGAAATCACCCGACGTGCGACACGCCGACAAGGCGGTCCACGCCATGGCGAGAGGCACGACGAGCGATCCACGAAACGTCTCGCGAGCGAAGCGGCGCATGGGGCGATTGTCCGTGGCTCTGCCGGCCTCGCAAGGATCGGATCACCACGGAAGGCTCCGCCAACGTCCGCCATCCGCGGTCACGGCATCGCGAGGCGGTGCCCATCGACCTCGTAGCGTTCGGTGCTTTCCTGATGTCCCGTGGTTGCGTAGGTTGCTGCGCATGCCCGATATCCAGCCAGGTTCGGCTTCGAGCACGCGGTGGGCCAAGCTCCTCGACCACACGCGATGCATCGGTTGTCACGCTTGTAGCACGGCCTGCAAGTCCGAGAACGAGGTGCCGCTCGGCGTGCATCGCACCTACGTCAAGCAGGTAGATGTCGGCACGTTCCCTCATGCGAGGCGCGCGTTCCAGGTCACGCGGTGCAATCAGTGCGAACAACCGCCGTGTGTCGATGCCTGCCCGACCGCCGCGATGCACAAGCGACCGGACGGGATCGTCGACTTCGACAAATCGATCTGCATCGGGTGCAAGGCATGTATCGCGTCGTGCCCGTATGACGCGATCTTCATCAATCCGATCGACGGAAACGCGGAGAAGTGCAACTTCTGCGCGCACCGGATCGATCAGGGCATGGAGCCGGCGTGCGTCGTCGTCTGTCCGACCAATGCGATCCACGTTGGGGATCTCTCGGACCCTCTCGACCCCGTGACGCGGAGCGTGCATCGCGACCCGGTCACCGTGCGTCGACCCGAGAAGGACACGCGACCGAAGGTCTACTACAAGGGCGCGCATCAGGCGACGCTCGACCCGCTCGCGGCGAAGCGCCCCGAGGGTGGCCTCTTCATGTGGGGCGAACAGGGTCCGGTCAACTCCGCGCTCAGCGGTCATCCGGATACGCCCAACTCCTCGGCAGCCGCGGTCCTCGCATGGGACATCCCGCACCGTGCACCGTGGGACGCGCGCGTGAGCCTCTACACGTGGACGAAGAGCCTCGCTGCCGGCGTTTGGTTGATTGCAGCGGTGCTCGTGCTCTTCGGCACGCTCGCGACCGACTCGTCGACGTGGCGGTGGACGGTCCCCGTGTTGTCCGGTCTGTGGCTCGCGGCCACGGGTGGACTCCTGATCTGGGACCTGAAGCGACCCGAGCGCTTCTGGATGATCTTCGCCAAGCCGCAGTGGAAGAGCTGGCTCGTGCGCGGCGCGTTCATCATCGCCGGGTTCTCGGCGATCCTCGGTCTCCATGTGCTCGCATCGTTGCTCCAATCGAACAACATGTCGCGCGTCCTCGCGTGGATAGGCATCCCGCTCGCGGTGATGACCGCCGTCTACACGGCGTTCCTCTTCGCGCAGGCGAAGGCACGCGACCTTTGGCAGAGCCCGTTGCTCCCGCCGCTCTTGCTCGTGCAGGCCGTGCTCGCGGGATCGGCGGGATTACTACCATTCGTGTCGGATGCCGAGTTCGCGCAAGGATCGGGCGTGTCGGTCGTGACCGTGTTGCGATGGACCCTCGCTGCGGCATGTGCGGCGCAGCTCTTGCTCACGGTCGGCGAAGTGACACTGACGCACTCGACAGCACATGCGAAGCTCGCCACGCACGAGATGGTGCAGGGGCGCTTCCGCATGTTCTTCTGGGCTGGTGTGATCCTCGTCGGCTTCGGACTCTTCGCACCGATCGCGCCCGTCGAGTACGGCGCGCTGCTCGGTCTGCTCGCCTTCGAACACGCATACGTGCAGGCCGGTCAATCCGTGCCTCTCGCCTGACAGCAAGTTGGACAACGTCATGAACCAAGGCTCCAAGTCCAAGCGTCTGCGCTCGTATCCGCCGAAGGATCGTTGGAACGATTGGCGCGAACTCGATTCCAAGTCGTGGCCCGAACGCGTCGAGCGTCGCTACTCACTGATCCCGACCGGGTGTTTCAACTGCGAGTCGTCGTGCGGGTTGCTCGCCTACATCGACAAGGACACGGGGTTGATCCGGAAGTTCGAGGGCAACCCCGAGCACCCGGGCTCGCGCGGACGCAACTGCGCGAAAGGTCCGGCGTCCAAGAACCAGGTCGAGGACCCCGATCGCATCCTGTTCCCGTTGCGCCGTGTCGGTGCTCGCGGTGCGGGGGAGTGGCAGCGCACGACGTGGGACGAAGCGCTCGACGAGATCGCTGCACGCATTCGCAAGGCGATCCAGGAGGAGCGTCGTCAGGAGATCATGTATCACGTCGGTCGACCCGGCGAAGACGGTTACACCGAGCGCGTGCTCGCCGCATGGGGGATCGACGGTCACAACTCGCACACCAACATCTGCTCTTCGGGCGCGCGTGCTGGCTACGCGTTCTGGATGGGCTACGACCGTCCGAGCCCCGATCACGCCAACGCGAAGGTGATCTTCCTCGTCAGTGCGCACCTCGAGTCGGGTCACTACTTCAACCCGCACGCGCAACGCATCATCGAGGCCAAGCAGAACGGCGCGAAGGTCATCGTGCTCGACGTGCGCCTCTCCAATACCGCGACGCACGCCGACCATTGGCTCTCGCCGTATCCGGGTAGTGAGCCGGCGATCCATCTCGCGATCGCGCGTCACTTGATCCACGAGAAGCTCTACGACCGCGAGTTCGTGCGGCAGTGGTGGAACTGGTCCGAGTACCTCGCGAGCGAGCATCCAAGCGAACCGCGTGATTTCGAGACGTTCGAACGCATCCTCGCCGAGCTCTACGACGGCTGCACGTTCGAGTGGGCCGCCTCCGAATCCGGAGTCGATGCCGAGACGCTGCGCGAAGTCGCGGACATCGTCGCCTCGGCGGGCAATCAGTTGTCGACGCACAACTGGCGTTCGGCGAGCTCGGGCGTGTCGCACGGTTGGCAGGTCGCGCGCACGCTGTTCTTCCTCAATGCCCTGATGGGCGCTGTCGGTGTGCCCGGCGGCACGTATCCGAACTCGTGGAACAAGTTCGTCGCCGCGCCGATCCACAGGCCGCCGCATCCGGACCACTGGAACGAGTTGACGTGGCCGCAGGAGTTCCCGCTCGCGTTCCACGAGTTGTCGTTCTTGTTGCCGCACCTCGTCGGCGAAGAACGGGGGCGCGTCGACACCTACTTCACGCGTGTCTACAACCCCGTTTGGACGAATCCGGATGGTTTCTCGTGGATCGACATGCTCCGCGACGAGAAGCGCATCGGCTGCCACGTCGCGCTCACTCCGACGTGGAACGAAACCGCGTACTTCGCGGACTTCGTGCTACCGATGGGGCTCGGTAACGAGCGCCACGACATCTACAGCTACGAAACGCACGACGCGCAATGGATCGGCTTCCGCCAACCCGTCATGCGTGCCTACGCCGAGCGCGAAGGCCGTAAGGTCAGCGACACACGCGAGGTCAATCCAGGTGAGGTTTGGGAAGAGAACGAGTTCTGGATCGAGCTCTCGTGGCGCATCGACCCTGACGGATCGATGGGGATCCGCAAGTGGTTCGAGTCCAAGAAGGAGCCGGGCACCAAGCTGACGGTCGACGAGTACTACGGGTGGATGTTCGAGAACTCGGTTCCCGGACTGCCCGAGCGCGCGGCGAGCGAGGGGCTCACGCCGCTCGAGTTCATGCGCAAGTACGGCGCATTCGAGGTCGAGCGCAAGGTCAGCACGGTCTATGCCGAGACGGTCCAGCCGGCCGAACTCGACGACGTCGCCGAAGGGCAGCACGGGCGCGTCTACACGCGAGCGGAGAAACCTCACGGCGCGAACATCGTGCCGATTCCTTCACCGCCGGGAGACGACGAGGGTCGTCGACCGGTCGGTATCCGCGTCGATGGTGAGGTCAAGCGCGGATTCCCGACACCGTCGGGCAAGCTCGAGTTCTGGTCCCCGATCCTCGCGGGTTGGGGATGGGGCGAGATGGCGATCCCGGGCTATCCACGATCGCACGTGCATCCCGACAATCTCGAGCCTGGGCAGATTCCGCTCATTCCGACGTTCCGCTTGCCGGTTCAGATTCACACACGCAGTGCCAACTCGAAGTGGCTCGACGAGATCGCGCACACCAACCCGTTGTGGATCCACCCGCGCGAAGCACGCGCACTCGGTGATCTACGCACGGGTGACCTCGTGCGCGTCGAGACGGAGATCGGTCACTTCGTCGTCCGTGCGTGGGTGACAGAAGGGATTCGTCCCGGCGTCGTCGCGTGCAGCCATCACATGGGTCGGTGGAAGCTCGAAGGTCAGGACGGTCAGCGGCAACTCATGGCGACCGTCGAACTCACGAGCGAAGGTTCGCGGATGCGCTTGCGGCGTATGCAGGGCGCGCACCCATGGCGGAGTTCGGATCCCGATACCGAGCGCGTGTTCTGGAGTGACGTCGGCGTTCATCAAAACCTGACGTTCCCCGTGCATCCCGATCCGATCTCCGGCATGCACTGTTGGCATCAGGCGGTTCGCGTGACACGCGCCAAGCCTGACGATCACTACGGGGACATCTCGGTCGATCTCGCGAAATCGAAAGCGGTCTTCGAGAAGTGGCTCGGTGATTGCCGATCGGCGCGTGACGTATCTCCCGATGGCACGCGGCGTCCGTACACGCTGCTACGACCGCTCAAGCCGACGCCTGCTGCCTACCGACTTCCGGATCGATCATGATCCGAATCGGCGACGTCGTCCGCCGGGCCTGTACGGGTGCCGGCGTGCTCCTCCTTGGAACGACTCTGTTCGCCAACGACTATTGGGTCGACGGCAAGGGAGGTAGCGCGACGGGCGACGGCAGCAAGGCGCAGCCTTGGAGTTCGATTCACGACGCCATTTCGAAGATCCCAGTGCCGACGTATCCCGAGTCGCATCGGCTCTTCGTCGTCGGCGATCAGATCTACCAGATCCAGTCCGAGATCGTGATGAAGTACAACGTCGCGCTCGTTGGGGATATCGTCAACGGCCGCAAGCCGCATCTTCGGGCGGGGCCGAGCTTGGCGCGCATCGTGCGCTACGACGCACTGACCGTCGCGAATCGTTCGTGCGAACTGCGAGATCTCGAATTCGAGGGCGGCAACATCGCCGTGCACATGGGCGGTGCACCGACGATGCGACATCGGCCGCGGATCGAGAACTGCGACTTCTACTGGCAGCTGCATGCTGCCGCGGTCATCGATGTTCGTGGATCGGTCATTTGCGATCCACGCTTCTCCAAGTGCAACTTCGTCGGCAAGTACGTCGGTATCGATGTTTCGGTGACGGGGGCGGCTTCGCTCTTCAGGCCCGACGTCGTGGATTGTCTGTTCGAGGGGCAAACGAGCGCGGGATATCGCATCGTCGACAATGCGGCGGGGCAGAGCGAGGTCGGTGGCATCGTGCGCGACTGTCGCTTCGAAGAGTGTCGCAACGGCATCGATGTCGTGTCGGGCACCGGCGCGACGAAGACGAAACTCGACATTCGGACATCGTCGTTCACGCGCTGCGCGGCCGATGGAATCTCGCTGCGGATCGCGCTCTTCGCCAACACCGACACGCTCGTCGAAGGTTGCAGCTTCGTCGATCAAGCTGGCCACGGTGTGCGCATCGGGGGCATGTTCGCTGGTGGGGATCACGTCGCGGTCATCCGGGACTGCATGGCGATTCGATGTGCCAGTGGCGGCTTCGTCTACGACTTCGGTCATGCCGCTTCGAGCGGAGTTACGGCCGACGTGCTGTCCTCGAACAACGTCGTCTACCACTGTGGAGTCGGGATTCGATTCGCGACGACGAAGAACTCCGGAGTGCGGTGGGATTTCGCTTCGGATTCAGATCGCTGCTTCGCGCAACGAACGAACGGGATCGAAGTCTTGGGCGCGGGGGACGCCGCTTCGAGCTTCGAGATCCGCTCGTCGATCGTCGCTGGCAATCACATCGGGATCGAACTCGCGACGACCGTGGCCGGGGCCGTGGAGTTCTGCACGATCGCGGACCAAGTCGACGAGGGAATCCGCGATTCGATGACGTCGACATCGAATCGGTACTCGCACTGCGTGTTCGATCAGAATGGCAAGGCTGCGTTATCGGCGCCTGCGACTGCAGTCTGCGAGTACAGCTGCTTCGATCGAGGCAAGGTCGACGGAACGGGCAACTTCGAAGGCGATCCCGCGCTGCAGCGCCCGTACTACGTGCTGGGTTTCGGTTCGCCCTGCATCGATCGAGGCCTCAAGGCCGCGGCGATGGGGCTCGTCGACTTCGAAGGGGATGCGCGGGATGCTGACACGGCACCCGACCTCGGGGCAGACGAATCCGTTTCCATAGGCGGGGCTTACGCCTATGGCTTGCCGGGTTTCGGATCGCAGTCCCTTCGTCCGACCGTTCGAGGCAACAAGTCCGGCGTCGGAATCGGCCAGTCCGTGTCGATCGAAGTGCACGGCGCCATCGACGCGCTCAACCGCGCTGCGAGCGGAGCGATCATCCTGATCGGTCTCGGTGAGGCGCCGATCGGCGGCCCGCTCGAACTCGGCCCGATCGGCGCGCCGTCGAGCCTCGTACAGACCTCGCTGGATGCTTCCGCGTGGCCGATCCCGATCAATGTCAGTGGCGCGGGAGCCCTGAGCTTCCGTTTGCCGAGCGAGTCCAAGCTCCGCGGTGGAGTCTTCACCGCACAGGCGATGGTCGTGCATCCGTCGGCGAACAGCGCAGGCATCGTGCTGACGCAGGGCCTCCGCCTGCGGATCGGGCAGTAGCTTTCGACCGAGCCTCTAGGCATGGCGGCTGTGGAACCGTTCAAGGTCCATGCTCGATCTCGTCGATGACGAACGTAACTCGATCCGAGGACGAGACTCACTCCATGCACCACAGCGAACGCCAACACGGCAACAAGAGCGTCGACGACCGTCGGCGTGACGAGCGCCTGCCGCTCGAAGGCAAGATCACCGTCAGAATGCCGGCTCAGGAGTTCGCAGGGCCTTCGGAAAACCTCTCGCGCGACGGTGTGTACTTCACCGCGGGGCAGAATCTCACCGTCGAGGTCGTTCTGCCGAATGGTCAGACGCGAAGCGGGCAGATCATGCGCATCGGGGCAGTTCGCGATGGCGAGTTCGGGATCGCCGTTCGGTTCGACGAGCCCCTGAATTCGGACGAGTTGCCTTCCTGACTCAGAGCCTGCCGCCGCGAGCGTCGCGCAGTAGTTCGAGGTAGGACGCGTGACGGCTCGCGGGAATCACACCTTCACGGATCGCGTCGAGGATTGCGCATCGCGGTTCGTGTTCGTGCGAGCAATCGTCGAAGTTGCAGGCACCCAGGTACGGTTGGAACTCCCGGAAGAGTCCGGCGACTTCGGTTGGATCGATGTCGAACAATCCGAAGTTTCGGATTCCCGGTGTATCGACGACGTGTGCGCCATTTTGAAGTCGGATCAAGCTGCTGTGCGTCGTCGTGTGCCGTCCTTCGCGTGCGCCGCGCTCCGAGACGCTGCCGACCCGCAGCGACAAGCCGGGTTCGATTGCATTGAGGAGCGAGGACTTGCCGACGCCAGAGAGTCCGCTCACGACGCAGATGCGATCGCGCATGAGTGCGCGTAGTCGCTCGACGCCCCGGCCGTCGGCGGCGCACGTACCGATCGCTTCGTAGCCGAGCTTGCGATAGAGCTCTAGCCAAGCGTCGGACTCTCGTTCGTCGGCGGCCTCGTCCTCTAGGTCGACCTTGTTGATGACTACGCAGGCATCCATGTCGCCGCGCTCTGCACCGGCGAGGATGCGATCGACGATCGTCGGTCGAAACGTCGGATTGTCGATCGACGAAACGACGATGACGAGGTCCACGTTGGCGACGAGCACCTGTTCGCGAGTTCCTTCGCCCGCACTCGCTCGGGCGAGCTTGGTCCGACGCGGCAGCACGGCATCGATGCTCCCGGTTCCGTCGCTTTCGATCGTGACTTCGACTCGGTCGCCGACAGCGATCGGGTTCTTCGTCGTTCCGCGTTTGTCGAAGAGCTTGCCGCGCGGAGCGAGCAAGCGGACCGAACCATCGTCGAGCTCGACGTGACAGCGCTTCTTGTCGACACGCACGACGAGGCCCGTAGTCGGTGGCTCGTCCATGGGAGCACTTTGCCCGAAGCTCGGATTCGCGCGGAGGGAAAAGGACGGGTACCTTCGGTTCGTGGTCACTTCGCGTATCGCGCCGGTCGGGAGGCTCGCACCGAGTCCGACCGGTGCGCTCCATCTCGGGAATGCTCGCAGCTTCTTGCTCGCTTGGCTATCGATACGGTCGCGAGGTGGCACGCTCCTCTGCCGCATCGACGACATCGATGGTCCGCGTGTCAAGGAAGGTGCGATCGACGGAGCACTGGCTGATCTCGAGTGGCTAGGCCTCGACTTCGATGCGGAGCCGATCCTGCAGAGTGCGAGAGCGCACGTCTACGACCTCGCTCTCGATCACCTGAAGCAGCGCGGCATGGTCTACCCGTGCGTGTGCACGCGCACCGAGATCGAGCGTGCGCAATCCGCTCCGCAGGAATCGTTGGACCACGGAACGCGTTACCCGGGGATCTGTCGCGGTCGATTCGCTTCCGCGGAAGCCGCGCGCGCGGCGACCGGTCGTGATCCCGCGTGGCGCTTCGTCGTCGACGATGGAATCGTGACTTTCGAGGATGCGATGCACGGCCGCGTGACGATCGACGTGGCAGCGGACTCGGGAGACTTCGTGGTCGCGAAAAAAGACGGACAACCCGCGTATCAACTCGCAACGATCGTCGACGATGGTGACTTCGCGGTCACAGAAGTCCTTCGTGGCGACGACTTGCTTGCTTCGACACCGAGGCAGATCCTGATCGCGAGAGCACTCGGGTTGCCCGAGCCACATTGGATTCATGTCCCGTTGATCGTGGGGCCCGACGGCCGGCGCCTCGCAAAGCGTCACGGCGACACACGCATCGCTTGGTATCGACGTCGCGGGATCTCGGCCGAGGAAGTCGTCGGCCTACTCGCGTGGACTTGCGGACTCATCGAAGATCGCGAGCCGCGCACGGCGGCATCGTTGGTCGACGGATTCGACGTGGGGCGGATCGCGCGAGAAGCGACCGTGCTCGAGCAGGACCCGTTCGCGTAACACCTACACGCGTTGCAAGATCGCGAGGCATTCGGATCCGTTCGGGCGAAACTTGGCGAGTCGTAGTCGGGTATCGGTCCGTTCACGGTCTAGGAGTTCCGTCGTGCGCTCGAAGAACGTTCGCGCAGACTCCGTGTCGAATACGTGGAAATGAATCCGATTGTCGTCGTCCTGCAGTTTGCGTGCTTGATCGTCGATGCCGTCACCCTCGAATCCGTCGACGTGTTCCGCGAAGTCGCGATAGTGCTCCCAGCGAGAGCTTTCCGGTCCAATGCGGTCGTCGTTCACGAGGTGATCGAACGTCGTCAACGCGCGCATCCGATCGAAGGTATGTCGCTTGTCGGGTAGCGCGTAAAGCAACACGCCACCCTTCCGTAGCTTGCGCGCGTGATTGCGAATCGTGCCGATCGGGTTCTGCGTGTGTTCGAGGAAGTGGCTTCCGATCACGAAGTCGAGAGAGTCCTCAGGGATCGAGTCCAGCTTCTCGCCGTCGTCCAGGATGTCGACCGAGACCAGGTTGCGAGATGCGAGTTCGGGATGTCGCGATGCGTTCTCGGCAGGTGACATCAAGTCGACGTAGCGAACGCGAGCGCGAGTCGGTAACGGGAACGGGTTGTGCAATGCACCGATTTCGATGCCGTCCCCGCGCAGCCAGCGACGCGCGAGGGTGCGCCGACGATAGCCAGCGAGCCACGCGCGCGGTTTGGTCGTGAGCCGCGAGAATGGCGGCTTCGTATCGATTGTCTCCGTCACGCTACTCGGGAGGATACCCGAGGTCCGTGGCGACCTGCTCCCGAGTCTCAGGTCGGTGCGCAGAGAGTGCCTGTGGCATGGGCCCAATAGGCAAAACGACTGTCTATACGGAGTGCGCGAAGCCCGGATCGACCGACCGCATGCGAGTTCTTCAGGTCTTGCTCGATCCGGTGCGACGTTCGCGCACACCCGCGCACCGGCTTCTTGGATCATTTTCGTACTTCCGGAGAGTCTCTTTACGATGACGCGCCTCGTACCCATGGAGGCATCCTGCTATGTCGCCGCTTTTGAGAATTACGACCGCTGGTGCGGTTCTCGCTCTGGTCGGTTCGATCTGCTCCTCGTTTTGCCAGGCTCAAACCCCGGTCCTCGTCAAGGACATCAACTCGACGGTCGCTCCCTACGACTCGTCTCCTGCTCCCGGCCGTGGTTCGGCGGGACCGTGGGAAGAGACCAATCGCTTCCTCCAAGTCGGTAGCTACTGGCTCTTCATCGCGTTCGACGATGCGAACGGCCAGGAGCTCTGGCGCACGGACGGCTCGACTGCAGGCACGGTGCTCGTCAAGGACATCAACCCAGGCACTGCGAGTTCGAGTATTCGCAACCTGACGCCGCTCCTCGGGACTCGTGCTCTATTCAGTGCGAATGATGGTACGAGTGGTAGCGAGCTCTGGATAACCGACGGTACGACTGCCGGCACGCAACTGCTCAAGGACATCAATCCGGGTACTACGAGTTCGTCGCCTTCGTACCTGACTGCAATCGGTGCGCGGGTCTTGTTCACTGCCAACGACGGAACGAGCGGTACCGAGTTGTGGGTGACCAACGGCACGAGCGCCGGAACGACGCTCGTTGCGGACATCCGCGTCGGCGCTTCGAGTTCGAACATCTTCGCGATGGGCAACCTCAATCCCGTCACGGCGATCTTCCAGGCGGACGATGGGACGACCGGTCAAGAGCTATGGCGTTCCGATGGCACTGCGGCCGGAACGATGCTCGTCAAGGACATCAACCCCGGAGCGACGACTTCGCGCCCGACGAGCTTCTACAGCAACGGTAGCGTCGCGTTCTTCCAGGCCAACGACGGCACGTCGGGTACCGAACTCTGGGTCACCGGCGGCACTGCCGCGACGACCAATCTGCTCAAGGACATCCAGGTCGGAACCGGGAGTTCGTCGCCGAACTTCGCCTACGCGCAGAAGATCGGTAGCGACGTCTTCTTCACGGCGAACGACGGCACGAACGGGATCGAACTCTGGAAGACCGACGGAACTGCCGCCGGAACGACGCTCGTCGCGGATATCTACGCGGGTTCGAGCTCTTCGTCGCCGCGCTACTTCACGATGCTCGGTTCGACGATGTTCTTCGCGGCGCGTTCACTCGATACGCAGAACGAAGAGCTCTGGAAGACCGACGGCACGACGGCAGGCACGGTCAACGTCGCGGAACTGCGTCCGGGAATCGACGGTAGCTTCCCTTCGGACCTGGTCGCCTTCGGCGGCAAGATCTACTTCAAGGCCTATCAGAGCTTCGACACGTTCGGCTACGAGTTGTTCGTGTCCGACGGCACTGCCGCGGGGACGCAGATGTTCAAGGACATCTCGCCGGGGCCGAACGGCAGTAGCCCGCGCTACATGACGAACATCGGATCGAAGATGCTGTTCCAGGCGAACGACGAGATGTCGGTCGGTATCGAACTCTTCGAAAGCGATGGCACGACGGCGGGCACGAAGTCCGTCCTCGACATTCGCCCCGGAGGTACGCCCAACAGTTCGTACCCCGCGTACCCCGCAGCGTTCGGTGACCTCGTCCTGTTCTCGGCATCCGACGGTCTGTCGGGGATCGAACTCTGGCGCAGCGATCGGACCGCCGCCGGAACCGTTCAGGTCATGGACATCAATCCGGGACCCGCGAGCGGTTCGCCGCGCTACATGACGCGCTACAAGAACGCTGTTTACTTCTCCGCCTTCACGATCGCGAACGGTGCCGAACTCTGGAAGAGCGATGGCACGGCGTCGGGTACGGTGCTCGTCAAGGACATCAACGTCGGGACCAACTCGAGTTCGCCACAGAACTTCACGGTGCACGACGGCAAGTTGTATTTCGCGGCGACGACGGCGACCGAAGGATCCGAGCTGTGGGTCACCGACGGGACCGCAGCAGGCACGCTGCTGGTGAAGGACATCAACCCCGGCACGCTGGGCTCCAATCCGCTCTACATGGCTTCCTATGATGGGCGACTCTACTTCGCCGCGAGTGACGGAAGCGCCGGTTCGGAACTCTGGAGCACGGATGGCACGGCGGCGGGTACCGCGCTCGTCATGGACATCGAGGTCGGTTCCGGCTCGTCGAGTCCGAACTATCTCTGTGTCTACAAGGGCAAGCTTTGGTTTGGTGCGCGCACGACGGCGGCGGGAAGCGAACTCTGGTCGAGCGATGGAACGACAGCGGGTACTGCGCTCTTCTTGGAGATCCGCGCCGGCACGGCTTCGGGTTCGCCTTCGTACATGACCGCCACCGATGGCGGGTTGTACTTCGCGGCGAACGACGGCACGAACGGCACGGAGCTGTGGATGAGTGACGGAACCGTGGCGGGCACGGCCCTCGCCGTCGATCTCAATCCAGGCAGCGCTTCGGGCTTCGCGCAGATGTTCCCACGCTACCCGGTGCTCGGGAAGCACGTCGTGTTCTCTGGCAGCGCGCAGGGCACGGGTAGTGAGCCCTTCGTCAGTGATGGCACTGCTCTCGGCACCGTGATGCTCGCTGACCTCAATCCCGGTTCGTCGAGTTCGTCGCCCGGTGATGCGATCGTCAGTGGCGGCGCAGTCTGGTTCGATGCGACGAGTCCGATGTTCGGCAGCGAGCCCTACGTGTGGTGGACATCGCGCGCGAGTGCGACCGCCTTCGGTGAGAGCTGTGGTCCGGCGTTCCCGACCCTCGAGTCGCAAGCTCCGGTCATCGGCACGACGGCGACGATGTCGGGCAAGGGTTTTGGTACCAATCCGGGCCTCCTCTACATCAGCCCACCGATGGTCGGATCGAGCTTCCTCGGATGTCCGGACTACGTCGGGATCGGGACGGCGCTCTTCCTCGCACCGGTCGTGGGAGCGACGTACTCGTACCCGCTCGTCGTACCCTCCACGCCGAGCCTGGTCGGGATCCGCGTGAATGCACAGGCGTGGTTCTTGACGCTGCCGACGATCCTGCCGGTGCAAACCACGAACGGCGTCGAACTCGTGATCGGCGTCTGAGGCTCACGTGAACGCGCTCGCCGCGTTCACGTACTCTTGATTTGCCAAGCGGGCAAACATGCCCGCGTCGCAGCTCGCGAATCGAACCTCGTGTTGCTCGAGGGAGCCCCGAGCCTCATGCTCGGCGGCTCACCCACGGAGTCCTCCGAGCCATGAGAAGTTTCGTGACGCGTACGGCGTGTTGTGCAGCCGTTGCTCTCGCCATTGGCATCGTGTCGGCACAGACGCCAACCCTCGTAAAGGACATCAACCCGACGATCGATCCCCATGATTCATCGCCGGAGCCCGCGCGAGGCAAGGGAAAGACTTGGCGTGAGTCCAATAGCTTCGTGCAGGTGGGGCGCTATTGGTTGTTCGTTGCGACCGACGACGTGCACGGACGCGAGTTGTGGCGCACCGATGGCACCGCAGCAGGCACGCAACTCGTCAAAGACATCAATCCGGGGCTTGCAAGCTCTGGTGTCGATTCCTTGACGTCGTACACCGATACGAGTGTCTGCTTTACTGCGGACGACGGTGTGCACGGCGTCGAATTGTGGATCACCGACGCGACTCCTGCGGGCACCAAGCTTGTCAAAGACATTCGACCTGGCGCTGAAGGGTCTCGCCCATCGAACCTGGTTTTCAGTAATGGCCGCATGGTCTTCGCCGCAGATGACGGCGTGCACGGTGACGAGCTCTGGGGCACTTTCGGGACCGACGCAAGCACGACCCTGATCAAGGACATCCATGCCGGACCATCGCAGTCGTGGATCGGTTCGATGGTTGCTTTCGACTTGACGTTTGCGGTCTTTGCCGCGGAAGACGGGCTTCACGGAGTCGAACTGTGGCGCACCGACGGGACGAGTGCCGGCACCACGCTAGTCGCAGACGTTGCAATGAGCGTTCAGTCTTCTTGGCCATCGCACTGCTTCAGTACCGGCAAGCAGTTGTATTTCCAGGCTATTGGCCAACTGTGGGTGACAGAAGGTTCTGCCTTGACGACGAAGCGTCTCGACAGCAGCTCGACACCGATCTGGCCCGAGTTGGATCATGCTGTGCATTTCGGCGGAGAAGTGATTTTCACCGCAGAAGGTGCCGAAGGCAGGGAGGTCTGGAAATCCGATGGGACGAAAGCGGGAACTAGACTCGTCAAGGATGTCTTCCAAGGTGATGCATCCTCTTGGCCGCACTCGTTCACGGTTGTTGGATCGCACGTCTACTTCGCCGCGCGTTCTCTGGATTCGAGAAACGAAGAGCTCTGGAAGACCGACGGGACGGAAGCGGGGACCTTGATGGTCACGGACCTGCTCCCTGGTTTGTCAGGGAGCTCACCGTCGAACCTCATCAGCTTTGGCGGCAGCTTATGGTTCCAGGCTCTCGGCGATGTGGAGTCGTTCGGGCGAGAACTCTACGTCTCGGATGGAACTGCGCTGGGTACGAGTCTCTTCAAAGACATCTCGCCAGGACCGCACGGTAGCGCGCCGACGTTCATGACGAACATCGGGTCCAAGCTCCTTTTCGAGGCCGATGATGCCTCGACAGTGGGTGCAGAACTCCACGTAAGTGACGGTACGGTCGACGGAACTCGTGCCATCGCGGACATTGCCCCGGGTTTTGTTGGCAATGGTTCGGCGGCATCGAATCCGACGAATTTGGGTGACTACGTCCTTTTCGCCGCGACGGACGGGACGAGTGGCATCGAGCTCTGGAGGAGCGATCGTACTGCAGCCGGTACGATGCGCGTTCGAGACATCAATCCCGGCATCGCGAGTAGCTTCCCGAGCGAGTTGACCGCATATCGAGGGGCAGTGTACTTCTCCGCGTACGTCGATGGTCTCGGTGTCGAGCTTTGGAAGAGCGACGGCACAGCGGACGGAACCGTGCTCGTCAAAGACATCGACCCTGGGACGCTATCGAGCAACCCCAGGGAGTTTCATGTGTATGCCGGGAAGCTCTACTTCGCTGCCGAAACTTCGATTGGGACCGAACTGTGGGTCAGCGACGGCACGCCATCGGGAACATCGCTGGTCATGGATATCGCGATCGGTGCAGAAGGCTCGAATCCACGCTTTCTGACGTCGTATCGCGGACTTCTGTTCTTTGCCGCAAGTGATGGAGCTTCGAGCCACGGTTTCGAGCTTTGGTGCAGCGACGGCACAGAAGCGGGCACGAAAATGGTCGCGGATATCGAGCAGGGCTACAAATCATCGCGCCCGAGCTATCTGACTGTGTTCAAGGAGCGACTGTTTTTTGCAGCTGGAACGCTAGCCAATGGTCTCGAATTGTGGACGAGCGACGGGACGGAGTCTGGCACGTCGCTCTTCCTCGACATCAACCCTGGTGCAGAGTCGAGCGGAGTTGGCTATCTGACAGTCAGCGATGGCGGGCTCTACTTCGCGGCTCGTGATTCGCAAGCAGGGAGCGAGCTCTGGGTGAGTGATGGGACGTCCGCTGGCACCAGGCTCGCAGTCGACGTTTCGCCCGGGATCGCGAGCAGCCTGCCGCATCTCGACCCGCGGTTTCTCGTGCTAGGCAGGAGAGTCGTATTTGCAGGCAACACTCCTACCGCGGGTGTGGAACTCATCGTCAGCGATGGCTCACGTACGGGAACTGCTTTGATTGCCGATTTGAACCCGGGCTCGCGTGGCTCGTATCCCGGCGATGCGATTCTCAGTGCGGGCAGTGTTTGGTTCCGTGCCGAGAATCCCGCGCTCGGTAGCGAGCCGTACCTCTGGCGCAGTTCGCTCGCGAGTGCGACCGCGTTCGGCGAAAGCTGCAGCGTCGGTTTCCCAACGCTCGAGTCGACGGCGCCGGTCCTCGGGACGACTGCACAGATGTCCGGTCGCGGATATGGCACGAACCCTGGCGTGCTGTTCGTCGGCAGCCCGCACGAACGCGCACCCATCGGTGGTTGCATCGACTACGTCGATCTCCGTACGGCGATAGTCGTGACGGTTGCCGTGGGTCGATCGTATTCGGTTCCGGTCGTCGTGCCCAACTCACCGAGCCTCATGGGCGTTCGACTGCATGCGCAAACTTGGTTCTTGAGGCTCCCGCCGTTCCCGCGACTGCAGGCCTCGAACGGCGTTGAACTCGTGCTCGGGACCTGAGCACGCGGGGATCAGAGTCGTTCGGGATGCTCGACCGTGCGGTCGGTCACGACGTTGCCGGTGTTCCGTGTCGTGATTGGCTCGAAGAGCAGAATGCTCGCCTCGCGTTCCGCGACCGGACGATGCTCGACGCCGCGTGGCACGATCAAGAACTCACCGACGGCGAGTTGCACGCTTCGGTCACGGAACTCCATGCGGAACTCGCCATCGATCACGAGGAAGAGCTCGTCCTCTTCCGCGTGATGATGCCAGTCGAAGGTCCCTTCGATCTTCGCGAGTTTGACGTGCTGGCCGTTGAGTTCGCCGACGATCTTGGGGGACCAGTGTTCGTGGATGCGCGAGAGCTTGTCCTCGAGATTGACCTTGTCCATGGAGGCGAGGGTAGCGCGCGACGCTGCTACGATGCGCGCGATGGACATCCAATCGACCAAGAACCCGCTCATCAAACGCATCCGAGCGATTCGTGATGGTGACGAGAAGGACCTCGTTGCCGTCGAAGGCGTACGCCTCGTCGAAGAAGCGATCGATGCGGGTCTCGACGTCGAACTCGCACTGGTGTCGCCGAAGCTCACGCAGAAGGAGCGCGGCAAGGAACTCATGCATCGACTCGCAAAGGCCGGTGCCACGATCAAGGAGTGCGATCACGACGTGCTCGCGAGGGCGAGTGGCGTCACGACTCCCCAAGGTGTGCTCATCGTCGCGGCAAAGAAGCGCTTCGCCTTCGAGGATCTCGTTCGCGGTCCGTTTCCTTGCATCGCCGTTGCCGTCGCGGTCCGAGATCCGGGCAACGTCGGGGCGATCGTGCGCAGTGCCGAGGCTGCTGGCGCGAGTGGGTTCGTAGCAATCGAGGGATCGGCGGATCCGTGGAAGGAAAAGGCGTTGCGCGGGTCCGCCGGCAGCATCTTCCGCTTGCCGTCGATCAGCGAGCTGTCCCAAGACGAGTTCCTTCGACTCGCTCGCAAACACCGATTGCGTCTCGTCGCGACGCAGATGCACGGTGGGACACCGTTGTGGGAAGCGGACTTCGGCCCAGCGCCGATCGCGTTCCTCTTCGGTGCCGAAGGCCCAGGGCTGCCACCGCAGCTCGCGGACCGGTGCGATCTGCGCGTCAGCATTCCGATGGCGACCAGCGTCGAAAGTCTCAACGTGTCCGTTGCAGCCTCTCTGGTGCTCTTCGAGCAGCGTCGGCGGATGGCGGGTGGTGGGCGGTAGATCTGCACCTGTCGAGCCTCCGGGTATTCGTCGGCCGAGCTCCCTGCCATCGCTAACAAGAGGCATCGCTATGCTGACGCCAATCGGCTGTCCATCGGACCCGCAGAACCTTCTCACGGAGGCGCCATGCTTCGACTCTCTCTCTTTGCGTTCGCTCTTGCCTCGTCGGCCACTTCGCAGTTCGTCTACGACTTCAACAAACTCAGCGGCAACGACCAGCACCCATACACTGCGCTCGACAAGCAGGACGGTTGGAGCGAGCAGACGTTCAAGGCGAGCAACCGCTGCGGTGTGACGGCGACCTTGTCCCACGATGGCACGCAGTCCTTGCGCTTCCAGGAAGTCGGCCCTGGATATGGCTGTGACGCATCGCGCATCAACGACGCGAACTGGAGCTATGCGAAGTTCGCGGGCAGTGAGAATTCGGCGTACTTCCAAGCCGACATGCTCGTCGGTTATTGGGGTGGGACGTTCGGATTGGCGCACGATGCGAACGCCGACGGCACCATTCGTGGCAGCCAGGCAGGCGAACTCGGAGTTCGCTTCAGCATTGGTTCGCAGGCCAACGTGCAGCTTCGGTTGATCGACGCTGCTGGCCAAGTGACGAAGGTGCCCCTCACGAATGCCGGCGCAGTGAAGGGCGGCGACTGGCTCCGCGTGCGAGTCGTCATGGATTTCACCGCTGCATCCGGAGCCGGCCTCGGCTGGGTCGACGTCGAGAACCTCTCGGCGAAGACTGCGAACGTCGCGGTGCCGGGGCTTCAAGGCATCCCTTTGGCGCTCGACCAGACTTCCCTCGATGCGAAGAACCCGAAGTCGTGGGACGCGGTTTGGTTGCATTTCGAGGGCGCGACGTACGGCCTCGACAACATCCACGTGGGTTCCGATTCGGCGCGGGCGATCGAGTTCGGTAAGGGCTGCGGCTCACCAGCGCTAGGGCTGCGTGGTGGTGCTCGCCCGGTCCTCGCGACGACCGCCAGCGCCGTGACGCATTCGCTTCCGTCTACGTCCCAAATCGCCGTCCTGATGCTCGGCTTCTCGCGCTTCCCTCAAGGCATCGATTTGACAGCGGCTGGCGCACCGAGTTGCTTCCTCAACATCAACCCGTCCCTTTCGATCGCCTTCGCCGTGACGGGTTCGACCGCGACGCACGCGCTACCGATTCCGAGCTCGCCGTCTCTCGCGAAGTTCTCGCTGCACTTGCAAACCCTGGCCATCGACTCGAGTGCGAACGCTCTCGGTGTGCTCTTGTCGAACGGGCTGACGTGGGCGATCGACGTGCGGTAGTCACACGCCCCTGTCCCTCCCAGAGCAGGTTGCTTGTTGAGACCCGTGCCGGCTTCGTTGCCGACGCTTCGTTGCCGACGAGGTTGGCGATGACGCTTCTGGAACTCGATTTCGATCAGCTGGACGACTTGATTGCCCACGCGTAGAGCGTGTCGCCGAGCGGATCCCCGTGCACCTCTAGCACCGGTCGCTTGCGCGCGCCACGCAGGCGCCGAATTTGCCGATGCAGCGGCTCATTCGGCAATGGCAACCCTCGGAGCACGAGCACGGACTCGAAGCCCGCGTCGACCAACGACTTGGTCAGCGACTCCGCCGAATAGTAGAAGTAGTGGTCCGAGACGAAGCAGCACCAGTCAATGCCGTAATCGAGATGCGCCCGTCCCTCGACGTTCGGACAGCTGGCGAACAACACGCCGCCATCGCGCAACATGCCATGCGCGCGCTTCAAGCTGTGATACGGCTGGAAGCAGTGCGGCAGGTAATCGAGCATCGTCACGCAATCGAAGTCCTGTGCGTCGAGATGCGCAGTCTCGAAATCGGCAGTCATGATGTCGACGCCGAGGACGTTTCGCCCGTATCCCGCGAGGACCGCGGACAGCTCGATCCCGCGCGCGCCCCACGCGCGATCGGCGGCAGCGAGCAGCGTCGTGCCGATGGAGCATCCGACGTCGAGTAGCGTCCTCGTCGTCGCAAACTGCTCGAGCGTCTTGAAGATGCCGGAGTGCCAGGACGCGTTCCGACGACGATCGAGCTGTCTCGTTCGTGGACAGAGGCCCCGCAGCTCGAGTTCCGGTAGATAGTTCGTCTCCAGAAAACTCGGGTCGTTGGTCCAACCATTCTCGTACGTCGCGAGCCGCGGCGTGAGGAAGATCATCGAGCAGTCCGGACAACGGACGACGCGCGAAGGCGTCTCGATTGCGGGGACGCGGTCGTGCAGCGTCACGCATGGATCCGTGCGCCCGCAGAGCTCGCATGGCACATCGACGACTGCGGCAAGCGCAAGCGGCGTAATCGGATCTACTTGGGGAACGACAGTTCGAGGAGGCGCGAGATCGATCGATCTGGGCTTGGACGCGCGCCTGACGCGCGTGAAGTGGCGGAGCACGTCAGCGACCTTCGCCCGAAAGGCGACCACGAACCAATATGTCTGGAAGCGCGGCGGGATCCATCCACGCGCGTGCGATCGGCCGATGCGTGTCTGCCCGGTTTGTCGGTTGGGCTTCTAGGGATCGATCGTGCATTTGGGCGCAGTGTCGACGGGAGTCGCACGTGGCATCCAGTCCAAAACGCGCGATTGTGCCGATGGCACCGCCAACTCGCCGTTCCTTGCGTGACGTGCCAGTCGATCGTGACCGTCGATCGTGCGATTCGCATGGTTCGTGAACCCTTTTTCGCTCCATGCTTTGCAATGCAAAGCTTTGAGGTATGCTTTGCGTAGCAAAGTAAAAGCGAGGTGATCTCCGATGACCGATACCCCCGTGCCTGCTGCCGAGCCGAGTCCGTCCGCGCCACCGCGGCTATCCCCGCCGCCCGAGCCGTTCGAACGAGCCGAAATCGATCGCGCACTGGTCGTGCCGTTCCACTTGCTCGAGGTCGTTCTCGCGGGCCGCGCGCGCTTGACGGCCAACGTTGCGCAGCGACGCCACCTCGGGAGGCTGGTGATCGTTCTGCTGATCGGAAGCATCCTCTTCGCGATTCCGTACGGCCTCGTGCGCGATTCGAGTCGGTTCCTCGACGTCGCGACGCTCTTCGTGGGGACGATGGGCATCTGTCTGCCGTCGCTGATCGTGTTCAGCGCCTACCTCGGTGCAGCGATCGACTTCCGTCAGAACTTCGTGCTCGCACTCGTGATCACGACGACGGCTGCGCTCTTTTCGTTCGGCTTCTTCCCGATCGTGTGGTTCCTCGATCAAACGATGGGGGCATCGAATGGCAAGATCACGACTGGGCACTTGTCGATCGTTCTCCTCACGCTGTCGCTCCTCGCCGGTGTCGCGCAACAACATCGGTGCCTGTTCGCCGACAAGCTCATGAAGGACTTGCAATCGAACTCCGTGGTGTTGTTCGTTTGGCAGGTGCTCTTCGTCTTCATGACCTATCGCATGGCACAGCTGCTCGGAATCCTGTGAGCCCGGGATTGCGCCGCCTATTGCCGGAATTGGTCGTAGCATCGGCGTCGTACGGATTCTCGATCGGTGCGAGTCACAGTCTCACCTATGCAACGAGGAACCTCGTCAAGTTCCCGCTACTGATCCTGACGACGACGACCATCTGCGCAGTCGCGTACTACGTGATCGCTTGTTTTCTCGCGCCGCGTCTCGGGTTTCGCGCCGTGCAGCGCTTCGTCGTCGTCTTGTTTCGCGACACTTCGGTTCTGCTCGCGAGCATGAGTCCTGTGATGCTGTTCCTCGCATGGACGATGGAACCACCGAAGTCGATCAGCGACCTCGGTGGGTACCCGTTCTTCCAGGGCATCAATGTCGCGCTGATTGCGCTCTGCGGCAGCATTGCGCTCGTTCGAGGTGCGCGCTCGTTGCTCAGCGAGTTCGGCATCGCGGCTCACACGTGCGTCGTGTTGATGGCCTTTTGGCTTGGCCTGTCGCTCGTGACCGGCGGACAGGCTGCTTGGTACATGAGACCGTTCTTCGGGATCTCGCTCGGAGGTGTGGACGCACCGTTCTTCTCGGGTACCGCGCCGGATTTTCGCGGAGCGACGAACTTCTTCGAAGCGGTCTACAACCTCATTGCGCCGCCATCCGTCGTGCGCTGAGTCGAGTTCAGTGCCCGGAGAGCCGGTTGATTCGGTGCGCGCACGCTTTGCCCAGTTTGTCTTTCTTCCGGGCATCGAACGGCAACTCGTCGATGCGCGCAATGCAATCCCCAACTCGGCCGACGAGCTCGTCGAGGACGTGTTCGCCACGAGATGCGCAAACTCGTCCGCCGACGATTTGACGGCTCTCTGGATGCACGATCGTGCAGACTCATGCCGTGGTTTATGGGGTCGCCGGTCATCACGGGCCGATTCTGCGCGGTCGCGCATATCTTGTTGCACGCCCCGCGGGCTCGGGGCGGCGCTACGACTCAGGGTTTCAGAGGCTGCGCTTCGCGAAGTACCAGTCCGTGCTCTCGTACCCCTCGTGCACGCGCTGCTCGGCGGCTTCGGTCGTCGCCGGCGGCGGCACGATGACTGGATCGCCTGGCTGCCAGGCTTCGGGAGTCGCGACCTTGTGTTCGTCGGTCGTGCGCAACGCTCGCACGAGCCGCAAGAATTCGTCGATCGAGCGCCCGTTGGACATCGGGTAGTAGACCATCGCGCGCAGCACGCCCTGCGGATCGATCACGAACGTTGCGCGGACGGCCGACGTGTCGCTCGCGCCGGGCTGGATCATGCCGTAGGCGTGCGCGACCCGCATCGAGAGGTCCTCGATGATCGGGAACGGGATGTCGACACCGAACTTCTCCTTGATGTTCCGCACCCATGCGATGTGCGCGAACTTGCTGTCGATCGACAAGCCGAGGAGTTCGCAATCGAGGTCTTGGAACTCGGCGTGCCGCCGAGCGAATGCGAGGAACTCGGTCGTGCACACGGGAGTGAAGTCCGCAGGGTGGGAGAATAGGATCAGCCACTTGCCGCGATAGTCGGCGAGCTTGCGCGTGCCGTGTGTGGTCACGGCTTCGAAATCGGGCGCTGGTTCGTTGAGGCGAGGGAGAGTGGGACGGTCGTCGTGAATTTCGTACATCGTTTCTTCTCGTGTTCGTGACGCAAGTCGAGAGAGTCGATCGGGGCGATGCGTTTCGAAGGATTTGGCTATGGGGGGCATAGGCAGGGCGATCGCTGCTCGAACTTGGCCTCGAACGGAACCTCGTGGGCGTGATAGTCGCGTGTCGAAAGCGCACACGCGTGATGTTCCCGGGTCGGTTCTCGATCTGAGCACCTCCACCCTCCTGGGAGGCTTTGGATTGCGCACTTGTGCGTACGAGGATCCGGTGTGAGTTCGAGCTACGAGGTGTGCATGCATCTCCCTCGCCACGTCGTTTTCTGCGCAGTAGTCGCTTGGATCGGGATGTGCGCTCCGGTCGTCGCTCAGCGCACGTGGACGGTGGATCCTGGCGGTAGCGGTGACTTCAAGACCATCACCGATGCCATCGCTGCGGCTACTACCGGTGATCGCATCCTCGTTGGACCCGGTACGTATCCCGAGCAGCCGACGATCGCGAAGAGCCTCGTGCTCCTCGGCTATCAGGCTGTGATCGACGGATTCGTCGTCCGCCGCATCGCACGAGACGATCTTGTGGTGCTCAGTGGGTTTCACATCGCTACCGGTCAACGAATCCTTCTCGAGGACAACGCTGGGTATGTTGCCCTGAGCGGCTGTACCTCGATCAGTTACTCGTGGGATGCCGATCGTCGACCTGCGGTCTTCGTCAACAAATCGACCCACGTCACGATGCACGGCTGCACGCTGTCCGGCACGGGTGTGATCATCGACCACAGTGAAGTCGCAATCGCACAATCGCAAATCAGTGGCGTCTACGGTTCGTGGTCCTTACTCGGTTCGATCAATTCCGAACCGGGCATTCGCGCAACCTCGAGCCACGTCGCGCTTTCGTTCGTGGACATCACGGGTGGTAGTGCGTCCGGTTTCAAAGTCCCGCAACCAAGTCCCGCGATCGACAGTCATGCGAGTGTCGTGATCGTGGCGGCTCCCTCGTCACTCGTCGCAGGCCGAACGTTCTCCTCGCCGCTCATCTACTTCGCACCCGCGGTTCGCGGAGATGCAACCACGATGCTCTACGCCGATCCGATGGTGCGTGCAGTCGCGTCGGACATCAGCGTTCCCGTCGTTCTCGGTACGACGCCGATCTTGCTCGCCATTCCTTCGCTGGCGGCGATCGTCACTCGGGATGCGAATCGAGATTTCGTGATCGATACGGAGGTCAGCGTGCGACCGAGTTGGGTCTCGGCACTCTTGATCGGCTTGCCCGGCTCCCGACAGCTCGTCGATCCGATCGGGGATCTTTGGCTCGACCCGCGACAGCCTATCGTGCTGCTCGATGTCGGCACGACGGGCAAAGACGGGCGACGAGCGGTTCGCGTGTGTCTGCCGAGCAGTCTTCCGGACGGGACGCTCGTTGGCTTACAGTCGCTCTTGCTCGATCCATCGAGGCTGCGCTTGTCCACACCGTTGACGGTTGTCTTGCGTTGACCCCGATGATCAGGAAACGCATCCTGCGGCATCACGACTTGCGTCGCGGGACAGTCGTTCCGCCTGTCTCCGCCGACTTGTCGAATCGGCTGTGAGGGCTCGGCAGGCGTCAGCGTCGTTGCACGCTGTCGACACGATTCCAGCTCGCTGACCAGTACTGAGGTAGTTGCTTGGTCGTATTATGCGCACATGCAACACCCTCGATGCCTGACCTATGCACTTCTCTCCTTGATCCTCGCGAGCGCGTCGGCGTTCGCTCAGCGCACATGGATCGTGGATCTCGGCGGCAATGGTGACTTCAAGACGGTGACGGATGCCGTCGCTGCCGTAGCTGCAGGTGACCGTATCCTTGTTGGGCCTGGCACGTATGCCGAGCTGCCGACGATCACGAAGAGCCTCTCGCTCCTTGGCGATCAATCAACGATCAACGGGTTCGTCGTTCGCGGAATCGCGCGTGACGGTCGCGTGTTGTTGAGTGGCTTTCACATCCCTGCCGCTCAACGGATCATCCTCGAGGACAACTCAGGTCATATTGCTCTGACTGGCTGTCGTTCTTCTAGCACTCTGTTCGACCTGATCCGGAATCCGGCTGTCGAAGTGCGCAGGTCGGTCCATGTCACGATGCACGACTGCGCGTTCTCCGGGACGGGGGTGATCATCGACAGCAGCGATGTTGCCATTGCGCAATCTCTGCTCAGTGGTGTCTACGGCGCCTGGTCGGGGCTAGGTGCCGTCAGTGCGGGACCGGGTATTCGAGCGATCTCGAGTCGCGTTGTCCTGTCGTTCGTGGATGTTATCGGAGGCAGCGCCCAGGGCTTCAAGGTCGAGCAGCCGAGCTGTGCGATCGATTGTCGAACGAGCATCGTGACCGTGGCTGCGCCATCGTCGCTGATTGCGGGGAAAACGAGCTCGTTGCGTCCGGAGCTCTTCTTTGCACCGGCGGTGCAAGGGGATTCGGTGACGAAGCTTCACGTCGATACGTTGGTACGCGTCGAGGCGTCCAACAGTCAAGCGCCGCTCTTCAGTGGTGTGCAGGTGAACTGGCTCACTACGGCAGCGCTCAAAGGTGTGGTCACGCGAGATGTGAATCGTGATTTCCTCGTGGATACAGAACTCCACGCACGGCCGAACTGGATGTCGGCATTGCTGATCGGGCTACCCGGCGCCAGAACGCCCATCGACCCGATCGGCGACTTGTGGATCGATCCGGCGCAGCCGTTCCTCGTGCTCGACATCGGAGCGACAGGTCAGGACTCACGACGCGCAGTCCGCGTCCGACTACCGAGCAGCCTTCCCGACGGGACGCTCGTCGCGTTCCAGTCTCTCGTGTTCGATCAGGTGAACCTGCGGATGTCGACTCCGTTGGTGGTCGTCTTGCATTGAACGATCCCTCGGTGCTCGACGATTGACCCTTGTAAGCGTGTTGAAAAACTCAGACATGCACCGAGCGGGCGCTTTCACCGCCCCGGCAGCTCCCGAGAGCCTCGCCGAATCGACGATTCGCCTGCGTTTTCGTGAGCTACCGGAACGGCGAAATCGCTCATTCGTCGCGTGCCCGACTTATTCAACGCGCTGTTGGCAACGTTCCCTCCGAAGCAATATCGACTCGGCGTGGCGCCGAAACTGCGATAGCGCGCGTTCGTCACACACATGACACCTGATTCTCGCTGCTATGCTCGCCGTTCATTATCGCAGGCAAGCTCGTTAGACATGGCGAGACGAACGCGTGGGGGATCATGAGCGGCAACAGTCTCTTTGCGGCGCAAGAAGAACGCGAGGACGCGGCGAGCGCGCCGCTTGCCGAGCGTATGCGGCCGCGCAACTTCGACGAAGTGCTCGGGCAGGGCGAACTGACACGAGAGGGCTCGCCGCTGCGGCGTGCGCTCGAAGAAGGGCGTGCGGTCAGCTGTGTCTTCTGGGGCGAACCAGGCACCGGAAAGACGACGATCGCGCGGCTCATCGCGAGCGTGGCGCGGGCGCGGTTCGTGCCGTTCTCGGCAGTGTTGTCGGGGATCGCCGAATTGCGCACGATCTGCAAGGAGGCGGAGCAAGCCAAGTTTCGCGGCGAGCGGACGCTGCTCTTCGTCGATGAGATTCATCGCTTCAACAAGGCGCAGCAGGATGCGTTCTTGCCACGTGTCGAGCGCGGTGACGTGATCCTCGTTGGTGCGACGACCGAGAACCCGAGTTTCGCGCTCGTACCTGCGCTCCAGTCGCGACTCGTCGTGCATCGGTTGCGCTTGTTGACCGAAGACGAAGTGCTCGAACTGCTCACGCGCGCACTCACCGACGAAGAACGTGGGCTTGGCGCACGCGGGTTGCGGTTCGACGAAGTCGCATTGCAGAAAGTCGCGGCCTACGGCGCGGGCGATGCACGCCGCGCGTTGACGGCGCTGGAGCACGTCGCGGGTGGCGTGAGCGATGGTGCGCAGGTCGATGGCGACCACGTCGAACGGGTGCTCGGTCGACCCTTGCTCGTGCACGACAAGAAGGGCGAAGAGCATTTCAATGCGTTGAGCGCCTTCCACAAGAGCCTGCGCAACTCCGATGCGGACGCCGCGCTCTACTGGATGTTGCGCCTCCTCGAAGCCGGTGAAGATCCACTCGTCGTCGTCCGTCGTATGGTCGCGTTCGCTGCCGAAGACGTCGGTCTCGCCGACCCCAGCGCGCTGCGTATCGCGTTGTCCGCGCTCGAGGCGGTGCGCTTCCTCGGCATGCCCGAGGGGCGCCTCGCGCTCGGCAACGCATGCGTCTACCTCGCACTCGCGCCCAAGAGCAACGCGGTCTACCGCGCGCTCGCCGCAGCGCGGCAAGCTGTAGCCGACGCGCCGCGCGCGCCGGTGCCGATGGCGCTTCGCAACGCGCCGACGAAGCTCATGAAGGATTCGGGATACGGCGAAGGTTACGTGTACGCGCACGACACCGACGCCGGAGTCGCCGACATGCAGTGCCTACCGGATGCGGTCGCGAAGCGGCGCTTCTACGAGCCGACGGACCGCGGCCTCGAAGCGCGCCTCGCCCAACGCCTCCGAGAGCTTGCCGAAGCAAAGGTGCCGCAGTCCTGACCGCCCCCTCAAGTGCATGAAAGGTGCCAGGGTCGTTTCATGCGCTAAAGTACGGAGAAATGACCCTGGCACGTTTCACGCACGAAAGTACCGCGAAACGACCCTGGCACGTTTCGTGCGGGAAAGTACGGGGAAATGACCCTGGCACGTTTCACGCGGGAAAGTAGCGCGAAACGACCCTGGCACCTTTCGTGCGCCTGGACCTTCGTGCGGTGTCCGTGATCGCACCGTGCCCCGCGGCAGGTTGACACATTGGATGCAGATCGGAAAACGCGAGAACCTCACCTCGAACCTCGGACTCTCCGCTGACATGTATCGGTACTTACTCGGAATTCCGGTCGCCGTGGGGGTGGCTACGATCTTCGCGCCTGCTCGAGAGGCGCCACAAGACACTCCGCGCTTCCTCCCTGCGCAACGCTGTGCTCTTTGCCACGACCAGGCCGCTGGTGACGCGATGCGCGACGAGAAGGGCCGTTCGATGGCACCGTTCGATCTCTGGCAGTCGTCGATGATGGCCAATTCCGCGCGCGACCCGCTCTGGCGTGCGGCGGTGCGAGCCGAGATCGCGACGTCGCCCGAGGAGGCGCGACCGGAGATCGAGGCGCTCTGCACGCGTTGTCATGCGCCGATGGCGAAGGCGCACGCGCACGATGTCGGGAGCCTCGCGCTTCTCGATGGCGGCGTGTCGGCAGGCAACGCAGACGAGTCAGGCGAGGAGGGCGATCGTGCTGCGCCGGGTGCCATGGCCCACCTCGCTCGCGATGGCGTCTCGTGCACCGTCTGCCATCAGATCACGGACAAGGGCTTCGGAACCGATGCGAGCTTCGCGGGTCACTTCGAGATCAACGACGAACACCGCATCTACGGTCCTCACGAGTCACCGTTCATGATGCCGATGTTCCGCCACACGGGAAAACGCGCGACAGAATCGGCGCACATCCTGAAGTCCGAGCTGTGTGCCACGTGTCACACGCTCGTGCACGATACTCGTGACGGGAAGGGCGAGCACACCGAGCAGTCGCCATATCTCGAGTGGCGGAACTCGGAATTCCGTGACACGCAGAGCTGTCAGGATTGTCACGTGCCGACCAAGAGCGTCGATGGGTTGACCCTCGTTGCGCGCATCGTGCATCGACCCAACGGTAGTGAATGGAACACGCAGATGCGCGTGCCTTTCGGGCGTCACGTGTTCGTCGGCGGGAATACGCTCTTGCCTCCGATCTTCATGGCCAACCGTGAAGAGCTCGGTGTGCAGGCACCGGACGACGCGTTTCGGGCGACGCTCGAGGCCACGCGCGCGCAGCTTCGGGAGAGCACCGCGAAGATCACCATCGGTGCGTTGCGCCGCGACGGCGGCAGGCTCGAAGTCCCGGTCGAGGTGAAGAACGAGTGCGGCCACAAGTTCCCGACCGGCTATCCGAGTCGGCGTGCTTGGCTGCACGTGCGTGTCGTCGACGCGGGCGATCGCGTCGTCTTCGAGTCCGGCGGCTACGACGAACAAGGCCGTATCGTCGATGCGGATGCGCACCCACTCGCGAGCGAAGCACCGGGCGGAGCCTTCGAGCCTCATCACGACCGCATCGATGACCCTGCGCACGCGCAGATCTACGAGGCCATCCAACGCGGCCAGGACGGGAAGGACACTTGGCGCTTGCTCGACGCGCATGGTTACGTGAAGGACAACCGCTTGCTGCCGCGTGGTTACTCGGACGACCACGCGGACGCGAACCGCACGCGCCCGATCGGCACCGACGGCGACCGCACGTTCGAAGCAGGGAAGGATCTCGTGACGTTCGTGTTCGATGCGCCCGCCGACCGCGGCCCCTACCGCATCGATGTCGAACTCGTCTATCAAACCCTCGCACCGCGCTATGCGGCCGAGCTCTTTGCCATCGAAGGCAAGGAGATTCGAACGTTCGAGCGGATGTGGAAGCAAGCGAAGCGCACCCCCGAGGTCGTTGCGACGGCGAATCGGAGTTCGCCGTAGACGCTGCCGACGACGCGGGCGTCCGACGCCCGCGCCGCTGTTGGAAGTGATGGCAAACGTCGCGTAGGCCGGTTTCGTACGGGGTTCGCGCCTTCGATCGAGCAGCTTCGCGTGCCAGTTCGCGAATCGTGCCAGTGCCCGGCCATGCACTGGCGCTCGTGGCGAGTTCATGGAAGACGGGCAATCGGTGCCGCCGGCAGGCTCGAGCCGCATCGAGCGGTCAATATCTAGATTCGGTATAGTCGGCGCCTCTCGGTTCTCTGGACTCCATCTGCCGATCTCATGAAGCTCCTAACCCTCTGCTCATTCTTCGCGCTCGCGGCGGCGGTCCCCGCGCAGTTCACGCTCCTCAAGGACATCCGGCCAGGTCGGAACGGGTCGTTCACCGGCGAGATCGCGTCCAACGGCGATGTCGTCTTCTTCTCCGCCAACGACGGGACGACCGGCAATACGTTGTGGCGGACCAATGGCTCGCCGGCAGGAACGTTCTATCTGAAGACCGGGCTCAAGGACCCGAAGTGGTTTCACGTCGCGGGGGGGAAACTCTTCTTCTCTGCAGACGACGGCTCGACCGGGGATGAACTCTGGGTCTCGGACGGCACATCCGCGGGTACGACGCTCGTCGACAACCTCATGACGGGCGCGCTCGATTCGACCAAGGCGATCGTCGCGACGCATGAGGATCTCGTCTTCTTCTTCGCCGACTCGATCGTCAACAACCGCAATCAACTCGGCTTCTGGCGTAGCGACGGAACGAAGGCGGGCACCTTCCAACTCGTTGCCGGCAACCTGGGGCTGACACGCTACGACCTCTGGCATTCGGTCTCGCTTGGCGGCTACCTCTACTTCTATCAGTACACGACGGGTGGTGGCGAACTCTGGCGCACGGATGGAAGCGTCGCCGGGACGACCAAGGTCTACTCGTTCAACGATCGCGCGAAGGCGATCACGCCCTTCCTCGCGTGGGATGACAAGATCTGGTGCGATGTCGTGCAGAACGCCAAGCACGAACTGTGGACGAGCGACGGTACGACGGCCGGAACGCAGCATTTCATGAACGGGCTCGTGCACGACGCGATGACGCCGGCCGACGACGGCGTTTGCTACTTCGCGTTCAATCCGAGTGGCACGGGCCTCGCGATCGAGATTTGGAAGACCGATGGCACGGTTGCGGGAACGAGCTTCGTGACCAAGAAGGCGTCGATGCCGGTCGGTTCTCCTGGGGTTGCGATCGGAGGCAAGCGCATCGTCTTCCCGGGTTTCGCCAACAACTCGACCAACCCTTGGGTTACCGATGGAACCGACGCGGGCACCGTGCAGCTTTCCACGACTGCGGCGATGGCACCGACCGTCACCTTTACCTACAACCTCGCGCGGATCGGCCAGGGCTCACTCGTGGTATTCCATGGCATGGATGCCGTCGGGCAAGAAGTCTGGATCACCGATGGCACGCCACAAGGCACCAAGATCGTCGTCGATTTCCAGCCGGGCTTTCAGAGCGGCATGTATCCGTGGGCGTTCGAGCGCGCGCGCGAGAACTACGTCGCGATGCTCGCCGACGGCAAGATCGCCTTCGGTCAGAGTGAACCTCATGCGATCGCGCTGACGTGGTTCGGCGCTGCCTTCAACGAGCCCTACGGCTACGGATGCCGCGGAAGCAACGGGATCCCGGTCCTTCGCGGCACCGGTGGCGCGCCGACCCTGGGGAATTCCAGTTTCGCCCTCGACTTGAGCCAAGCGCGCGCGAACGCGATCGCGGTGCTCGGTGCAAGTGCTGCTCCCGACAACATCGCACTCGGCCCGTGCACGCTCTTGATCCAGCTCCAGACCGCGATCCTCGAAGGCCGGCAAACCGATGCGTCTGGTCACCTCCGCGTGCCGGTCGCGGTCCCGAACAATGCCGCGCTGATTGGCATCAACGTGTATTGGCAAGCCATCGTCATCGACCCGCAGGGCAGCCTGCTGTCGCAGTTCGCGCTCAGCAACGGCTTACGAACTCTGGTTGGGGTCTGAACAACGGTTGCCAAGGACGTTTCCCGCGGAGAAGTACCGCGAAACGACCCTGGCACGATTCACGCGCGAAAGTACCGCGAAACGACCCTGGCACGATTCACGCGCGAAAGTACCGCGAAAC
>JAGQQW010000178.1 GCA_020426005.1 Planctomycetota bacterium | reverse complement strand
CCCTCGCGTCGGTCGGTCGCCGCAGGACATCAGTATCGCGGGGGGGCGACCGGCGCGGGGGTGACGAGAGCCGGCGGCAGGTCCGCCCCCGCGCTTCTCGCAGCTCGAGCTGAGGGAAGGGACAGCGCGGACGCGCAGTGACTAGCGGTCAGGCAGCTTTGATCACGAGCGGGCAGCGAGAACCTGACAAAGTAGTGCTAACTCAATCTCGGGTCTTCAGGACTTCGACGATGTCGATCGAATCGAGTCGCCGCCAGGCGAGCCAACACGATAGCGCACTTGCGAGCGCGATCGTCGCAATCGCGAGTGCCCATGTGCGTGAACCGATCACGAGTGGCAGTCGGAACTGATCCGAATCGAATCCGGGACTCGACACGAGCAAGGCCGCGAGGCCATACCCGATCCAGAGCCCGAGCGGAATCGCGATGGCGACGAGCACCGCGATTTCCCCGAAGAGGATTGCCGCGACCTCCCGGCGACGGAAACCGAGCACACGCAGACTCGCCAAGTCCCGCGTGCGTTCCGCGAGCGTGACGCGCACGGAGTTGTAGAGAACGCCGAAGGCGAGCACGAGCGAGAAGAAGATCGTGATCATGACGTAGACGCCGATGTTCTCGTCGAGGAGCTTCGTCATGCTCGCCAGGACCGCCGCGCCGGAACTCACGCCCGTGATCCCGGGAGTTTGCTTCGCGTGCATCGAGAGTTGCGGCATGGCACCGTCATCGACGAGGAGGGATGCCGAGTTGCAACACGGAGTGCGACCGAGCAGGCGACAGAGTGCATGTCGATCCATGTGCGCAGTCAAGCCCACATAGCTGTCGACGATCTGCGCTACCGGCACCGAATATGTGCCGCGGTCCTCGGCGAGCACCTCCATCCTCAGGACATCACCGACGGATGCACGTAGCCGCTGGGCGAGCGTACGCGACAACACGATGCCCTCCTGCGGAATGGGAACACGCGCGAACCGTTCCGGACTACCGATCCCATCACTGCCGACACCGACTCGCAGGACTTGCAGCTCGGAATCGCGAGAAAGACCGGTCACGACGGTTCGCTTGCGCCGGGACCCCGACGTGAGCTCGATCGGTACGTCGAGAATCCCTTCCGCGTACCGAACACCGGGAAGGTGCTCGAGTTCGCGCAACACGCGATCGCCGCGCGATTCCGTCAGCGCGACCCGGATATCGGCGCGGTCGATCAGCGAGAACTGCACTGCGAGCATCGTCCGCATCGAATCGAGCATGAAGGCATTGACGATGCACAGGGCTCCGGCCATCGCGATGCCGAGCATCGACATCAGGGCTCTCAAGGGCTTCCGTTCGAGTTCGCGGAACACGATGCGAATCCACACCGGGACGTAGCGCGTGAGCCCGAGGCGTTCGATGACCGTCGGACGGTAGCGCACGGGAGGCACCGGCCGCATGGCTTCAGCAGGTGGCAGGGTCACGACTTTGCGAATGGCCTGGACGGCTCCGGCCACACCACTCCCGGCGGCGATACTCGAGGCGAGCAAGACGTCACCGAAGGACAGAACGACCGGGAGTGCAGGGAAGCGATAGTGCCGGATGTACATCTCGGTCATCCACGACGCGATCCACGCGCCGAAGACGACCCCGACCGCGCAGCCCGCAAGGACGACGATGGCCACGATCTTCGCGAAGTGGCGACCGAGTTCGCCATTGTGGTATCCGAGTGCACCGAGCGCCGCGATCGATTCGCGTTGGCCAGCCACGATCCGTCCGAGCACGACGTGCAGCAGGAACGCCGACACCGCGAGGAACAGGAGCGGAATCGACCACGTCATCGTGCGCAGCTGATCGAGTTCGTTCGCAACGAAGAACGCCGATGTGTGATCCTTGCGAGAGATCGCACCGATCCCACCGAACGGCTTCAAGACCGCGTCGACCTGCTTCAAGACATCTTGCTCGCGAGCCGCGTGACCGAGGCCGATCGAAACGTCGTTGAAGGCTCCACGCAGATCGAAGGCTGCAGCGAGCGGTTCGCGAGCCATCCACAGAACGCCGAAGCGATGCTCATCCGGAAATACGGACCCGGCGGGAGCGCCCACACGAACTCGGGCGAGAGCGCCACACCGACGACCCGCAACGTCTGTCGATGGCCGTTGAGAATCGCGGTCAACTCGGTCCCGAGATCCAGGTCGTTCGCTTGCACGAAGGACTCGTGAACGAGAACTTCGTCCTCCGCGCCGCGCCGGGGCATTCGTCCGGACCGGAGCACGATCCGATTGAGTGCGCCGGGGCGATGCTCGGGAAGCGACACGATCTGCGCCGTGACGACATCGGCGATCTCGGGAACATCGAGCGTGACGAGGGCGACTGCACGCGTCTCGACGACGCGAACGCCAGGAATCGCTCGAAGACGCGCCGACACGTGTTCGGGCGCACGTTTGCACGTTGCAAACACGTCCGCGAATCGCTCCGCCGAATAGTAGTCACGACATGCCGCATCGAGCGACTTCATCGTCGATCGCATGCCGACGAAGACGGCGACGCCGCACGCGAGTACCGCGACGATCGCGAGAAGCTGCGCTGCTTCACGCCGCACGTCACGCAAAGCCTTGATGTCGAGTGCGGACAAGCGCAGCGGCATTGGACTCACCACTCGACGCGGGTTGCAGACACGCGTTCGGTATTGATTTCGTCGGCGACGACGCGACCATCAGCCAATCGGACCACCCGACTCGCCATCCGAGAAATCGCGGCGTTGTGCGTGATCACGACCGTCGCCGTTCCGAGTTCCTCGTGGATTCGTGCGAGCGCTTCGAGCACGACTCGCCCCGTCTCGACGTCGAGCGCTCCGGTCGGCTCGTCACAGAGGAGGACATCGGGGCGCTTGGCGATCGCCCGCGCGATCGCGACCCGCTGCTGCTCACCGCCGGACATCTGCGAAGGGAAGTGATGCAATCGCGCCCCCAGGCCCACGAGACCGAGCGCCTCTCGCCCATCCATCGGGTCTTGCGCGATATCGGTCACGAGTCGGACGTTCTCGAGTGCCGTCAGACTCGGAATGAGGTTGTAGAACTGGAACACGAAGCCGATGTGCTCGCGACGCAGCTCCGTCAAGTCGTGCTCGGAAGCGGCGGTCAACTCGTGCTCGCGGAACCACACACGCCCCGAAGTCGGAGTGTCGAGGGCCCCGAGGATGTTGAGGAGTGTCGACTTCCCACTTCCGGATGGCCCGAGTAGAACCACGAACTGTCGTTCGAGCAGCTCGAGCGAAACCCCGCGCAACGCGTGCACTTCGACCTCGCCCATCGTGTAGGTCTTGACGACGTCCTGCGCACGGAAGACCGCGATCGAACGTCCGTTCACGCGGCCCCTGCGAGTCGATCCGGTGTCGGCCACGACCGTGAAGATACCGAGAACCGCGGCTGGACACGCATCCCGATCGGCCACGTTACGCGGGACGGCACGCAGGACTATGGCACCAAGGCTATCATCGGACTTCGTCAAGCGCCGAAACGGCTCGACCTGACATCATGGACCGCGCATGACTGATCTCGCCTCGACCCAACAGCCGAACCGCGGCCGTCTCGCCATCGCGATGTCGATGCTCAGCGGGATCCTCGGCGGTTGCGATGCATCGCTGACCGGGATCAGCAGCTGCGCCACCGTCGAAGACATCCCCTTCGGCCTGTACGTGACGGTTGCCGATCCGACCAAGTTTCCGGCACTCGATCTTCAACTGCAGTGGAGCGTCTACGAACCGACCGCACAGGTGGAGGGAGTCCTGTCCTTCGGCCCGACTGCCGAGGACGCCCTACGAGATCGTCGAACGGAGACGATCTTCGCGGGTCGCACGAGTACGACGGTTGCACCCGAGCCGGGCCTCTTCTTCGCGAAGGTTCGACTCGACGGTAGCGACGAATGTTCGGGTGGGTCGAGTCCGCTGCTCGCGATCGACACGCGGACGCGCGTGCTTTGGGTCTCGGGTCGCGATACGGGGAGCGAGCTGGTCGTGTTCGACCTGGATGGAGCTCGGCCAGAACGACGCTTCGCACTCCCTGCTCCGCCGAAGGACGTGACCTTCGTCGACGCGGGAAATGGGCATCACGCATGGGCCGCCCACGCCACCGGTGGCGGCGCGACTTGGATCCTCGAAGACTTCGATCTCACGAGGGGCGAACGCGCGATTCGACTCGAGACTTCGAGCGATGTCCGACCGAGGCTCCACACGACGCCGGGTGGTCGCGAGCTGGTCGTCGCGTCGTGGCGCGACGAGGCGTGGCACCTGCAACTGCTGCTCCCGAACCGAGCCGAGCCCTACGATCTCGGAACATCGAACGCCGCGCAGGACGCACCGTCCGTCGCCGCGGTCGACCCCGCAGGGCGGGCGGTCGTGTGGACCGAAGCGAGCACGACGATCCCGGGAACGTCCTCGTTCGTCATTGCAGCACTCGGGCCCTTGGGTCCGACGTCCCTTCGCAGGATTTCGGCCGGAGCGCGGATCGCCGACTTTTCGATCTCCCGCGACGGAAAACGCTTCGCATGGATTTCGACGACGAACACGGGGACGCGCGCATCGCTGGGCATCGCGACTCTCGAACCGGCTCGCACTCTGTATTTCGTGCCGAGCCCCGCCGAGGGCCAAGACATCCACGCCTTCCACTGGTCGCCTGCAGGCGACGAGATCGTGGCCATCGGCGACATTCGCGCGAACGAGCGCGACGAGCTCATGATCGTTCGCAGCGATGGAAAGCTGCTCTTTCCGTCCTCGGGTGCTCCGAACCGCACGACGCACATCACGCCCGGGTCTTGGTCTCCCGATGGAAGCCGCTTCGCCTGGATCGAGACGAGTGATGGCGGCACACGGTTACTCGCGACCGAGCTCATCGGCCTCGTGACTCGACAGATGAGCGAGAGCGGTCGCGACGTCGTCGATCTCGCCTGGGCGACCGACGGGCGAGAGCTCGTGTGGCGCCGTCGCGACGGCAGTGGCTTCGAGCTCGTGCGCGCGGTTGCCGACGGGTCGATTCGCGAGACCCTACGGATCCGTGACGCGGCCGCGAACGTCGGAGCGTACGCGTTCGATCCCACATCGTCGCGACTCGCGTTCGTCGCGGACTCGAGCGTCTGGACGGCCCGCTTCGCCGAGGTCCCGCAGCGCGTATCACCCGTCGACGAGCAAGTCACGACGGCAGCGTGGACGCGCTTCTACGGCACCTCCGTCAGTCGCTGACGAGACTCTTCAGTCCTTGCGCTCGAAGGTGATCTCGACGACGAGCGTGTTCTCGAGCCCGATCGGCAAGTCGTGGACTTCGAGCACCATCGTGTCCTCGCTCTCGAAGCGATACACGTAGCGCACCATCTTGTCGTGCTCACCGGTGAGGTACTCGTCGAGAGTGCCGTACAGGACCAGCGCCTTGTCGTCAGGCGTCATGTCGCCCTCGCTCCGCGTCATCGCGGTATCCATCGTGGAGATGCCGGTCGACACGTAACTCATCTTGAAGTTGTCGTAGCCGAGCAGGGTGCAACCCTCGACACCACGTCCCATCATCGCGCCCTTCCAGCGCATCTGGAGCCAACGGCCGTCCATCATCCAAGAGACCTCGCTCGTCCCCTTCTCAGGTGGCGACTTGCGCCCCCCCATCACGAAGCGCGTGCTCGTGTTCCAAGTGCCGAGCATGCGCTCGAGCTTCTTGTGATGAGGTCCTGGCTGCGTGTAGCGCGCAGCCTTCTTCATCATCTCCTGCATTTGCGCGGCCTGAGCCTCGTCTTGGACGGACGGCGTCGTGAGGGCGTCGCTTGACGGTGAGACGAGAAGCAGAACGGAGGTCGTGGCGAGTGAGAGGGCTGCAAACGAACGGAACAACATCGGATCTCCTGGGAACGGGAAATGGGTCGAGTCTGGAATCAGCGAAGCGATGCCTGCTCGATGGCGTTCATCGCGCGGAACACGAGGTAGCGCTTCTGAAAACAACCGCGCGCTTCGTCGAGGCTCAGGATCTGGTCCTCACCTGCTTGGGACGCATGCGCAGCGAGTGCGACTTGTGCAGCCACGAGGAAGGCGCACGAGATCCCGAGTCGCCAGAGCCCACCGGCAGCAGGGGCCACGAGCGCTTCGATGCGACGAGCGAGGCGCACGGGACGGAATCGCAGCGCGATCAGCCATGGCTCTCGCTGCTCCATGCGCCACGCGACCAACGTGCGCCCATACGACAGTGCCCCACCGGGACTCGCCGCTGCCGCGACTGCATCCGCACCATACTCCCGTGCCGCGGTCAACCTCGACGCCGCGTACCAGACGACAGGATGGAACCAGAACACGAGCTGAAACGCGAGCACGACCGTGGCCCGCAGCGCATCTCTCCGCTCGACATGAGCGAGCTCGTGAAGCACGACGTGCACTCGATCCTCGTGCGTGCATCCTGCGGGCAAGCACGCAGGCAGGAACAGTCTCGGGCGAACTGCACCCACGACGCATGGGGCATCGTCTCCCAGACTTCCCGCGTCCGTCGAAGGGGAATCTGCAGCGACCCGGATGACGGGCACGGACCGCAATCGAAGGCGGCGCATCGCTTCTCGCACGGCAGCGGACCACGCAGCGTGACGGTCGAGTTCTACGCTTCTGTCTGTCAAATCGCGAACGCGTCGAACGTGCCGCGAATACCCGGCGGTGCCGATCGCGACAACGCCGACGACGTGGATCAACGCAAACCACCACAGACTCGAGGATCCGTTGCCGCTCACGACGCGCAGGCTCGCCGGCGCCTCGAACCAAGCATGGAGTTCGACGGGAAGGAGCGTGCGCAACAACACGAGCCCCCACAAGACGCCACGGACGCGCAGGCCAGCGCGGCGCAACACCGAACGCTCGAGCAGCCATGCGACCGGCGCGATCCACAGGAGCTGCAGCGACCGATCCAGCAGCATCACACTCCAAATTTCGAGGCTCATCGCTCGCGCCTCGGCCGCCCGCCCTTCGGACGACGGGAGCTGCGGTCGTTCCCCGACGCCTCGAGCATCGCGAGCAACTCGGCACGCTGCGATTCGGTCAGGCGCTCATCGCGTGCCAGATGCTGGAACAGGCCGCCGAAGGAACCCTCGAACGCGGAATCGAGCAGCGAACGGATCGCACTGCGACGGGCGGCGGCCTTCTGCCAGATCGGCGTGTACCAGCCCGTGTTGCCACGGAGCTCGACCTGGACCGCGCCCTTGTCGACGAGCCTCTGCAGCAGCGTCTTGACCGTCGTGTAGGCCCACTCCGCGTCGATCCGCTCCTTGAGATCACGAGCGGTCGCGGGGGCGCCGTCCCACAGGGCCTGCATGACGGCCCACTCGGCATCGGTCAGTCGAAGTTCATCTACCACAGTTGTCGCAGTTTCTACGACAACTGTAGTAGGCAGTCAACGATCAATACGTGAAGCGCGTCACGATGCCGTAGCCGACCGACGACGTGTGGAACACGGCCGACATCGGCTCCGTTACGCCACCCGAGTTGTTGAACAGGCGCGTCACTTCGCACTTCTTCGACGTGTCTGCCGCCGGGATGCTCAGCGCAACCCCGTTCGACGCTGCGAACGGGATGCCGGTTTGCGTCGTGTCGAGCGAGAAGATCTGGCTGTAGATCGTGCCTGCACCCGGGTTGGGGACGAGCAGCACACCACCCGCGGCGCCGTAGTAGTACGCCGAACCCTGGCGGTGCAGGTCGCCGTTGGCGTCCGACACCCCGAACGGCAGCGCGATCAACAGATCGGTCGCGAGGTTCGCACACAGACCCGGAATCGGGACGTTCAGGTTTTGCGTACCGATGATCAGGAGCGACGGAGCATTGGCTGGGCAGTAGCGCGCACTGAACAGCATGAACAAAGTGCCGCAACGATCCGAGATCTCCACGGTGTGTGTCATCGGACTCGTTTGGCCGCCGGCAACGCAGCCCTGCGTCGTCGACGAATCGCTGCCGCTGACGTTGGACGAAAGATCGACGTCCATCGAGCCGTTGGAGCCCGTGGCCGAGTAACTGTGCATCAGCAACTCCCAACCGAGCGAACCCGACGTCGGGATGTAGATGTAGGGGGCGTCGAGCTTGAGCTCGAGCGAAGGATCGAACGGGGCCGGGCCCGGATTCGCAGTCGCACCGGCGCCAAACGTGATCGTCTTGCGCTTGATGACCTGCATCTTCGAGCTCTGGACCCAATTGTTGTCGAAGTAGAAGCTGCACTGGTTCCAGGCGACCGTGCGCCCCATGAACAGCTCGATATCGAGCTGCTTACTGCCCGTGTACGTCGACGACGTCTGGGTGTTCCGGAAGCCGATCGCCTTGATCGACATCGTTTGCGGCAGCATGTCGCTGTGGATTTGCTGGTAGCGACGCTGCACGGACGACGAGAACGGGAACGCATTCGAGCCAGCACCTTCCGCCGTCGCCGCGACAACGGGCGACACGTGGTAGTTCTGGGCAACGAGCGAAGTGGCGACGAGGCCGCTCGCCAAGAGAGCTGAGAGCGATGTACGCATCGCGGTTCCTCCCGAGAGATGGGATAGCAGTTGCGGTTTGGGAATCGAGAGATGGCAGCCGAGCAGGCCGCCACTATCAGTATGCCCCAACCGGCGTCCACTTCGGGGACCGGATGTAAGAAGTTCAGACGTTCGTCAGACCCGACACGCTCTCAGGGCACGATCAGTACGTGAACCGCGTGACGATGCCGTAGCCGATCGACGATGTCGTGAACACCGCGGACATCGGTTCGGTCACGCCGCCGCTGTTGTTGAACAGGCGCGTCACTTCGACCTTCTTGGACGTGTCCGAGGCCGGGATCGCCGATGCGATGCCGTTCGACGCCGCGAACGGAATGCCCGTCTGTGAGAGGTCGAGACAGTAGACCTGACTGTACAGCGTGCCTGCGCCTGGGTTCGGTGCGAGAATCGTGCCGTTGGCGGCGCCGTAGTAGTACGTCGTCGACTGACGGTGCAGGTCACCGGTTGCGTCCGCGACGCCGAACGGCAACGCGACCACGAGGTTCGTGTAGATGTTCGTGCACAGCCCTGCGACCGGAATGTCGAGTTGCTGCGTGCCGATGACGAGGAGTGCCGGTGCATTCGCCGGGCAGTAGCGCGCACTGAACATCATCATCAACGTACCGAACGCATCTTCGATCTCGACCGTGTGCGCCATCGGCAACGTCTGTCCGCCGGCGACGCAACCGTTGCCGTACGGAGTGTCGGCGCCAGCGGTCAAGGACCCGACATCGACGTCCATCGAGCCGTTGGTACCCGTCGCGACATAGCCGTGCATCAACAGTTCCCATCCGAGCGATCCGTTCGGCGGAATGTAGAGATACGGCGCATCGAGCTTGATCTCGAGGCTCGGGTCGAACGGGCTCGGACCAGGGCTCGCTGCAGCGCCGGCGCCGAACGTGATCGTCTTGCGCGCGACGACCTGGGTCTTGGAGCTCAGTAGCCAGTTGTTGTCGAAGTAGAAGCTGCACTGATTCCAGGCGCGCGTGTTGCCCATGAACAACTCGATGTCGAGTTGCTTGCTGCCGGTGTACACGGAAGTCGAGGCCGAGTTACGAAAGCCGATCGCCGTGATCTTCATCGGCACGGTCGGCATGTCGCTGTGGATCTGCTGATAGCGACGCTGCACGGACGACGAGAACGGGAACGCATTCGATCCCGAGCCTTCGGTCGTCGCGGCGCCAACCGGGGAGACGTGATAGTTCTGTGCGTAGGCAACCGATGCAACGCACAGGCCTGCGACTGCAGGAATGATGAGAGAACGCATGTACGAACTCACTCGTGAATGGACAGGGGAACAAGAAAGAGTCGATGCGCGCGACCAATCAAGTCGTGCGCACTCTCGTAGCACTATCACCCGAGTCTTGGCTTCTGCATCACGATCGACGGGTCGCTTCACACGAGCGTCGTACTTCGTCGAAACGCTACACCCCTGAAGCTCACCTACACATCGGGTGCGCCATCACCCAACGTTCGAAACACGGCCTCGGCAACACCGCGCGGGAGTCCCGGCACCCGCACCAGTTCGTCGAGGCTCGCGGTTCGAATGGCGGCGAGGCTTCCGAAGTGACGCAACAAATCGCGCCTCCTGCGTGGCCCCAGCCCCTCGATCTCGTCGAGTTCGCTTCCGATCTTTTCGCGCACCTTCCGGTGGTAACCCACCGCGAAGCGATGTGCTTCATCGCGCGCGCGCGTCAACACCGAAAAGGCCGGCGAGCCCGGTACGAGCGCGACCGGCAACGCACGACCCGGACGGAAGACCCTCTCACCTTTCCCCGCCTTGTCCTTCGCGATCGCGACGATCGCGAGCTCGTCGCCGAGACCCGCATCCCGCGCTGCAGCCTGTGCGGCGGAGAGTTGTCCTTTGCCACCGTCGATCAACAGCAGATCGGGGAGCTCCTCACCCTCGCGCTCGAGGCACAGCCGCAGGCTGCGACGCACCGCTTGCTCCATCGAGGAGAAGTCGTCGCCCCCGGCCGAACCGCGAATCTTGAACCGCCGATACTCGGCCGGGAACGGCTGGCCGTCGAGCAACGCGACGCGCGATGCGACCGTGTCCCGCCCCTGCATCGTCGAGATGTCGAGACAGTGGATGCGTGCCGGGCGCATCCCGAGGCCGAGCAGTCGCTTCACGTCGTCCAGGTCGGATTCGTTCCGTTCCCCTCCACGCATCCACGAAGATCCGGCGAGTTCGGCGTTCTTGTTGGCGAGTTCGACTGCACGTCGCTTGTCTCCGCGCTGGGGCACGAGCACCTCGACGGCACCACCGCGCCGCTCCGCGAGCCAATCGGCCAACGCCTCGTAGTCGACGGGCGGCGCAGGCAACAGAATCTGCCGCGGAACGTATCGATCGCCTTGATAGAGCTGACTCACGAACGAGCTGAGGAGTTCTGCGATCGGAAGCTGGGTCCGGAAGTGCTGCGTGCGTTGCGCCTCGAGCCCCATGTCGCGATAGGCGAGAACCGCGAAGTGCACCATTCCGTCACTCGCGTGCAAACCGACGACGTCTCGATCGATGACGCCGGCACTGCTCGTGACCTGCTCGCGCTCGGTGATCCGCTGCAAGGCCGACAGGTTGTCCTTGATCGCTTGCGCGAGCTCGAACTCCAAGCGTTCGGCGGCGGCGACCATCTTCGCGGTGAGTTCCTTCTCGAGCTCTGCCGTTTCTCCCTGGAGGATCGCGACGGCGCGGTCGACGAGCGCCGAGTACGCCATTCGATCGATGTAACCCGTGCACGGGGCAGGGCACCGACCGATCTGGTATTTGAGACAGGGTCGAGACCGATTCTCGAAGACGGAGTCGGTGCAATCGCGAAGTGGAGCGACCTTGTGCAACAAGCCGAGTGTCTTGCGAATCGAGCGCGCAGAAGCGAACGGACCGAAGTACGTCGCACCGTCGTTTCGCCGACGACGCACGAAGCGAAACCACGGCCAGTCCTCGCGCCGATCGAGCCGCAGCATCAAGAACGCCTTGTCGTCCTTGAGGCGGATGTTGTACTTCGGCTTGAACTTCTTGATCAGCGTGTTCTCGAGCAGCAGCGCCTCTTGCTCGGTTCCCGTGGCAACGAACTCGACGTCGGCAGCCTCCGCTTCGAGGAACGGCATTTGAAGCCGGCCGTCACCACCCTCCTTCAGGTAGGCAGCGACGCGCTTGCGCAGATCTCCGGCCTTGCCGACGTACAACACGCTCCCGCGGCCGTCCTTGAAGACGTAGCACCCGGGCGCATGCGGGAGCTTACGAACGGACTCGACGACTCGGGAGTGCATGCGATCAGCGCAGCAAGAGGTCCATGCGCTCGAGGCGGAACAGTTCGTCCCGCAATTTGGCGGCGCGCTCGAACTCGAGGTC